>CAYIHE010000012.1:0-17870 GCA_964363145.1 uncultured Gammaproteobacteria bacterium | reverse complement strand
ACAATAGAAAAAGAATACATGGCCCTGGCGCATGAACCAATGGCCCGGGATTGGGGGGAGATAGATTTTCCAATTACTCGTTCAGAGACAGCTGATAGAATGGCGGCGCGGCCAATTTCCACAACCGTAAGGGCCAGGCATGCCTTGCCCTTACACAACGACGCCAAACAGGCCAAAACAGAATTTACGGTGGAAAAAAACTTTATAAATTTTTCTCTATTGCGCGTCAAAACCCATACCGGCCGCATGCACCAAATTCGCGTGCACATGCTGGCCTTCAACCATCCGCTGGTTGGCGATCCGCTTTATTTCCAGAAAAAACAAAAGCGAACTTGGGATGAAAAACTGGGCCGGCTTTTTTTGCATTCCACTAAATTGGGATTTACGAATTTAAACGGCGAGAAACAAACTTTTGAGTCGCCATTGCCACAAAAACTGGCAGAGTTTTTGAAATTATTAAAGTAACATCAAACAACTTGTCATTGCGAGCAAAGCGAAGCAATCCCACAGTACTGGTAGTGCTAATAAGTAGATTGTCCCGATCTCGAAGATCGCGGATCCCGTTCGCTACGGGACCGCGTCGCTACAGCTCCTCGCAATGACACATAATTCTATGCCCCAAGGTCTGTTAATCATCATCTCCTCCCCCACCGGCGGGGGCAAAGACGCGGTCATCGCCCGTCTTTTAAAAATTCTCCAAAATTCAATTCGTCTAGTCACCACCACCTCGCGCGCGCCTCGGCCAACGGACAAAGAAGCCGTTACCTACAATTTTATCAGCCGCGAAGAATTTGAAAATAAAATAAAACAAAACTATTTTTTGGAATATAATAATATGGCGGGCAACTATTACGGCACACCCAAGCAAAAACTGGAGGACTTATTGCAAACCCACGATTTGGTTTTCTCCAATTTGGATGTAAACGGCAAACATAGCATGGATAAATTAAAAATAAAAAATCTATCTATTTTTCTTTTACCGGAAAATATGGAAGTACTAAAACAACGGGCCGAAAAACGCGGTGGAATGACCCAACAGATGATTTCCGACCGTATCCAAATAGCAGAAACAGAAATTAAAGCCGCCGAAAAATATGATTATCGAATTACAAATTATGATGGAAAATTACAGCAAACTACAGATAATATAGCCGAGATTATTCAAAGACACCTAAAGAACAATAACCCCATTGACAAAAAATAAATAATGGGCTAAAATAAGGCAATTCATTAACTGTCATTGCGAGGAGCTGTAGCGACGAAGCAATCCCCATGTTAACACTACCAAACCATGGGATCGCCGCGCTTCGCTCGCGATGACAATACTAAACTTTTATAGGGGCTTCGCCGCATATATTCTCATTTGCTCGGAAATAATCAAAAACATTTGATTATTTCTCTCACTCATTTCGAATATGACAGAAACTATAGTCGCTACCGCCTACAAACCGGGAATGGTGGTAAAAGTTCATCAGAAAATTAAAGAGCTAAACACAAAAGGTGAAGAAAAAGAACGCATTCAAATCTTTGAAGGCACTATCATCGCCGCCAAGCACGGCCAAGAAGCCGGCGGCACCATTACCGTGCGCAAAATTGCCAGCGGCGTTGGCGTGGAAAGAATCTATCCTATACACTCGCCGGTGATAGAAAAAATTGAAATTGTAAAACAATACGAAGTCAGCCGCGCCAAACTGCACTTTCTGCGCGATCCGGAATTTAAACGAAAGATGAAGGAGAGAAAAGTAAAGAAATAAAACATAGATTTAAACAGATTGACAGCTGGATTTACACAGATTACAGAAATTCCCGAATATGGTATAATATACAGGTATGCAAGCAACTTTAAATAAAATCTATAGATTCTTCGTTCCGCAAGGCAGTCCGCGTGAAATAAAAAGAAAATACGGAATACCGGACCAGCTTAACTTCTCAATTGAGATAACAAATGATGGCTGGTTTATAGCGGAATGCAAAGATTTGCCGGGGCTTTTTACGCAAGCGCGTTCTAAAGAAGAACTGCTTGAAATGGTTAATGATGCTGTATTGACTTATTTTAGTGTTCCTAAAAAAGAATCTGATTATATTTTTGACGAATTTAGGTTGCCAAATAACGAAACAGTACGATACGAAGCAAAACTGCAAACCGCTTAGTATGGGTGAACTGAATTTTAATAAGCGTCAATGTGTAAGGGCTTTAAAAAAATTAGGATTTTGTCTAAATAATGACCGGCGCGGAATACATGATAAATACGCCTTTCCAAGTAGCTATACGATACCGGAAGGATTTAGGCCATTTATAATGATTCCCAGACATAACGAATTAAAATTACAACATAAAATTATCAAGGAGTTAAAATTGGTAGGTGGTGATGAATTGGAAGGAAAATTTATGAGTCTCTTATAAAACCTCCCGAGTCTGAGGGATTTTTTTACTGTCATTCCCAACTTGCCTGCCCCGCAATTGCGGTGGATTGGGAATCCAGACAACCGTCGACTGGATTCCCCCGACTTAGTCGGGGGAATGACAGACGATTCTATTTTGTTTTTAGATATTTTCCGGTCCAGCTTTTTTTGTTTTTCATCAAATCTTTGGCCGTGCCTTGGGCAACCACCTCGCCGCCATGCTTGCCGCCGCCCGGACCCATATCTATCACCCAATCCGCGCATCTAATCACGTCAATGTTGTGTTCAATAATAATTACTGTATTCCCTTTGGCCACCAACCGGTTTAAAACCTGCAACAAATGCCTGATATCCTCAAAATGCAAACCGGTGGTCGGTTCGTCTAATATATATAAGGTAGTGCCGGTGGAAGCGCGTGAAAGCTCAGTGGCCAATTTTACTCTTTGCGCCTCGCCGCCGGACAAATTGGTGGCCGGCTGGCCCAATTGCATATAACCCAACCCAACTTCTTTAAGCAATTTTAATTTCTCCGAAATATTTGGCACGTTGCTAAAAAACGCGCTCGCCTCTTCAACTGTCATATGCAAAACATCAGCGATATTTTTGTTTAAATAATGCACCTCCAGCGCTTCGCGATTATAACGCGCGCCGTTGCACTCACTGCACTGCACGTAAACATCGGCCAAAAATTGCATGGGGATCCGCATGTAACCCTCGCCGGCGCAGGCTTCGCACCGGCCGCCGCCTTTGACGTTAAAACTAAATTTGCCCGCGCCATAACTGTGCATTTTCGCTTCCGGCAGGTTGGCAAATAAATCACGAATAAGAGTAAACACGCCGGTATAAGTGGCCGGATTGGAACGCGGAGTGCGGCCAATGGGAGATTGGTCTATGGCAATGACTTTGTCAATATTATCCACACCTTTGATTTCTTTATGTTCGCCTGGTTCATCTTTGGCGCGATAAAAATGCTTGGACAGCGCTTTGCCCAAGATATCTATAATAAGGGTGGATTTGCCAGAACCGGACACGCCGGTTACGCAGACTAATTTGCCCAAAGGCAATTCCACGCTGATATTTTTTAAATTAAAAGCTTTGGCGCCGATGATTTTTATTGTCTTTGCGAGCCCCGTTTTTACGGGGCGCGGCAATCCCCCCGATTGTTGAGATTGCTTCGTCGCTTCACTCCTCGCAATGACAGAACGCGTACCCGCAACACAGGATATTTTTTCCCGGCCGGAAAGATAATCTCCGGTTAAAGAATTTTTATTTTTCTTAATTTCCGCCACCGTGCCTTGAGCGATAATTTCTCCGCCATTCACGCCCGCGCCCGGCCCAACGTCTATCACGTGGTCCGCGGCCATCATCATGGCCGGATCGTGCTCCACTACAATTACCGTGTTGCCTAAATCGCGCAAAGTTCTTAAACTGGCAATCAGCATGTTGTTATCTTTTGGATGAAGACCGATGCTCGGCTCATCTAATATATAGATTACTCCGATAAGGCCTGTGGATAATTGCGTGGCCAGACGAGTGCGGGTAACTTCTCCGCCTGAAAGAGTGTTCATTGACCGGTTCAAAGCCAAATAATTCAACCCTACTTTTTCCATGCTTTCCAATCTTTGAATAACTTCCTTCAAAACCGGTTTGGCGATCGCCTCCCGTTGCGTTGCGTTAAGACCGGATGTTCTGTTTGTATTCCCCGCTTGGGCGGGGTAGGCCTCAAGGCCAGGGGTGGGTTGGTCATAAGTTGATTTTGACGAACCCGCCAACCCACCCCTACCCCGCCCAAGCGGGGAATTGACGAGTCGGGATGACAACCCCTTAAAAAAAACAATATTATCTTCAATGCTGGAAGCGGACAGGTCGGCAATAGTAAGATCGCCGATTTTGACGGCCAATGATTCGCGGCGCAGACGTTTGCCAGCGCAAACCGAACAGATTGACTCGCGCATATATTGTTCTATTTCTTTGCGCACGTATTCGGAATCGGTTTCCAAATGTCTTTGCAATAAATTTGGAATCACGCCTGGAAATTTGGTTTTTTTGTTATCAACTAAATATTCTTCGTCGCCGGTGCCGCGCAAAATTATATCTTTTATCTTTTGATTAAATTCTTTTACCGGCGTATTTACGGAAAACCCATGTCGTTGCGCCACGGCCGCGATAATTTTTTGATACCAATTTTGGTTGCCGGTAATTCTCATCCAGGGTTGAATAGCGCCTTCGGCCAAAGTTAGACGATCGTTAGGCATCACCAACTGCGCGTCTACTTCTTGAGTAATCCCCAAACCAGTACAGCGCGGGCAAGCGCCATAAGGGCTATTAAAACTAAAACTACGCATATCCAAAACCGGCATAGTTTTTTCGCATTTTGGACACAGACCAGAGGTGGAAAATGTTTCCCCGGTACCAGAGCCGCTCAGCGGCTCGGTACGGGGCTTCGCATCCCCTCCATTTGCGATTATCACCAAACCATTGCTTAAATCCAAAGCCACTTCTACCATTTTCATTAAGTCTTGTTTTTTAAAATCCACCACTTTTCCCACCAGCAATTCTACGCTATACAATTTATTCGCGGAAAATTCATAATCAGCCAAGTCGTTTATTTTCATAATGCGGCTTTGCCCGCCATAGCCAGAGGCGACGGCTGGGCCATTTACCCGAACCGAATCAATACCGGATTTTTCTACTTTTTCCAACAAACCTTTGGCCACAATTTTTTCTTGTTTGGCTAGCGGCGATAAAACCAAAATCTCTCCGCCCAGGCGCGCGCGGCGGCGCAATTCTTCCACAATGGCTCCGGCCGTATAGGCCTGTACCGGTACCTGGCAATCCGGACAATATTGCTGGCCGATGCGAGAAAACAGCAGGCGCAAATAATCGTAAATTTCCGTTACCGTGCCCACCGTGGAACGTGGGTTTTGCGTGTAACTTTTTTGATCAATGGCAATAGTCGGAGAAAGACCTTCAATACTGTCTACGTCCGGTTTGTCGCGCGTTTCCATAAACTGGCGCGCGTAAGAAGAAAGTGATTCGGCATAACGTCTTTGGCCTTCGGCGTAAATAGTATCAAAAGCCAGGCTGGATTTTCCCGAACCGGACAAACCGGTGATTACCACCAATTTGTTCTTTGGAATTTCCAAAGAGACGTTTTTGAGGTTATGCACCCGCGCTCCCTTGATTATGAGTTTGTCTTTATTCATAAATAATTTGCTTGCCCTGTACCGAACGAGCTTGTGAGTTCTGGTACAGGGTCTTGCATATTGTTCACTCTTAATTATTTTTTGTTTTTTTCTTGGATCCTAAAAGTTGTTTAACCTCGCGATCAAAGTCAGAAATATAATTTTTATCCTGCACTTTCCTAAATTTTTCATATTCCTCTAGTGCTAGCGTTTCCGCCACTTCATGACTGATCTTGCCGGCATTTGTCAAAATTTCATATTCGCTAAACTCAAGAAAAGCATTGAGTTTTTCCACCCAACCTTTCATTGTCATTGCTTTACCTCGCGCCGCTTGCATTTCAGCATAATCAAGATACATATTTCCAATACGATTCAAATGCTCTATCTCTTTTTTATCCAAATAATTTTTGGCAATTACCGTGTCGCTCGGCATAATTTTCCCTTGCGGAGAACGTCTCCAAGAAGTTAGTCCCATCTTGTCTTTTTTGCTACTGGCGCGATTCGTGATAATTTCCGCCGCGGTTTTACCGGTTATAGCAAAATGAAGTTTGTTTTGTACAGTAGCAAAAAATTCTTTGCTCTCATACGCTTTTGGCGAATAATCAATCGCTGTCGCGTAAATGTCGGTGATTTTTTGATAAATTATTCGTTCGCTCGTGCGAATATCCTTAATTTCTTCATAAAGCTCGTCAAAATATCTGGCGCTAAAACGAGAACCATATTTCATGCGATTGCTATCTAACGCATAGCCTTTGTGAATATAGTTCTTTAAAATTCCTGTGGCCCATTGACGAAATTGCGCGCCTCGCTCGGAACTTACTCGATAACCAACAGCAATAATAGCTTCGATACTATAAAAAGCTACCTTTCGAGAGATCTCTCTTTTGCCCTCTTTTTGAACTTGTAAGAAATCCTTACAAGTTGACTCTTTATCAACTTCTTTTTCTAAATAAATATTTCCTAAATGTTGAGTAATATTTTGCGGGGTCGTTTCAAACAATTCAGCTATTTTTTTCTGAGTTAACCAAATATTCTCTTCAGTAAATAATACTTCAATATTTACCGAACCATCCGGTGATTGATAAAAAGCAATTTGATTGTCTGGTGTTTTTTTCATAAAAAGGGCATATTTCGCTTAAATTTGAGAAAAAACAAGGATGTTTAATTCAGTGGTATAGTATAACACTTTTTTGCGGTATGTCAATTGCCGCTACGGGGATAGCAAAAAAACAGCCGGTTTAAAATGACCAAGAAAAACACAAAAAATCCAAATGCGAGATGAAGAATTAAATACTTTGAGTTGAGAAGATGGTTTTTATTTGTTTGAACAAAGCTTTGTGTTCCAAAATGGGCAACAAGGGTATCATATCGCCGATCTCGGGTGATTGATCATCTTTTAATTTTATAATTTTTTCACACTTAAATTCATTTCCAGCATCCACGCAACCAAGAGTCACCCATTTATCATCCTCGCTACCAAAAACCAAATCTTTTATTGCGCCTTCCAAACCCAGCCCTCCGCTAAATAAAGAAGCACCCAATGCCCCCAACGCGTCTTCTTTTACTAAAATTTTTAAAAACATATACACCTCGCCTTGTTCTTTATTTGTGCCGCATTTTCTTGATAATACTCTAATCTTTTCTTCGGACATTTTAAAGGAGCCAACATGCTGATAGCAACTGCCGACGGCGGTTGCGCCCGAGCTTACACAAGGCCCTGCTGGAGTTACACCCGTCAATAAAGTTGATGGAACGGCCCACCACTTTGTCTCGCCTAATTCAAACCCGCCCCCAGTGCTTTTATCCTCCTCGCTCATTTTTATGACTTGTATTACTTTTTTGTCCGAACAGGCAAATTTTAGCGCTACATCATCTACCATGCCAACTTGTGCTCTCCCATCAGTCCCAATCAAATCAAGAATTTTACTTTTAATATTAGACCCGATCCCGCTAATATCAAGTTCGTGGTCTACGGTTATTAACTGTTTAGAATCTATATTGCCATTTCTCGACAGGGCGCAGACAAATTCTCTTGTAGTATTCCAATTCTCCGGAAATGAACCAAAACAAAATTCATCGGCCACGCCATCTACCGCATACGCAACATTACAGGCTGGAAATACTTCTATGGAAAATTTATCCGAAGGTGGTGGAGTAAAAGGTTTTCCAGATAATAAATCCTGGTTAGTTGCGTCGCTCCTATCTATTACGGCCAATTTTTTCATCGCAAATTTTTCACCGAAACAGATCGCCAAATCCGGCATTGCTATCGGTCTTATCAAAAACACCTGCGGCAAACGAAAACTTACCAAAGCCGGATTGATGGTATTTAAAATAAAATACGACATATACCCGATAAACAGCCCGATCAGCGCGCCGCCAATTCTTTTTTTGGCGCTGGAAATCATTTCGCTGTTACCGCCGGAAACCGTCCATTGCACGCCGGCCACGATAATGACAATTACGGCCAAAATACTGGCCACGGCCAACAGATATTTATACATTACCAAAATAAAATCGCCCACATTGGCAAACTCGGATCTGCCGCCAAAAGAAATGGATGTTTTGGTTTTACCGGCCGGCAAGCATTTCCCCAACTCGTCTTCTTCTTTTCCGGTTGTATTACCAACGCATTTACCGGCCGAAATACCGCTTATAAATCCTTCGTCCAATTTTGTTTTGTCATATTTATCTATACCTAAATATTTTGCTCTTTGCTCATGACAAGCCGATCTTTTCCAACATGTTCTATCCAACAGCGGCGAATTGCTGTTTGCGGCCAAAACAACGCTAGGAAAAAACATCAGCCACCCCAAAGCCATTAGCATTAAAATTTTGCGGCGCATAAAATTTTATTTAATTTTTTTCATTAATTCTTCCCACGTTTCCCACGGCACCACTCCCTGCAGTTTCTGGCCATTAACAAAAAAGGTGGGGGTGCCGGCCACACCGAATTTAAATCCGTCGGCATAGTCTCGGCTGACTTTTACAGCCGTGGCGCTGCTTTCCAAACATTTATTTAACTTATCCAAATCCAAACTCGTGTCTTTGGCCAACGCAGTCAAATCCTCGGCCGAAAGATAAGTAGGCAAATTATCCTGATTGGTAAATAAATAATTGTGCGCGGACATATACTTCCCCTGTTCGTGGGCGCAGACGCCTATTTGGGCCAACTTGTTGGCGCCCGGATGCGTTGATTCAACCGGGAAACTTCTAAAAATTAATTTTACTTTATAGCCATATGTATTTACCAATTTTTGTAAAATCGGCCAGGCGGCTTTAGTGTTTGGACAGCGAAAATCGCCAAAAACCACGATTTTTATGGCCGCGCCAGGATTGCCCAAAAAGGGAAAATCGCCATTTTCCAAAACATTTCTGTCTATTTTTTCCGCTTTATTGCCAACTGCTCTGGGATCTCGATCAAATCCGCCATAAAATTCCTTTTGCAAAAAAGTGCCCTGTCCCTGTTTTATTTGCCACCAAAACTTAACAGTAATGACGCCAAAAACTATGAAGGCGATTGCCATCACCGCGCCCAGTCCGAGCAAGGCCACACCCCATGCAGTTTGATACCAGCGCATAAATACTAATTATACTAATATAGTGATACTAATATACGAATTCGAATGTCATTGCGAGGATCCGTAGCGACGTGGTCCCGTAGCGAACGGGATCCGCGATCTTCGAGATCGGGACAATCTCCTCACTATCACCACCAAACCATGGGATTGCTTCATCGGTCGCCAAGACCTCCTCGCAATGACAATTATACTATACATGGATACAGTTGACAAACTTCCCGTTTAATGATATAATGAATTTGCCTTAAATTACTTCTCAATCATATGTCCGATAATATTTATAATATCATCCAATTTATTCTGTCCGCTCTGCTTATCGCTGTCATCCTTTTACAGCAAAAAGGCACCGGATTAAGCGGGGTTTTTGGCGGTTCCAGCAACATTTATAGCACCAAGCGCGGCGTAGACAAAATTTTATACACTGCCACCATTGTCATATCCGTAATATTTTTTGGTCTTTCTTTGATTAGGCTCGTTTTCTAAAATCAGCTCATAGTTGTCATTCCGACACATCGTTTGTCATCCCGAGCGAGGCCAGCCTTAGCTGGACGACGAGGAATCTCTGTCTATTTTTAGTAAAGACAATTGTAACGAACTGGACAGAGATCCCTCGTCGCTACGGCTCGCTCGGGATGACAGTTGAAACATAGCTCGGGATGACAATTACAAATAACAATTCTCCCATGAATTGGTCAAAACTTTTCTTCTGGAAAAAACAGCGAAAAAAATTTGGCGCTCTGCCCTCTACCAACCTGGATCAAAAACTGCTTAGAAAAGTTCAGGCGAATTTTTTGCCAAAATGGCCGCAATTGCGCTACTTAAAAAACTTTTTGTCAAAAAAAGAAAAACAAATTGTCGGGCTGGCTTTAGTGGTAATTTTTTTAACTACAGCGATCTGGGGCGTACTGATTTTCTTTAAAAATAATACTTTGGCGCCGGCCAGCGGCGGCGATTACAGCGAAGCTCTGATAGGCCAGCCCAAATTTATCAATCCGCTTTTTACCCCCATCAACGACGTTGACGCGGATATCGCCTCGTTAATTTTTTCCGGATTATTTAAATACAGTCCACAGCAAAAACTGACGCCAGATTTGGCCAGCGGTTACACCATCAGCGCGGATGGAAAAACATATGAAATAAATTTGCGCCAAGATGTAAAGTGGTCGGATGGCGAACCATTTACAGCCAATGATGTTATTTATACTTTTGAAACTATCCAAGACCCGGAAGTTGGCAGTCCCCTGCTGGCCGCTTTTCAAAACGTTCAAATAGAACGCGACGGAGACTATGCTGTTCGTTTTATTTTAAAAGAATCTTTTGCCCCGTTTTTAAGCAGCTTAACCACGGGCATCTCGCCGGAACATATTTGGGCCAATGTGCCGCCATCGGGAATTCGCTTGGCCAAAACCAATCTACAACCAATTGGCACTGGCGCGTGGAAATTCAACAAATTAACCAAAGACTCCGGCGGCAACATTCAAAATTATAGCATGGACCGCAACCCTGTCTATTACGGCAGCGCGCCATATTTTAAAACAGTTACTTTTAAATTTTATACGGATTTTGCCCAGGCGGCCAGCGCTTTAAAGGCGCAAGACGTGATGGCGATAAGTTTCCTGCCATATGATTTGGCTAATAAAATTTCCGGCCCGCGCCAAGGCGGAGCAAGTAAAAATTTTCAACTGCATAAATTCAAACTGCCGCAATATACCGCTTTATTTTTTAATCAAGACGCGGCGCCGGCGCTAAAAGACAGCGAACTGCGCTTGGCCTTGAACTTATCAATTGATAAAAATCAGCTATTGGCGCAAATGCCGGGCAGTGGTGGTGAAGCGATAAGCTCACCTATTTTACCTGATGATTTGGGTTATGATCCAGAAGCGCCATTCCCTGCTTTTGACGCGAACAAAGCCGGCCAAATCTTGGACAAAAACTGGAAACAAGTCCAGCCGGAAGATTATTTTAAATCGCAATATGACGCTATTTTAAAAACCAGACAACAACAGACTACAGCTACTTCAACAAAACAAACCAGCTCCACCCCCGAAGAACTCGCCGGAGAAAAAGCCGCGGTAGAAAAAGAAATTAGCGACACTGTGCGCCAAGGCATGGACGCTGAACAAAGCTTTTATCGCAAAAATAAAAATAACGAAATTTTGGAAATAACCATTACCACGGTGGACACTCCAGAATACCAGCAAGTGGCCGAGGCAGTGGCCAAAATGTGGCGCGCCGTCGGCGTTAAAATAAAAACGCAAATTGTCGGCGGAAGCCAAATAAATAAAGAAGTTCTGCGCGACCGCGCCTATCAAGTTTTGCTTTATGGAGAAATTGTTGGCGGTGATCCTGACCCATATCCTTTCTGGCATTCCTCACAGATAAATTATCCCGGACTTAATTTATCTTTATTCGCGCATCGGGCGGCCGACAAACTTTTGGAAGATGCGCGCGCCACCACCACGGAATCAAAAAGAATAGAATCATACAAAAAATTCCAGGAAATTTTGGCCAAAGAAATACCGGCGATATTTCTTTATACTTCCACCTACAATTTTTTAACCAGCAAAGAAATAAAAGGCGTGGTTCTAAATCAAATATTTTCTCCAGCCGAAAGATTAAACGGATTAAACAATTGGTATATAAAAACAAAAAGACAGTGGCGCAGATAAATCTCGGGGACGTGGCGGAATTGGTAGACGCGTACGTCTCAGAAGCGTATGGAGCAATCCATGAGAGTTCGATTCTCTCCGTCCCCACACTTTAACTAACAACAAACAACTAACAACCAGCAACAAACAACCGACGACCGGTTGTAAGTTGTGAGTTGTGGGTTGTAGGTAATTTATTAATTATGATCAGATATTCATCTCATCAAAATCAAAACAGCGGAAACTCCGGACGACAAAAACGGACTTTCCAAACCAGCCGAAATCAGCAGACCGCGGCCTCAGCCGGGTCCCGCCTCACGGCGGTGATTAAAACCCAAAAAATAAACGGGCCTTCTTTCGCGCGCTTTCGCGGCGAAGAAACCAAACTCCGGGTCGCGGTCATCGGCGGCTTGGAAGAAGTGGGGCGCAACTGCACCATGTTTGAATACAATAATGATATTATTATCATTGACATGGGCCTGCAATTCCCCGAAGAAGACATGCCGGGCATAGACTATATTATTCCCAACATGGGCTACATGAAAGGCAAAGAAAAAAATATCCGCGGGGTGGTCATTACGCACGCCCACTATGATCATATCGGTGGCATCCCCCATTGCATCCCCATGCTCGGCTATCCACCAATATATGGATTACCTCTCACCAACGCCATTATCAAAAAACGCCAGGAGGATTACAAAGGCCTGCGTCCGTTAAACATCCACGACCTGAATTTAAAAGACAAATTGACTTTGGGAAGTTTTGAATTGGAATTTTTCCATCTTAACCACAACATTCCCGATTCCATGGGCGTGGTAGTACGAACTCCCGAGGGCGTTATTGTGCATACCGGCGATTGGAAATTTGATTATCAGCCGGCCGGCGAACAACCTGCGGACTTACAGCGCATCGCCCAAATCGGCAGTGAAGGCGTTATGGCTTTGATGAGCGACAGCACCAACGCTTCCCAGCTTGGCCACCAAATTTCCGAATCGGAAATCGGCACAAATTTGGAAGACATCATCACCAAAGCCCCGGGCCGTTTAATCATGGGCACGTTCGCTTCCCTGCTCGCACGCATAAAACAAATTATGGAAATCGCGGAAAGATATGGCAAGGTAGTTGCCTTGGACGGCTACAGCATGAAAAACAATGTGGCCATTGCCAAAGAATTGGGCTATATAAAAGTAAACCCAAAAACTATTATTGATCTAAAAGACACTGATAAATACCCGCTTAACAAAGTAATTATTGTTTGCACCGGCGCGCAAGGAGAAAAAAACGCCTCGCTGATGCGTATTGCCAACGAAGAACATCGCTTTATAAAACTGTGTAAAGGCGACACTGTGGTGTTTTCTTCTTCCGTTATTCCGGGCAATGAACGCACTGTGCAAAGATTAAAAGACACATTGATTCGCAAAGGCGCGGAAATTATCCACTACCAAATGATGGACGTGCACGCCGGCGGACACGCCAAGGCCGATGATGTAAAATTAATGATTCGGCTAATCAACCCAAAATATTTTATTCCCATTGAAGGCAATCATTTTCTTCTGCACTACAACGCCAAAGTTGCCGAGTCTATGGGCTTTGCCAAAGAAAATATTTTTGTCGGCGACAATGGCCAGGTGATGGAATTCCAAAACGGCGCGGGCGTATTAACCAAAACAAAAATTCCGGCTGATTATGTGTTTGTGGACGGCTTGGGCGTAAGCGATGAAACAAATATCGTGTTGCGCGACAGGCAAGTGCTGGCAGAAGACGGAATGGTGGTGCTAATTGTAACCGTAGACAGCAAAACCGGCAAACTGGTGCAAAATCCGGATATTATTTCACGCGGATTTGTTTTCCTTAAAGAACACAAAGAATTGATTGAGGATCTGCGCCATCGGGTAAAAAAAATGGTCAACGACTCCGATCCTTTGTCTTGGGCTGATACCAATAATATAAAAAATAAAATCAGAGATTATGTCGGCCAATTCTTGTTTACAAAAACAGAGAAACGGCCGATGATTTTGCCGGTGGTGATTGAAGTATAGGCCGGCTTGCCCGCTTGCGGATGGTTGTAGAAGTGTAGATTTTTCATTGTGGACAACAGCTCTGGACAACAGCTCTTGACAATAGCTGATTAATTTGATATAGTACTAATGCTAACCACGGATCCTATTAAAACTCCGAAAGTCCGAGATTCATTTCTCGGTCTTTCTTTTTTTGTAAAAAGTGATACAATATTCCCCGTGGAGTTTAAGGGGCCACCTCACGGTGGGGCATCCGTGGTTAGCACTCGGATAGAGGGGTTCGATACCCCTTGGCTCCACACTAAAAACCATCCTAACGGGCGGTTTTTAGTTTGTAAGAATGTCTTTTTGCCTATACTATATAAATAAGCTATAATGTGGACATAATGATTTAACCAAACTTTATGCCTCTAAAAAAAGCGCTTCTCCTCGCCCTAGCCGGCTTGACTCTAATCGTTGGCGTTATTTATCTCGGTTTTTTTAGAGGAAAATTAAAAGTCGCCTATCCGGTGCCGCCAGAAATGATAAATCAATTTTCCTCAATGTTTTACGAAAATTTAAATTTAAAATATCCCAGAAACTATTCTGTGCAGGATTATTCCCCGGCGTTTAAAGTTCTTACGGTCAGCAAAACAACCGGCGCAGCCATCGGCAAAATAGAAATTTTTCGCGCCCAAGATTTTGGCCTGCGCGGCGAAATCGCCGAAGCCAAAGAACAATTTATTCTTGGTCCAAAAAATAATCCCTACTCCGTATGGCTTTATTACCCAAACGACGACGCGCAAACTCAATCCGAACTGCATCAAATTTATAATAGTATAAAAATTAAGTAATATGCCAAAACTCAAAATTTCCTTCTACGGCATCTGGCCGGAAATGAAAGATTACGTCCGATCAAAAATGCATGGATTTTCCTGCAAAATAAAGGAAGAAACCGTTACAGAAAATAATTTGGATAAAGACGCGGAAATTTTGGCTGTCTTTGTGGAATCTCCGGTTACCAAAAAAATGATTGGGGTGCTTCCCAATTTAAAAATGATTGCTACTATGAGCACGGGATTTGACCACATAGATTTAGCCGCGGCCAAGAAACGCCATGTTCCGGTGCTAAACGTGCCCACTTACGGCGAAAACACCGTGGCCGAACACACCATGGCTTTAATGTTGGGATTATCCCGCAAACTTTTTCAATCGGTAAAAAGAGTAAAAGAAGGCGCCTATGATTATCATGGTTTGCGCGGTGTGGATTTAAGAGGCAAAACTTTGGGCGTTATCGGCACCGGCCACATTGGAGGGCATGTCATAACCATGGCCAAAGGATTTGAAATGAATATTATTGCCACTGACGCTTTTCCCAATAAAGATTTGGCCAAAAAACTAGACTTCAAATACGTTTCGCTAAACAAGCTTCTGGCTGAATCTGATTTTATTACTTTGCATACCCCGCTTCTACCAACCACTCATCATTTAATAAATAAAAAAAATATCAGGCTGATTAAAAAGGGGTCCTATCTTATAAACACGGCCAGAGGCGCGCTGATTGATCCGGAAGCTTTGGTTTGGGCCTTGCAATCCAAGCAAATAGCCGGCGCCGGACTGGATGTGCTGGAAGATGAAGGTTTTGTGCAAAGCGAAGAAGCAATGGTTAAAGCCGCCTGCAAAGGCAGTGAATGCCAAATAAAAACCAACCTAATGAATAATATTATTATTGACCACGCAAATACTATTGTTACGCCTCACAACGCATTTAACAGCATTGAAGCTTTAAAGAGAATTGTGGATGTAACGGTTGATAATATAAAATCTTTTGAAAAAGGCGCGACAATAAATGATGTGACCGCGCCGAAAAAAAAGAAATGAAGAGTGCGGAGGGTGCATAACTCATCTTGATTTTTTTCCATTTTTGTGCTATAATTCATTTATCAAGTTTAAAACTTCCTTAAAAAGGTCGTATAATCCCGCCCAACCGGGATAAAAACTATTTTTTTAATATAATTTAATTATTTCTTCTTCATATGAATAACATAAAAAATCTCGCAAAAATTACACTAGTTTTTGCTCTTTTTGCTTTTATCTTCATGGCAAAACCGGCAAAAGCTTTCTACATTGAAATGCCGCAAGTTCTAAAAAACTTGCTGGTTTCGTTAAAAAGCACTCAAACTTTTGCTCAAGAACAACCAATAATGGTTCAGCCGGTGGTAGGGTCTGTCTACACTCAACCAATGCCAGGCCAAACATATCCTCAACAACCAATGCCATATCCGGATTCCGGCAGTTACCCAACCGGCCCAACTTGTAAAATAGACGGCGTGGAACGACCCGGCTCTTGCGAGCAATATTCCAATCAAGGCCCAATGTCTGGCGGAGGCGGCCAAGGACAACAAGGCATGATGCAAGGCGATCAGGGTCAAGGAGGCCCCAATCCTGAACAACAGGCAAGACAACTGAAAGATATGAAACGTGGCGCCATGCAATCAGAGCGTATGGTAAAAGAATTTGAACGGATGATTACCAATGCCGAGAAAAAAGGCGCTATCGTGTCCGAGGAAGTAAAACAAAATCTTGAAAAACTAAAAGCAATTGTCAGCGGCGCTAAAAATGCCACCACCATGGAAGAAATGCAAAATGTTGATATGGCGGAAATGGGCGACTTAATGCAGTCTATGGACGAATTTAGGCGTGATGTAGTGGAAAAGCAACAGCGTATGGAAGGCATGAAGCGCGGCATGCGCGGCATGGAGCAGGGCTTAAAAATGTTTAAAAGCCAAGTGGCCCGTTTGGCCAAATCCAAAGTGGCTGTGCCGGCCGATGTGCTGGAAAATATCGCCAAATTGGAAGCAATCATCGCGCAGGTGAAAACCGCCAAAACATCCGAAGAAATAGACGCAATTGACTTTGAATCCCTGCAAGACTTAATGCAAAGCATGGATGAAAGCCGACAAAAACTGGAGCAGCTAACTCGCTGGCCGCAAACTCTAAAAGACCTCAATCGCCAACTTACTCAATTGCAAAGAGAATTAAAACGCGCCAAATCCATTGCCGACCGCTTGGGTAAAAAAGGCATGGACGTGCAGGATATTTATTCTGCTTTCGCGGACGCGATAAATAAATTAAAGAGCGTGCGCGACTCGGCCGTTGAAAAAATGGCTGGCGGCGATGGCGAAGGAGCGTTTGACTTAATTGAAAACGAATTCTTTGGCCAAATGGAAGATGTTTGGCAGCATTTCCGGGTTTTGAATATGATGGCCAACATGGGCCAATTCACTTCGGAATTCAAAAGAGAAATGGCGCAAGCCCAACTAATGATAAATAGATTAAAAAGACAAAAGAGAGATACATCTGAATTAGAAGCCATCTTGCAACAAGCCAAAGAAAAAGGCCAGGAAGTTTTAAATTTAATCAAATCAAAGGATTTGGATGAAGAAACCATCAAAGATGCCTTTGAGGAAATGGAAAACATTGGCCAAGAATTTGACAGCAAAATGCAAGAATTAACCGGTCAGCAAGAACAAATGCCTTGGGAAAGAGGGCCACAGCAATTCAGACGGGTAGAAATGGGCGAAATGCAAAAGTTTGTTCCTCAAAAAGCGGAAACTGCGCCGCAAATCATGCCAGCGGAAATGGAAGTTTCCCAACCTGCGCCAATGCCAATGGGCAACGAACCGGGTTAAAAAAATATACAAAAAAAATACCGCCCCCGAAAGGGTGGTATTTTTTGGTATAGCATAAGCCGAATTTTGTAAGACACTAATCATTATTCACTAATCTTTCACGAATAAATTCGTGTTGATTCGTGTTTGTAAAATTCGTGTCTTGATGATCATTTCTCTAGGATTGGCGTTGCCGCCAACCTCCAGCGAGCGAACTTTTTATCCCGACTAAATCGGGACTCTGCTCTTGCGTTCAAGTAAGGATTTAGCCGTTTCACCTCTCAACTTGTTATCTCCGTTGAGAATTAAGCAATTTTTGATTTCCCAAAAATTTGAGATCTGCTTTCTCTTTCCTTTCGAAAAGAAACGTCTCTGCTCGCACCTC
>CAYIHE010000011.1:0-17871 GCA_964363145.1 uncultured Gammaproteobacteria bacterium | reverse complement strand
TAATAAGCTCGCTTTCTTTTTGGACAATAAAAAATGACGCTATTTATGAACTTTATGGAAGAATTTTCCAATTTGGAAAATTTCCTCTTGATGTTTTTCCCAAAACATTAAAAATAATATTTTTGACTGCGATTCCCGTTGCTTTTACCACCTATGTTCCCACTGCCGCGCTATTCGGCAAATGGCCGTGGTATGGCACAATTTATGTTTTTGCTTTTGCGGCTTTATCCCTTTTTAGCGCGCTTAAATTCTGGAATTTTGCTTTAAAAAAGTATTCCAGCGCGTCGAGTTAGCCCTTGTTTTTTAGCTAAAAATATGATATAATTCAGCAATATGAAATTGCCAAATCTTCTAAAAAATGTGTTTTGGGATGTAACCTTGGAAAACATTGATCCTGTTAAAAACAGGGACTACATTATTGCGCGAGTAGCCGAAAAGGGGCGCTGGCGCGATATTCTGTGGTTAAAGAAAAATTACAAAAAAAATGCGATTAAAAAAGCGGTAATGGCAAGCAGGAACGCTTCATTAAAAACAAAAAATTTTTGGAGTTCACTTTAGTATGTTTATTACAACACTACCACCATCAGCTGAAAAATTATTAACAAAATTTGAGCGCGTAAAATGGTTGAAAGATTTTTATTTAGCGGGTGGGACCGCGTTAGCATTGCAATACGGCCACAGACAGTCCGTTGATTTGGATTTTTTTACTCAAAAAAAAATTAACACTTCTCAATTAATAAAAAAGCTTTCTAAAATTGGAAAACTTACATTAACTAAGGAAGAAGAGAATACGGTAGAGGGTATTTTGAACGATGTTAAAGTAAGTTTTATGACCTATCCTTATCCAATGCTAGAAAAAGAAAAAAAATATAGTGATAATATAAAACTAGCTTCACCAAATGACATAGCTGTTATGAAATTAGAGGCCGTCGCGGGCAGAAATACAAAAAAGGATTTTATTGATCTTTATTTTTATCTTCAAAACGAAAAAGCTAACCTGCAAAATTTAATTAAAAAACTACAACTAAAATTCAAAGGGCTAACTTATGACTTTTATCATCTATACAAATCGCTAATATATTTTGTGGATGCAGATAAAGATGTAATGCCTTTAATGCTAAAAAAAACAGATTGGCCTAAAATAAAAAAATATTTCGTTAATGAAATAAAAAAGCTAGCGTAGCGCCTCCCACAAAAATATGCCCATCATCCAAGTAAAAAATCTAACGAAAACATACGAATACTACAAAAAGCCGGCCGGGCTTTGGAATTCAATAAAAAGCTTATTTCACCGAGAAAAACTTTTTGCCGAGGCGGTGAAGAAAATAAATTTCAGCATTAACGAGGGCGAGTTGGTGGGATTTTTAGGACCAAATGGCGCCGGAAAAACTACCGCTCTAAAGATGCTCTCGGGAATTATTTATCCGACTTCCGGCGAAGCCGAGGTCTTGGGCTTCACCCCATGGAAAAGGCAAAAACAATTTCAAAAACAGTTCGCGCTGGTGATGGGGCAAAAAAATCAACTCTGGTGGGATTTGCCAGCAATGGAAAGTTTTATTCTGAATAAAGAAATTTATGAAGTGCCGGATAAACAATTCAAATCCACGCTGGATGAACTTGTTGAGTTATTGGATATCAAAGACATTTTAGATGTGCCTGTGCGCAAACTATCGCTCGGCCAACGGATGAAATGCGAGCTGGTGGCGGCCCTGCTTCATTCCCCTAAAGTTTTGTTTTTGGACGAACCGACAATTGGTTTGGATGTGGTGTCGCAAAATAATATCCGTGAATTCTTAAAAAAATATAATCAGCAAAGAAAAACAACCATCATTCTTACGTCGCATTATATGGAAGATGTGGAGGCCTTATGCGAAAGAGTGATTATAATCAACCACGGCACGATTGGCTATGATGGCAGTTTGAAAAAATTATTGGATGAACATATTAATCACAAAATTTTAGAAGTAACATTCACGGAAAAAATGGACAGGGCTTCTTTGCAAAATTTTGGCGAAATTAAGGAATTTGACCCTAAGCGTGTGGTGCTTGAAGTCCCAAAAAACAATGCCAAAAATGTGGCGGCGCAAATGTTGCAAACGCTTCCGGTTGATGATATACTCATTAACGAAGTTCCGATTGATGAGGTAATTAGGAAAATTTTCTCAATAAAATAATTTAACCTAAATAATTAAACCCTATGAAAAAATATCTCCTCCTCGGCCTAGTGCCGGCAATAATAGTTTTAGCGGTCACAGCGTTCTTATTTGTAAAAAAAGACCCAGGCGCCTCTACTCCCCCAACACCCCAACCATCCCAAGACACCGCCATCAAATCCAGCTTATCTATGGATTTATCCACCTATAAAACCCCAATTATGATTATAGACAAAAACAAAACTTACACCGCCACTCTAAAGACCACTGCCGGAGAAATCAAAATTTCTTTAAACGCCGCGGCCACGCCCATTACCGTGAACAATTTTGTTTTCTTGGCCAAGAAAAATTTTTATGACAACACTATTTTTCATCGCGTCATCAAAGATTTTATGATTCAAGGCGGCGATCCAAAAGGCGATGGCACGGGCGGGCCAGGCTACAAATTTGATGACGAACCGTTCACTGGCGAATACCGCCGCGGCGCAGTAGCCATGGCCAATGCTGGCCCAAATACAAATGGCAGTCAGTTTTTTATCATGCATAAGGATTATCCATTGCCGAGAAATTATATAATTTTTGGCCAAGTAGCCGAAGGATTGGACGCGCTTGACCAAATCGCCGAGGCCGAAGTGGCCGAAAGCGCGATGGGAGAAAATTCTAGTCCGATTGAGCCGGTAAAGGTGCTCTCGGTGGAGATTATTGAGGAATAATGCGAATGCTGCGGCCACGAATAACACGAATATATATTTAAAACAAAAAACTGCCCAAATATATCGGACAGTTTTTTGTTTATTTGCATTATTCGTGGGTCGCCTTAAGCGACCATTCGTATCATCCTTATTATTTCTTTGCAATAGCCTTTTCCGGATAAAATATCTCCACTTCCAATCTTTTTACCCCAAATTTTCTCGCTTCAGCTTTGCTGGTATCCAGCCAGACATCCATCCGGCCAAAACCATATCTTTTGTTCATTCTATCCTCCACCGTAAAGATTTTATCTCCATAAAGGGAAGGGATTTTGATTTTGGTGCCAAAGGGCAAACCATTGGCCGCAATCATACCATCATGCACTCTTTTGCCGGAGGCGGCAATAAACGGATCATCATCGGTTTGATCAACCGTGCTGGTATAAGCAGTAATCACCGCTTTCACCACTTTGTCCGGCCTCTCTCCTTTAGATTTGGGAATTGGCTGTACTGTAGTAGCCAAGCCAGATTTAATAATTAAGCCGGAATCAGCAAATTTTTGGCTAGAGTTAGCTGTATTTTGTTCAAAATCAGCTCTTACGATGGGTGGCGAAGCAAAATTGGCTAAAAGGGCTATAATTAAAGCCAAGTCTACAGCTATCTGCGCGCCTTTTGAATTGTTTTTTAGCTTAAATAAGCTCATATTTGAATGGGTATCCTTATTAATTAACGGCATATTATACCATAAAAAACCCTTATTGTCAATAGTCAAAAATAGGTCTATAATTATTACATCTTTAGCTTATCTTCTTGTAATTTTTACTTAATCTGCCTAATCCGCTTATAATCGCTAGGGGTGAGTAAAAAAGAAAACGCATTTTCTTTTTTCGAAGCCCGACGCGATTTCAAGCTTTGCTTATAAACTTATCGCTGAAATATGCCCATCCCTCAACTCAATCCTGTCCGCCATTATGGCCATTTTCCAAGCGGCCGCGAGCCAATGACAAAAAAAGGGAAAAGAAAAAAAATTGTAAAAATTTTGGCCTTGGTGGCAGTCGCGTCCTTGGCTGTTTCTTTTATTGCCGGCACAGCAGTGGTGGCTTGGATCAGCCGAGACCTGCCGGATCCAAATAAACTAAACGACCGCCAGATATCGCAAAGCACCAAAATTTACGACCGCACCGGCGAACAGTTGCTTTACGAAATTTATCAAAATCAAAAAAGAACGTTGGTTAATCTGGATCAAATCGCGGACTTGGCCAAAAAAGCCACCATTGCTGTGGAAGATAAACATTTTTACGAACATAGCGGTGTGCGCATTACCAGTATTTTACGCGCCGGATTTAACAACCTCATTGGCCGCCGCGCCGGTTCCGGCGGCGCAAGCACCCTTACACAACAATTGATAAAAAATGCCGTGGTGGGCAATAAACGTTCTATTTTTAGAAAAATAAAAGAAGCAATTCTGGCTATCCGTTTGGAAAAAAAATATAATAAAGACCAGATATTAAAATTATATCTAAATGAAATTCCATACGGCTCCACAAATTATGGTATTGAATCTGCCAGCCAATCATACTTCCATAAAAACGCCAAAGACCTCACCTTGGCCGAATCTGCGACTCTGGCGGCCATTCCAAAAGCGCCCAGCCGATATTTAAAAGACTTGGATGCCCTGCGAGATCGCCGCGATGTAGTGCTGGCTCTGATGCGCGATCAGGGATACATCACCGAAGAAGAAAAAAAACAGGCGCAAAATATTGCTTTGCGAATTTTTAGAACTGGCGGGCCCATGGAAGCGCCGCATTTTGTGCTTTATGTAAAACAGCTGTTGGCTGACAAATTTGGAGAAAGAGCGGTTGACGAGGGCGGCTTGCGGGTAATTACTTCTTTGGATTATGATAAACAAAAAATCGCGGAAAAAATTATTAAAGAAATTGGCGACAAAAATCTTAAAGACGCCAAAGCCAACAACGCCGCGCTGGTAGCTATAGACCCAAACACCGGACAAATTTTGGCTTTGGTTGGTTCGCGCGACTACAACAACGAAGAAATTGACGGGCAGTTTGATGTGGCTACTTTGGGCAAGCGACAGCCCGGATCTTCGTTCAAACCTTTTGTTTATACTTTTGCTTTTGAAAAAGGATACACGCCCGATACAGTTCTTTATGATGTCAGCACTAATTTTGATAAGCGCGTTGGCGGAGATTATACGCCAAAAAATTATGATGACAAAGAACACGGGTTGGTTACTATGCGCCGGGCATTACAAGGTTCCCTAAACATTCCGGCCGTCAAAACACTTTACTTGGCCGGTTCAATTGAAACAATTGAATTTGCCAAAAAATTCGGCTACACAACTCTTACCGGTGACTATGGTTTAAGCTTGGTTTTAGGCGGCGCAGAAGTAAATTTGCTGGAACACACCAATGCCTATGCCACCTTGGCCAATCAGGGTATTTACAACGAGCCGATCAGTATTTTAAAAGTTACCAATAATATCGGCGAAAATTTTTATGAATGGAAACCAACCGAAGGAATAGAGGCCATCAAACCGGAATTGGCCGCCACTGTTTCCTATGTGTTAAGCGATGACGAAGCGCGTTCTTTTATTTTTACTCCCCGCGGCAACCTAACTTTGCCAAACCGGCAAGTAGCCGCCAAAACCGGCACAACCAACGACAATAAAGATGCCTGGACAATGGGTTATGTGCCAACACTTGCCACCGGAGTTTGGGTGGGCAACACTATACCGAGCCCGATGAAAGGTGGTGGCAATACTTTGGCCGGCACGATTTGGAATAAATTTATGCGCGAAGCGCTAAAAAATACTCCGCCAGAACTTTTCCCAACTCCACCGCCAAATGACGCGGAAAAACCAGTACTCAAAGGCGGTATTGGCGGAATTGTTTTAAATATAAATTCCGAAACCGGCAAGATTGCCAGCCCAACCACGCCAGAAAGTTTGATTACACAGAGATCCTATTTGCCTCCGCACGATATTCTTCATTATGTGGACAAAAACGACCCACGCGGACCAGCACCTGCTTTTCCGGCCGATGACCCGCAATATGAAAACTGGGAAGCGTCTTTGCAGGACTGGATAACGCGCCAGCAGGCAAAAGGCGAAAATTTAACTTTCCAAGAACCGCCAACTGAATACGACAACGTACAAATTTCGGAATTTACTCCGACATTGGAATTTATCACTCCAATGGAAGGCGCTATTCTTACTTCCCGAACTATTGATATTCAGGTAAAAGCCGCTTCGGCTCGGGGCGTAACAAAAGTTATTTACCAAATTGACGGACAAACTATCGGCTCGGCCGTACAAGCGCCCTTTAATTTTTCCTACTACGCGAAAAAGCTTATTAAAGGCCCGCACACCCTTTCCGCTGTGGCCACGGATGATGTTGGCAATAGCGCGCAAAAAAATGTTAATTTTGCTATGCAGGCAGAGTTTGATGCGCCGGATATAGACTGGTTTGACGCGAGTCCGCTAACTGTAAAAGTTGGGGATTTTCCTCGCGCTTTTTCTTTAACGCCATTTCGCTGGGAAGATATTAAACAAATAAATATTTATCTTATTTCCGGTTCCTCCGCCCCGCGCTTAATTTATAACTTCAATCACAAAGAAGATCAATTATTTAATAACCTACTGACCTTTACTTGGAAACGCTCTCCGGGCGCTGGTGAACATGGTTTAAAAGCCGTGATGACGGACAGCGCCGGGCGGATGGTTGAGAAGGTTTTGGGTGTGGTGGTTGAGTAAAAGTTCTACTGTCTAATCGGCATAATAATATAAACAAAGCTTTGATCATTTTTTGGCGCGATTACACACGGGCTATCAGCATTAACCAACTTGACCAAACTATTTTCCGTGTCTATGTTGGCCAATCCATCCAAAACATAGCGGTGATTTAATAAAACATTATTTTTATCGCCTTTTATATCAGCCATTACTTCGGATTTATGTTCGCCTGTTTGCGTGGAAACAGAAGAAACCACCACCACACCACGCGCCGTGTCAAAATCCAAACTAACCGAGTTTATACCAACGGTCGTAAATAAACTGGCGGCTTTTACTTCTTTTACCAGCTGGTTGGTAGACAGCTCGGCAATTGTTTTAAATTCTTTTGGAATAATTTGGGTATAATCAGGATATTGCCCCTCTACCAATCTGGAAACAAGCTCCACATCATTGGATCGCAATACTATTTGGCTATCAGTAATTAACAATCTGACATTTTTTTCATTTTCCTCGCCTTTTATCAAAGACAAAATATGATTTATTTCCTGCGCCGCCCGTCCAGGCACAATTATCCGAGTTTTTTCTTCACCTTGAAGCAATTTAACCTTTTTTTCTGCCAACCGATAACTGTCAGTAGCGGCCATAGTCAACACACCAGGCTCTTCATTAAAAGAAAACAGCACGCCTGCCAGTTCTGGACGAATCTCATTTTTGGAAGCGGCCTGAAAAACCTGCCCCAATCCTTTTTTAATCACTTCCGCGTCTATTAAATACCCCAATCCTTCTCCAACTACCGGCACCACCGGGAATTCATCAGCCGGCGTTCCTTTTATTTTAGTGGAAGAAGTGCCGCATATCACCTCTATTTCATTGCCTTTTAACGAAATCTCTACTTTTTCATCAGATAATAAATTAACAAAGTCATTTAATGTTCTGGCTGGAACGGTAAACACGCCCGGCTCTTCCACTTTGGCGCGTAAATTGGAAACAACAGCTAATTCTAAGTTAGTGGTTGAAAAATCAACTTTTTGTTCACTAGCCCTTATTAACACATTGCTCAAAATCGGCAGATTGATGTTTTTTCCAGCCACGCCGATTATCATTGCCAGAGCTTTTGATAGGTTTTCTTTAGTACAAAAGAATTTCATATAACGAAATATTATTAGATATTATTTATTAAAAATCATTAGTTGGTTTGGCGGCTTGTATTATATATCGAAATTTATTAAATAAATTATAATCGTAATAATAATGGGGTGGATAAGATGGATAAGTGGTTTTTTTTGTTTAATTAAACACCTTTTTTATTTTTTTGCCTGTGTAGAATCTGTGAGGAAAATACGCGCAAGCTGTGCATGAAATAAATTTTGTTTTTTAACTATGTTTATAACTTATTTTTTATGTGGATAAAAAGTGTATAATTTTTTTGGCTTATCCAAGTTTTATTCACAGTTTTAGACAAGTTCTTCACATTTTATTCACAGCATGTTTATATAAAGCTTTTGTTTTATCAGTTCTATTTCCTGTTTAAGTTTTGCGTCTCTGTCTAATTCGTTATTTATTTTATTATCCGCGTGCATTGCCGTTGTGTGGTCACGCCCGCCCAATTCATTGCCAATAGCCGGATAAGACATATTTAGTTCTTTGCGCATCAGGTGCATAATAATTTGGCGTGGCAAGGAAAACTTTTTTTCTCGGCTTTGGCCAGTGATATCTATCGCATTAATGGAGTAAAACTGGGTGGTGGCTTCAATCACCTGTTTTGGAGTAACTGAGCGGTGGATAGATTGCGCTTCAATGTTGGAAAGTAAAAACTTAACTGTTTCCATGGTTGGTTCAGCATTTTTTAGCTGGTGATAAGCGATAATTTTGTTTAAGGCGCCTTCTAATTCGCGGATATTTCTATGTACGGTAACCGCTATTAAGCGCAAAATGTCTTGGTTTAAAGAAAAGTTTTTTTCCATGCATTTTTTTTGTAAAATCGCGATGCGGGTTTCCGCGTCCGGCGGAGCAACATCTACAATCATCCCCCATTCAAAGCGGGATTTTAAGCGATCTTCCAGGGCTGGAATCGCTTTGGGCGGCCGATCAGATGTCATAACTACCTGTTTGTTTTGTTGGTGCAGGTCGTTAAAAGTATGAAAAAATGATTCTTGGGACTTGTCTTTTCCGGCAATAAATTGAATATCATCTATTAACAAAACATCTATATTTCGGTATTTATTTAAGAAGTTTTTTGCGGTTCCGTCTCTCATGGAGGCAATATAGTCGTTGGTAAATTTTTCCGCGCTGGCATACATAATATTGGTATCGGGCCTAAGTTTTAAAATATGGTTGCCGATAGCTTGCAATAAATGGGTTTTACCCAAACCCACGCCGCCATAAATAAACAGCGGGTTGTAAGCTTCGCCGGGCTTATTGGCCACAGCTTGGGATGCGGCAAAAGCCAGTTCCGAGCCACTGCCGACCACGAAAGTTTCAAAAACATATTTTAGGTTCAATCCAAATTCTCCAATGCGAGGCGTTGGCCGGGGGGCCTCTGGGGCTTGATTGTCAATAATAAGCGAGGCCGAGATTTCCGTTATTGGCGCGTCTGGTGAGATTGCGGCAGGGATATTTTTTATACTGCAAACTTTATAGTTTAATCTTTTTACCGGCTTGCCAGTTACTCTTTCTAAAGACGTAACAATCATGAGATGGTATTTTTTTTCTAGCCAGGCGCGGTTAAACGCGTTAGGCACGCACAAAACAACACAGCCGTCTTGGTGTTCCATAATATCAGTATTTCTAAACCAGGTAACAAAATTTGGTTTTGAAATTGATAATTCCAGTTCGGCCAAGACAGCCTGCCATATTTCGTGGTTGGACATAAAAATTACAAGTTTAAGCCGTTGATTTATTTAAAGACTTACTAAGTTTATCATAGTTATTTTAGAGAATAAAGCCTTGGCTAAAATAAGCGGTGGAAGCAATGTGGACAAGCTGTGGATAACTATAAATGCTTTTGTTTGGGATGGTTTTTGTGGGGTTGACAAATGATTAAGTATGTAATATAATCTCTTCATAATTATTGTCAAGATTTTAGTATGTCTACTAAACGAACATATCAACCAAAAAAGAGAAAACGCGCCAAATCCCATGGTTTTCGGTCTAGAATGAGCACTAAAGGCGGACGCGGTGTCTTAAGCCGTCGTCGCGCCAAAGGCAGATGGAAACTGACTGTTTCGGATGAGAAGAAGGGCAAGAGAACAAGAAAGACACGATAGTTTTTAAAAAAAGCATTAGACCCGTATCAGCGGGTTTTTTGTTATTATAAGCATGGTGGTATAATATATACAGCAGATTAATGCAGAATAAAGCAAAGTAAGGCAGAATAAGGCTGGGGCGCGGTGGATTGTTAGCTTTAATCTGCTTTATTATGCCTTACAGACTTTAATTTGCTTTCAAAGATATGTTCCAACAAGAAAATCGGCTAAGAAAATTAAGAGACTTTAATTTGGTAATGAAGCACGGCCAGTGGGTAAATGGCCGATTTTTGGATATTAAAGTATTAGAGTTAGCCAAAAATCAGGCTTATTTTCCTAAAAAGGAAGATCCTGATAGTTTCAAAAAACAGCTAAAATTAGCTATTGCCGCCGGTTTAAAGGTGCATAAAAGCGCGGTAAAGCGAAATCGGGTGCGCCGGCAGATACGGGAGGCTCTCCGGCTTCTTCTTAAGGATGGCTTGATAAAAAATGGCTACTATATTTTGGTAGTAGCCAAAAAAGATGTTTTGGATAAAGATTACGCTGAAATTAGCCAAGAAGTAAAAGTATTATTAAGTCGGGGGAAAGTTTTGAAAGCCTAGTTTTATTGTCATTCCCGCCAGAGCGGGAATCCAGACAATTGTCGACTAGATTCCCGCTCTGGCGGGAATGACAAAGGTGATTATGAAAAAAACCATAAATTTTCTCTTATTTCTGCCCAGAATACCGGTTTTGTACTTGATAAAACTTTATCAAAAGACAATTTCTCCGGATCACGGCTGGTATAAATCGTTATTTCCGCAGGGTTATTGCAAATTTTATCCTACCTGTAGTGAGTATGGGCATCAAACAATAAAAAAAGACGGATTAATTATTGGTCTTCTTAAAACTTCTTGGCGTATTTTGCGTTGCAATCCTTGGAATAAGGGCGGGGTGGATTTGCCTTAGTGTCTCATTGTCATTGCGAGGAGCCGTAGCGACGCGGCAATCCCCATGTTAGCACTACCATACTATGGGATTGCTTCGCGGAGTTTATGCCCCGAGGGGTACTCGCAATGACAAGCGCATTTTTTTGAGAGTCTGGAGGTCTTTAATCACCTTGTCGTGTTCGGTTTCTAAATAAAAGTTAACGTTAGCTAATCTTTTGTCAGTTAGTAATGCTTTAAAGCCCGGCAAACCAATTTTCCCATCGCCAATATGTTCGTGCCGGTCGCGATGAGAATTAAATTCAGTTTTGGAATCATTGCAATGAAACATTTTTAAATTTTCCAAACCAACTTCTTTATCAAACTTATCCAAAGTATCTGCTACGGCTTTGGGGGTTCTAATATCATAACCGCTTGCAAATCCATGCTGGGTGTCATAGCAAACGCCAATATTATATTTTTTTAGTTTTGGATGATGAATAATATTGCTGATTTCCGCGAAACTTTTTCCAATAATACTGCCGGCGCCGGCGGAAATTTCCACCAAAAATTGCGTACTGCCTTTATAACCCTTAAGTGTTTCTGCCAACCCATCAATTAATTGTTTAAAACCTTTTTCCTCGCCTAAATCTTTATAGCTTCCCAAATGCGCCATAAGATAAGAGGCGCCGAGCATTGTTCCACGTTCAAGTTCTTGGCGGATTACGGTAATTGATCCGTGTTTTATGCGTGGGTTGGCCGAAGCGAAGTTAATAAAATATGGAGCATGAATAACCCATTCCATTAGTGATTTGGATTTTTTGTCACCGCCATGAGGCGGGACCCCGCTGAGGCGGTGGCAGTTCGCTTTAAATTCTTTAGCGATTTTTTTGTCCAAAGGCGCCACCCAGCCGCCCTGCGGGGAACGGGTGAACATCTGAAACACCTCACAGCCGATTGCGGCCGCGTTTAGAGGGGCGTTGGGCAAACCTCCGGCAATTGATACGTGGGCGCCGAAATACATACATCACATTGTCATCCTGAATGCAATGAAGGATCTCTGTCTTAATCGCCGAATGGACAGAGATTCATTCGCTTTGCTCAGAATGACAGTTAAAAAATAATATACCACTGTTATGGTATATTATTTTTTGGTTGAAGTAAACAAGTTGTCATTGCGACACGCCCTTAGGCGGGGAAGCAATCCCATTGTATGGTAGTGTCAACTATGGGATTGCCGCGTCGCTACGGCTCCTCGCAATGACAACGACCTACTTCTGACCCAAGATTTTTTCTTTCATGAAAGCCAGAACCTTACGATTTTGTATAGTGAGAGCCAGTGTTTCCAATACCTCGGGTTTTTTTATGTTTTCTTCCACATTTTTATTATCCGGATAAGCGGCTTTGATCATTTTTATTTCTTCGTCCACATCGGATTTTTCCGCTTTGATGTTATTTTCCAAAGCCACCTGGCGCGAAACCAAAGCGGCTTTGACGCGACGCAAGGCTTGTTCGGAAAAATCTTTGTAAATATCTTCTTCGGACTTTTTTATATCTTTAAGATACTTTTCTATTTCTATGCCCTGATTGGCCAAGCTATGCTTTAGTTCGTGAAAAATTTTAGTTTTTTCGGCGTTAATCAATACTTCCGGCACATCGGAAAATTCGCTGGACGCGATTAAGCTGTCCAAAATTTCTATTTCCACTTTTTGATCATCTTTTTGTTTGGCGTCTTGGGTTAGATTATCTCGTAAAACAGTTTTTAATTTTTCCAGATTTTCTTGTCCCAAAGTTTTGGCAAACTCGTCGTTTATTTCCGGATGTTGCAATTCAAACACATCTTTTACTTTAATTTTAAAATCTACGTCTTTGCCGGCCAGATGTTTTTGGTAATGTTCTTTGGGGAATTTAAGAGAAAATTCTTTGCTATCGTCTTTTTTTAAACCCAGCAATTGTTCGGCTAAACCCGGGATGTAATGATCCTCATTCAGGTATACCTGGTGATTTGGCGCTTGTCCGCCTTCTACTGGCACTTTGTCTATAAACATTTCCAGATTTATTACCACTTTGTCATTTTTGGCGGCGGTTTCGGATTTAAGAATTTCTCTGGTTTGCATTTTCTTTAAATCATTCAAAACATCATTCACTTCTTTGTCGCCAATTTCTTTGGCCCGATGTTTTATTTTTACAGAAGTAAAATTACCCAATTTAATTTTGGGAAGCATAGCGACAACTGCTTTAAAAACCAAATCATTGCCCGGAGCCACTTTGATAATGGTAATTTGCGGCATGCCAACAGTGTCCAGCTTTTCTTTTTTGGTCGCGTCAAAAAAATTCTTTTCCACAATGCTTTGCATGGCTTCTTCAATGATTTTTATTTCACCCATCTGCTGTTTTACCATTTCATATGGCGCTTTACCAGGCCGAAAACCTTTTATTGCCGCGCGTTCGGAAATGCGCAAAGCCGCCGCTTCCATCTCTTTTTTATAATCCGCCGGTTCTACGGTAATGGTTAGTTCCACTTGTGATTTTTCCAGGTTTTTTAGTTCGTATTTCATATTGGTTGTTTAATTTGTCATCCTGAATGAAATGAAGGATCTCTGTCTGTCATTCCCAACTTGATTGGGAATCCACGGCGTCCAATTGTCTGGATTCCCGCTCTTGGGCGGGAATGACAACCTACGGACAGAGATTTTTCACTTTACTCAGAATGACAAAAATGTGATTAATACCCGATAATTTTAATTGAAAAATAGCAAAATGTCAATGGCACGCGGTTATTTAATTAAAAAAATAGCCCGGGGAAGAGCTTGCTGTTCTCTTCGCTACGGGCGTAAAAGGCGCTAGGCCGGTGGAATTTTAATATATATTCTTGTTGGCTTTGAATCTGGCAGTCATTTCATATTTGGTGAGCGCGTGGTGTACAACTTCTTTGAAGTCTCGATCGCCAGTCATTAGCATGATTTCTTCCATATCGGTTATGGCATCTCCACAAAATTCAATGGTGATGCTTACTCTGGCTGGGGCAGTAGTATTCTCTGCCGTTTTTTTGTTTGCCTTTGGTTTGCCCGAAACAATTTTAAACGCGACCACCGCGATTATTATAGCGACAACTATCTCGAGAATTTTTTCCGCAATCGCGAGCATGGCATGCCTCCGGAGTCATTGTGTATTACACGGAAAGTTTTGTCAACCTCGACGTACCGTCGTGGTCAATATAAAAAACAAAGCCGCCTGATCCATGAAAGGTTGGCGGCCATTAGCCTGGAAAGAGCATGCGTTGGTTGAAAACGCGGCACAATTTATCCCAAAGGTCGTAGGTCATCATGCCGGTGACTTCAAAATCAATTTCAACTTCAGCGGGTGGTTTATTGATTAATTTAGTGTTAAGCACATTGATAGAGCCGTTTAGATCCGGATTATTTTTTGTAAGAGCGCGAAAACGCTTGTATGCTTCATCATCTACTTGTACTTTTATCTTTTTTCTCGCCACGGCTTTCCTCCTTGTAAAATTATTTTATCAGCAATCCGACGATTAGTAAAGCCACAATATTCGCCACTTTTATCATCGGGTTGATAGCCGGACCTGCAGTGTCTTTGTATGGATCACCAACGGTGTCGCCTGTTACAGCCGCCTGGTGGGCAAAAGAGCCTTTGCCGCCGTAATTTCCTTTTTCAATATATTTTTTGGCATTGTCCCAAGCGCCGCCTCCGGTTGTCATGGAAATGGCTACGAATAAGCCGGTAATAATAGTTCCAAGAAGTAATCCGCCCAGGGCTTCTACACCCAACAGCCAGCCAACCAAAATTGGTACCACCACCGGAATGGCCGCCGGCAAGGTCATTTGCCCTATCGCGCCTTTGGTGACGATATCCACTGCTTTGCCGTAATCCGGTTTGGCTGTGCGTTCCATAATACCAGGAATTTCTCTAAATTGTCGGCGCACTTCCTCCACCACTTTGCCGGCTACTTTTCCAACGGATTCCATTAACAAAGAGCCAAACAAATACGGCAACAAACCGCCGATAAATAATCCGGCCAAAACTTTTGGATCATTGATTAAGAATTTTACAGTGTCAGGAAGTTTGTGAGTGAAGTCCGCGAATAAAACTAAAGATGCCAAGGCCGCGCTGGCAATTGCATAGCCCTTGGTAACGGCTTTGGTGGTATTGCCAACAGCGTCAAGCTTGTCCGTAATGTCGCGCACATTTTCCGGTAGCTCGCTCATTTCCGCGATGCCACCCGCGTTGTCCGTAATCGGGCCATAAGCGTCAATGGCCACAATAATACCCGCCAGCGATAGCATGCTCATAGCGGCCACAGCCACGCCATATAATCCGGCCAGCCAATAGGTGGCCAAAATTGAAGCGACAATAAATAAAACCGGTAAAGCGGTTGAGCGCATAGAAACAGCCAGTCCGGCGATAACATTTGTGCCATGTCCGGTTTCACTGGCTTTGGCAATTTGTTTTACCGGAGCATAGGCAGTGGAGGTGTAGTATTCGGTAATCCAAACCATAACTGCCGCCAAAATTAAACCAATAACCGAAGCCAAATAAATTTTATTAACGCTATAACCATCCAGTCCGCTCATCAGCCATTTTGTAATAGGATAAAAAGCCGCCAAAGCAATTAAGCCGGAAGCGGCCAGCCCTTTGTATAAAGCGTTCATTATATTTTGAGTTTTTCCTAAACGGATAAAAAATGTTCCGATAATGGAAGAAATAATTGAAGCTCCGCCCAAAACCAAAGGGTAAATAACAACTTTTTCATTGCCAACAAAAAGCAATCCGCCCAAGACCATTACGGCCACGGCTGTTACCGCGTATGTTTCAAATAAATCCGCGGCCATGCCGGCGCAGTCGCCCACATTATCGCCAACATTGTCGGCAATCACCGCCGGATTTCTCGGGTCGTCTTCAGGGATGCCTTTTTCCACTTTACCAACTAAATCCGCGCCCACATCCGCCGCTTTGGTAAAAATTCCGCCGCCAATTCTGGCAAAAACGGAAATTAAACTTCCTCCAAAACCCAAACCGATTAAAGCGGATAAATCTTTTGTTAATAAATAAAAAACTGAAACACCTAATAGTCCCAAACCAACTACCAATAGACCAGTAATAGAACCGCCTTTTACAGCCACATCCATCGCCTCTGTCATTCCTTTTTTGGCGGCTTCCGCGGTTTTGATATTGGCGCGCACTGAAACATTCATGCCGATAATGCCGGCTAGTCCGGATAACACCGCGCCCACCACAAATCCAACGGCGGTTAACCAATTAACCACCAACCCAAGCAAAATAAAAACAGCCGCGGCAACTATTGCGATAGTTTTATATTGGCGCCCCAGATAAGCGTTGGCGCCTTCTTGAATGGCTTTGGCAATGGCTTTCATCCGTTCATCGCCAGCCGGCTGTTTGTTAATCCAGCGAATTAACACCGCCCCATAGGCAATGGCTAAAAGCGCCGGCAATACCGCATAAAGGAATACGATCATACTTTAAATTTTAATGAATTAAATTTGTTTGTCATCCCGAGTGAGTCCGCCTAGGCGGACGACGAGGGATCTCTGTCAGGTTGTATTCGCGACGAGCTGGACAGAGATCCCTCGTCGGCTAAGGCCTCGCTCGGGATGACAAGCGCCACTGTCCCGAGCCGAAATCCATAGTTGTTTTCTTCAATATGATATGTTAATATAGCTTCGGCGTCAAGCTAGAAGCTTATTATTTTGGAAAGTATGCGCTACAAGCTTTTGTTAAAAACGCTGAAAGTTCTGATCTATGTGAAGAGGTTTTTTTGGTGGTTAAGCGCCAAAAGTTTTTTTATTTTAGCCAAAATTTTTGCTCCCGGGTGGCGTTTATTCGGTTTTATTCATTATAAAATAGACTATCTTTTTCGGCGGCTAACCGGCACTGCCGGATTTAGCGGTCAGCTGGTCAAGCGTGATAATTTGCAGATTGTGGTATTTGCCGTTTTATTTTTGATTGCTCTTCCCCAAACTAAATTGTACGCGAAACACGATACTAGATTGCCCGGCCAAAATACCATTGCTTATTCGCTAACGCCGACTGATGAGGATTATAGCGTGGAAGAAGTTACGGCCGATGTGGGCGCGGAATTTGATAATACAGCTATGCCGTTTTGGAAAGCCGGCGTGTTAAGCCCGGATCAGTTTACGCGCGGCTCTTTATCCGAGATGGAACTGGGCAGTGTGGTGGCTGGCGGCATGGCTTTGTCCAAACCCATAATTTTCCCCGGTTCTTCGGTTGGCGGCAGTCGCGACAAAGTGGTGGAATACATGGTAGTGGTTGGCGACTCTTTGGGCAGTATTGCAGCTAAATTTTTGGTGGATATTGATACTATTCTTTGGGAAAACAATTTGGGCATTAGGTCGTATTTGCACCCGGGAGATAAGTTGCGTATTTTGCCGATAAGCGGGTTAACTCATTTAATAAAAAAAGGCGACACATTGAAAAAAATCGCGGCCGTTTACAACGGGAAAGTTGATGAAATTATAAAAGTTAATAAATTGAAAGCCGATGGCTCTGATTTGATGATTGGCGATAAAATTATTGTGCCCAACGGCGTGAAGCCGCAGTCACGAGTAGTGGTTACTCCGCGCCGCGCCAGCAATATTGCCGCGCCGCCCTCATCTCGGCAAATACCATCCATGTCTGGCTTTGTCTGGCCCACCTCGGTGCGTGTTTTGACGCAGTATTTCACATGGAAACACAGTGGTTTGGATATTGCCGGTGGAAATTTATCTACGCCCAATTACGCCTCCAAAGCCGGCGTGGTGGAAAAATCACAATGCGGCTGGAATTCGGGTTATGGCTGTGTGGTAATTATTAACCATGGCGGCGGCATTAAAACTTTGTATGGACACAATTCGCGTTTATTGGTTTCTCCGGGCGAATACGTGGAAGCCGGGCAGACCATTGCCTTAATGGGTAACACCGGCAAAGTGCGCGGCAGAACCGGAATTCATGTGCATTTTGAAGTTTGGGTAAACGGCGGGCGTGTTAATCCGTTTAGGTTTGTTAGGTAAAACACAGATACGCTAATGTCGCTAATTTACGAATATGCTAATTCGTATATTCGTAAATCCGCATCATTCGCATATCTGT
>CAYIHE010000010.1:0-19976 GCA_964363145.1 uncultured Gammaproteobacteria bacterium | reverse complement strand
CCCTCTTTGCCAATTAATTGTCCAACGGCCATTCGCACTGAATTTGATCCAATATCTAAGCCGCCAATTAAATTTCCTTGTCCATTTTTCATAAACACAGATTTAGACGGATTTTAGAACGGGATTACACGGATTTGTCATCTTTAACAAGATCTTGCTGTCATTGCGAGGAGCCATAGCGACGCGGCAATCCCACTGTTAACACTACCGGACTATGGGATTGCTTCGCTGTGGCTCGCAATGACAAAATATTCGCCTATTATACCATTATTTTACAATGTTTACCAAATGCGGATAAAAAATCATTACCCCGATCAGTAAAGCGGCCAAAGAGGTGATGAGCACGGCGCCGGCCATAATATCTTTTACCACCCCGACATAATGATGCAAACGCGGTTTTAATAAATCGCTAAATTTTTCAAAAGCGGTATTAAAAATTTCCACCAACAAGACCAGCAATACCAGTATAATCAGTAAAATAAGCTCCCAATTCCGTAACTGAAAACGCATTGCCCCGGCAAAAACCAGCAGGCCAAAAAAAATCTGGATTCTAAAATTCTGCTCCGTTTTAAAAACATGTTTTAATCCCCGTCCGGCATCGACAAAGCTGTTTAACAACCTGCGTAAAGACATACTATTTCTTCTTGAATTTTAAACATTTTTTTCGCATCTTGTTTTTTGACATGGTCATAACCCATAATATGCAACAACCCGTGTGTTAACATGCGCGCAAATTCTTCTTTAACATTTACGGACAGCTCCGCGGCTTGGCGCGCGATTTGCGGATAACAAATATATATTTGCCCCAAAAATTCGCTTTTTACTTTCTTGTCTTCCTGCCAGGCAAAAGATAGCACGTCTGTAACTTTGTTTTTTCCTCTGTATCTAAAATTTAATTCCTTCATTTCTTTTTCTCCGATTACGCTTACCTCTACTTCACCGCTTAATTTAAGCAGTTTGCGCGCGATTCGCAAAACTTTTTTCACGCCGGACAATGTCCATGGCGATTTGATCCGCTTAAAAAAATTTACGCGCAACATAAAAATTTTATATGGCAAGCGAAAAACTTCTGGCCATCATTAACATTACTGATTTATAATTAACCGTGTTTGAATCAGTGGTGTGATAAACCATGGCATACACGCGATTTTTGTCCACAAAGTAATACACTAATCCGTCGCCTCTGGTTTTGCCGGAGCTAAAGAATCGGGAAGCAAAATCCTGCAACTCGCCGTATTTTTCATTTGGCGCCAAACGCGAAAACCAATCTGCAAAGGTTTCATTCAAAGCCATGTCAAACGCTCTGATTTCTATATTTTCGCCGGTAATTGTGCTAAACAGCACGTCGCGGCTTTCTTCATCCACAACTCCAACGGCCCAATTGTTTGGATAATATACGCTATAGCCCTGTACAAAATTTTTGTATTCTTTCACCATTCCGGAAGCGATTAATTTCATCGGTTCTACGCCGGCCGGATTGTATAAATAAAACACCTCATGCCCGTCGTTATAACTGTCTTCGTCTGTGTCCGGTTTGCTTGGGTCCGTGGAAAATATTTCTTCAGCCACATCCGTAATATTGTCTTTGTCCAAATCCGCGCTTTCGCCCAATAAACTGGAAGGAAATTCCAAAGCGACCGCGGCTGGGATGCTAGGCGCGGCTGGGGTGGTAGTGGCGATCGGAATGGAAGTGGTGGCGGGAATCGGCGCGATAACTACCGGCGTGGTGGTGATCATGCTTATAACCGGCGGCTTTGGCGATGGCTGAACGGACTTTGATTTAAGCTGAAAATAATAATACACGCTAGCTCCGGCCGCGATGGCAACGAAAAGACCGACGCCAAAAATAATGACGTATTTTTTATTGGTAAGCAAACTGGCCGGATGCAAAGCCAAACCACTGCCCGCGGCAGTGCTTTTGTCTAAAATTTTCTTTTCTACGGCAGTTAACGTTGGCTGGCGCGGAGATAAAACCACTATTTTTTCTACTTTCTTAAACTTGATCACCGGATTTACCCCGCCGTAAAAATCAACGGGCATTGTCTGCACGTTTAATTCCAGTTCTGGTTTTTTAATCTCCGGTTTTTTGCCGAACATACAATTATTGTCATTGCGAGGAGGTCTTGGCGACCGACGAAGCAATCCCATAGTTTGGTAGTGCTAACCAAGAGATTGCCGCGTCGCTACTGCTCCTCGCAATGACAGTTACTATTTAAATAGTTGACGTGACAACAGTTATGGTTGACGGCAAATTAAATAATTTTCCCGCGCCCAAAGGGTTGTAACCGTTTTTTACTTCCGTGCCATCCGGAAAACTGTCGTTGTCTGAATCCGGGTTTAAAGGGTTTGTTTTCCAAATTATAACTTCATCGCCATCGCTTAATCCATCTTTATCCGTATCCGGATTCAAACGATCCGTGCCGATTTCTTTTTCGCGCACATCGTCTAATCCGTCTTTATCCGTATCCACGGATTCGCCAAATAAAATTTCATCGTTATTTATTTTGGCCGGAATATCACCTGTAACGCCACTGGTGACATTACCGCGTGGCGCGACAGGCGCGACGGGCGCGGTTTCTGTTTTTGGAGCGCTTGTCGTTGGTTTGACATATTTACTTTTACCATACAAAAACCACCATCCCACAAATCCAATGGCGCCCAACAATAAAACCACAAACAAAAATACTAATATTTTTCCCAGTATCGGACCTTTTGTTTGGTAATTTTCCAAAGACATTGTCTGACCGGCCGGTTCCGCGGCCGACGGCATGGTTGTTACCGATGATTTTGGTTTTAACAACCCGGCCGACAAAGCATCCGGAATGGCTGTGGCCGGAACGGTTTCTCCTCCACTGCCTTTTTCTACGCCGGCAAACATATCCACCGGTTCGGTTGGCAAATTTTTAGGGGCCGAAGGGTTTTGATTTTGATCTTCAAACATACGAGTGAATTATATGATAAAAATTATTAAGTTCTTTGAGTCTCACGACTCACTTGTCATAAATTAGTTCACTTTATAAGCTTCCCAGGACCATTGGGATTAAAACCGCGCCTAACTTCATACCCATCGTTAAACTTGTCGCCGTCTGTATCGGCCTTCAGCGGGTTCGTCTTATATAATTCTAACTCAACTTTATCTAATAACCCATCTTTGTCCGTGTCGGCCATATTTGGATTGGTGCCAAATTTCTTTTCCTCTTCATTTGTCAAGCCGTCCAAATCCGCGTCGGCCACGGCCATTTCTTTAATTTTGCCGACTAATCCTTTGCTGTTACTTTCAGCCGCAGCTGTTTCTATGGAAGAAGTGGTAATGACTTTATCAACAGTAGTTGGCTGTTTTTTATTTAACAAAAATTTGGCGCCAAAAAATATCCCCGCACCAAAACCCGCCGCCAAAACAAAGATAATTATTTTTTTTAACATATAAATTGGGTGAAAAAATTAACGGCTAACAACCTGGAATGTCTGGGTCAAAATCATAACGGCAACGATTGGTGGAAAGACAGGTAGCGTCAGACAAACATGGATTGGATTCTTCCGCCGTACAATCTGCTGTGTTGCGGCAACAATTTGCGGGTGTCCATGGACCTGGGACGCATGTACCAGAAATATTATACATGTCTCCAACCGTGCACAAATTACTATCATTGCAAGAATTTAACGTGTTAATGCAAGTGTCGCTAATTTCATTACAAGAATCCGTGGTCCAACTCCTGCTGTCATTGCAAGTGTTGGTAATGCCGACACAGACGGTTCCGCAATCATTTTGATAAGTGTCGTTTATGGTACAAAAATTACCATCGTTACAAGGTAAACCGGTCTGGTTTCTACAAACACCGCCACTACACATCTCCCAACCAGCCGCGCAAACATTACATTGGCCGGTCGCGTTACAAGTATATAAAAAAGTGGGGTCTGAAGGACAAGTCGTACCAACCGGCGCGTAAGTTTCCGGACAACTGGCTGATGTGCCTGAACAATAATCGGTCAAGTCGCATCCGAGCGACCCAGGAACACCGGCTCGGCATAAAGTGCCTGCCGACCGATATACATCCGCCGGACAAAAATCAGAAACTCCAGTGCAAGTTTCGACTATGTCGCAAAGATTTGTTATAGAGGCCAAACGGCATTGGGTTCCAGCAGGAAGACCTGTGCAAGTGCTAATAGCCATGGAAGCTACACCTGTGAATATTCTATTTACATCCATTATGTGGCTGGTCGAGGCCGTGACGCTGGCGGATGGCTGGCTTAAATTAAAGACCTGCCAATAACCGGCAGTGCGATTGTCTGAAGGAATTGCGTCTTTGAGGTAATATGTTTTGGCCGGAACGCCAAATAAACGATCGCCAGTCGGGCCGGTCTCCGGCAAAAATACTTCCACTTTTAATTTTGCGATATTTTTTAAAGCTTCTATGCCTCCGTCCGGCGTACGCACATAAAAAGCGTAAGCGCCGGGATTCATAGATCCGATATTGGTGTCAACTGTAAAAGATTCAACGCGTTTGCCGGAAGAAATAAATCCGTGATACCAAATGCCGGCTTGTTTATACAAGGGAGGATTGTCTGGAGGGGTAATGTAATAATCCAATCCGGTGGCCAGAGAAGACCCATAATCCGCTCCTTCGAGCGCGCTGGGCCTGGCAAACCCGCCATAAAATTCATCAGTTGATTCCCAGCTGACCACCACTCGAACATCTTTGGAACGGGTGCTGGTAATAATGGGCGAAACGATGATATCATATTGCCCAGGGCTGGGGTCAGACAAAACCGGGAATGGAAAACGGTGCGTGTAGTCGTTATTGACTACCATGGTGTAAGTCGGTTCTTCGCCGGAAGAACATAGTAAACTACTATTTATTTTGGCATTGACCAAAGGAGCGACAGTGGTTTGCAGAGTATAGGTATCTAAATTAGTATCAGGAGTGGAAGGTTTTTTGTACACGGCCGCCAAAAATGGCACGTAGCCTGATGTTGGTAAATTGCCAAAATAACATTGAACTTTATTATATCTAACTTCATCAGTTTCTAAAGGATCGTAAAATGTGGGAACTCCTCCTTTACAATTATCTAAAGTAGGGGTGTTAAAATATAATTTTAAACTGCGAATCCATGCTCCCTCTACCATCAGCGGATCCGACCAGACGGAAAATCGTGTTCGCAAAACATTTAATACTTTGCCGTTTACTTCCACGCCCGTCGGATCCAATCCGCAAGTTATACAATTTCTGGTTAAGGCGCAATCGGCGCAAGTTTTAATACCTTTACCGGCCTTACCGGCTCCCAAAATTTCTTCGGAGCATAATTTTTCTCTATAGCCGTTAGTGGTTGAAGTATAAGTAAATTCCGTGCTTAATGTGTTGGTGGAAGCGGAATAAATATTTGTGTAACTGCTAATTTCGCATCTTTCCGAAGATTCAATAATGCCATTGCCGCAATATTGCGTGGGCTGGACATCAATAGAATTTTTACAATCCGCGGAACAATAGGAACAAGACACGCCATACGTCGGCGCGCAAGGCAGGCCATTATTGGCCGCTCCCTGATCGCAGTCCTCACCAGTATCAATAACGCTATTTCCACAACTGCCCGCTACGCCAGGAACAAACGGAGTGGTGGTGGCGGAACAAAACCAGCTGTCTTGAAAATCGCTTTTTATTTCATCTCCGGAAAGAGCGCGGTTATAAATTTTTACATCATCTATTCTGCCAAAAAAGTAATTGCCGGATTCGTCCGCTGATTTGCCGATAAGCAAACTTCCTGTGTTTTCATCCATAACCGGCGCGGCCCTGATAACAATATTTTCACTTTCCAAATTGCCGTTTAAATAAATTTTTACAATATTTTGCAAGCCTACTTTTTTATAGGTGGCGGCTAGATGCGACCATGCTTGAATAGGCAAGGTGGTGAGCGTATCCACCGTAGTTTGGGTTTCGCCCCACAAATTAAACCGGGCCGTATGCGTGGCGGAAGAAAGATTAAATTCTAAGTCATAGCCATTTTCCATTCCGCCTTTTTCAACAATTTTCTGATAAGGCGTAGCGTCATCAGTAGGGTAAATCCAAGCGGAGACTGTAAGCGAGGTTGTGGCAACCAAACTGGGGCTATGATTAACAGTTAAAAACTGCTTTCCTTCAATCGTTACGCTATCGCCATATCTTCCTTCGTCAGTGGATGGACATGTCGCCAAAGCGCAAGAAGCGTGGTTTAAATTCCCTGAAAAATCCGGGCTTTTGCCGGCACTGCTTATACTGTCCAAACGCCACCAAGCCGAGGTGTTGCCGGTTGCTTTTTTACAGCCACTGGTACAAATTTGAACTCCCGGACCTCCACCAACTGTGCATGCCTGCGAACCATCGCAATCTTCCCCGTATTGCGCCTGCACAATTTTATCGCCGCAATAAGGCCCCCAATTTTGGCAATCCCAACTGCAAGAACTATTGCGCGAAGTTAAACTGTATTTTGCGGCTCCGACCACATAGCCGGGACCTGTATTGGTATCACAAATTTCATAAGCAGGCTGGATTGTGCCATCACCGCATCTACCGGGCGGATCAATGACACCGCCCGTGCAATTACTATTACATTTATTATACCTTCCGTTGAAACCGCCATCATCGCAAGCTTCACCGGATTCTTTCACGCCATTGCCGCAATTGCTAAAATTACTGCACAAAGTGGTGGAATTTGTCCACTGACAACCGCTGGTACAAACTTTTAAATTTTTAATACTGGGAGTGCTGGTGGTACATCCAACCGCATATTCTATTCTCCCCGGTGGATCGCACTGTTCGCCTTTATTTAAATTTAATTGGCCGTCTCCGCACACGCCCGATTGCAAAGTAGAAATTTCTTGGTCTTGATTACAAACACCGCTTGGTTCGTCTATTTTAAATAAAGTGGAGCTGATAAATCCTGCGATAAAACTGCTCCGATTATTTATGATAATGCCGGGATCTTCAAAGCGCGCGCGAACTGTGTAAGACTGGCCAGAAGTGGCTACTATATATCGGTAAGCGTAGGACGAAGTGGAACATGCAAAACTAAAGCGCCGATCCGCGGTGCTCCAGCCAGTTTCCAGATCATGTAAAACACAATTTTCCGGAGTTGTGGTGCCGACTGCTGGCGGACACTGGCTGTTGGCGGTGCAAAACCGATTGGTGGTGACGGCGCAAGTGCCGGCTGTTCCCAATTGATTTATGGGGTCTGTTGGTAAAGCCTGGCCCAAAGCATTGCCAAGCGTTGACCAAGACGGCCAAACACTTAAAGTTTGTCCGGTTAAATAGGTTCCTTCTTTTAGCCCGGGAGCGGTAACGGCAAAAACTTCCTGCCTGCCGGCAGGCAAGTTTGGATATACAAAAAAACTAAGTGCTGCCACTACCATTACGAATAATACAATTAGTTTTTTATTCTTCATATAGCTATTATACCAAATAAAGTGTTGTGTTGTCATCCCGCCTGCCCGCCCTGTTGTTGGCGGGAGCGAGGGCTGAAGATATTCAGCCCCTACATCGATCCCTACATCGATATTGAACACCTGTCGTAGGGGTTCAATATTTTGAACCCACGCAATACCGTTCGTGAATGTGCTGATGGAATGACACTATACTCTCGGTAGCTCACACCTCCCTACCCTCCTCGCAGGAGGGATTTCAATACCCCAATAAATTTTGAATCTCGTTTAAATCCCTGAGCCGCTGATAATTTCTTTTTAACTTGTCGGTCTGCACCGAACAAATTTCTGTACCGGAACAATCCAAGTCGGTTTGGCAGGTAACACTGACTCCCGGATTGTCCATAGTGGCGCCACAATAACCATAATTAGTTAAATTAGTATTGAAATGCAAATTGCCGATAATCTGTTCAAACACTTTTCTTGTTTCCGGCCTGGCGTCGGCATTGATACTAAATAAATAGATATTGGAATAAATATTGTTTACCGAAGTAAAGCAAAACGGCGGAGCTGACGGCAAAAGACAGGGTAAAGGAAAGTTTGCTTTTACTAAAGAGGTATTAACATTTAACGCGTCCACATAAATATTATTTCCGTCGGAAAGCGCGTCATAACCGTCTATTTTGGTAGCTTGCATATTTCCCGCAAACCCCTGCCCGCCGACCGCGCGGTCCGCGGCAAACCACTCGGCCACGGTAAAGTGTTTGGGGTTGGAAAAAACCTGCGCGCCAACGGCGTCGCTATTTTTATTATTAGTGAAAATAAATCGTTTTAAGCTGGAAGTTGGAGTGTCGGCAACCACGGCGCTGGACACTTGCACAGCCGGACGCAAATATGGCAAATCATCGCCTGCGCCAAAACTGCCGCTATCAGCGCAATAATAAAAGCGGAAATTAAAGTAGCCGCCGCTTGGCGAAGCTGGAATTGCCGTGTTGTCAAAGGCGTTCGCTGTCAAATTAAATCCATCGTTGTTGCCTGTTTTATCTTCATAAGGGAAAATAATAAACGGACCCGCGCCGCCAACATATAATTCTTTGGGCGGCCATGGATTTTCGCACAAAAATACCACGACATGAGATTTGCCGGTGGCTACGATGCCGGTTTTGGAAGAATATTTGTTATCAACAATTTGAGCCGAAGCGCGAATGTCTATTTCACCGCTACGATTTTGCGCGGAAATGGTGTTGGCCGACGAGGTGGTATTTTCTAAAATTACAAACGAATTTCCAACCGGCTGCCATAAATAATCCCAAGAATAATGCTGTGAAATGGATTGAATTTGGGCGCCGCTGGCATTGGAGGCAATGGCGCGCAAAGTGGAAGTCGCTCCAACTCTGCCAAGATAGACTTGGGAAGGATCAACGCCAACTTTGTCAATTTCACAAATCTTTGATCCGGTAATAAATTTCCAACCCCAAGGTTTGCCAACGCTGTTTTTGCCAATGCTAACGCCCTGCTGACTGCGGACGCCGTCTTTTAGCGCCACAAAATAGTCCGTGTCCAAAGCCAGCGGTTTAGTTAAATTAAAAATAATTTTGCTAAAAGTGCCTGTGGCGGCAACCACTTCGGCGCGTCCCAAATCCTCGCCGGCACACCATTTGGTGGAAGTAATATCCGTGCGCACCGCTGAAACCTTGTCGCCAATTAAACGTTTCAACAAGTTTACCGCCGCAACAAAAATCTTTTTATACCAAGGCAAATCGTGGAAATTATCTTTAGCGTCATTTACAGCCAGGCTTGTTACGTCTTCCGTGCCAACGCAAGTGGAAGTAACGCCGCGCGCGATAATGATATTATTGTTTAAAGTGGCTGGATTTATTTCCTGATCAAAACTCGCGGCAATGGCTGTGTTTGGACAGATATTAAATTGCGCGGATGAAGTTGCGCCCGGGTAAACACTTAATAAATTTGGTCTTTGATAGCAACAGCCGTTGCTGGCGACTCCCCAATCCACGCCCATGCGCGCCTGGCATTCGGCGTCAGTTTTATAACTGCAGGCAATAGTGAAGTTGCCTTTGTTGCCAACGGATACTCCGCCAGTGGTGTTTTGCGTTGTGTTGGCGCTTATTTCCGTATTTTGCGCGGGAGGCGCGCCGGCCACAACTCCTAACCCAATGCCGGTAACCAAAGACCATGGATCAAAAATGCCAATGCGGCCGCCAACTAAACGAGTTTCACAAAAAACATCTTCGCCGATGCCAACCATAGTGTCTCCGCACACGGATGGCATTGTATAAAGCAACGAGGAACCCAAATTTTGCCTGTTTTGATTGCATCCTTCGCTTCCCAACAAACATTCAGGATGAGTAATGGCGTTGGCTAAACAAAAATTATTACACCAGCCGGCTTTATTGCCATCGCCCAAATCACAACCCAAGTCTTCGTCCGGACCGACTGCGCCATCGCCGCACCGGCTAATTGCGTTTTGACATGCGCTGTTAAAATCACTCTGTAAAAATCCACCCCAAGCGACCGCGTTATCAAAACACCAATTATTGGAAAGTTTCGTGCCCAAATGCAAACATTTTATTGAGCAATTTTGCGCCGAAGTTGGCAAAGCGACAGAAGCAGAAATACCTAAATCACAATCTTCACCACTGCCAATAGCGCCGTTGCCGCAAATAGACGCGCTGGTGGCCGTGGCATCCGCGGTTGGTGTAGAGCCGGTACGCATACAATTGCTTGTGCAACCAGCCGAGGAAGCTGGCGGCCCTGCCGGATCGCACTGCTCGCCCAAGTTTGGTTCTATGGCGCCATTGCCGCAGGTGGAAGTATTTGTGTTGCCCAAACGTCGGCAATCCAAACTACAGCCAATGCCACGTCCGGGCGGATCACAATCTTCACCTGCTTCTACCGTTAGATTGCCGCAGACCGGTGTGTTGGCGGAAAGAACGGAAAGGACACTGCCTTGGCGCAAACAATTTTTGGTGCAATAAGGATTGGCGCCTTGAGTATTAAAAGCCCGCGCCGTGGCCACCATTGGGTCGCTGGAATCCCAATTCCAACTAACACCCCAGGCGTTTAATTTTTGTCCCTGACTACTGCAAGCGTCCGGAGACGAATACGGCTGGGCTTGATAAACAGCTTTGTCGTTAACAAACGCGGCAATATAATTTTTTGGCTTCACTTCCACGCGATAAATCTTGCAATCTTCATTTTTGGTTTTAAAACGCCAACTAAATTCTTGATCAAATGGTTTAGAAAAAGTGGTTGGGTCTCCCAGCCGGGCCGCGGACCAAAGCAGACCGGCAGAAGCCGTGCTGGTAGTGGAAGTGGAAATAATTACTTTGTAAATCGTATTTGGTTCCAAAGCCGCGGACATATCGCGCGAATTGGCGATCTTTAAAACAACATAGTTGGAGGTGTTGTCTAAATACACATCAGCGGGATCCAGAACCGACACGGTGTTAAAACAATTTTCATCATTGCATTTTAATAATTTTACAGGACCTGATGGCAGGTTGCGATTGGACATGGTGGTGTTGAATCGCGCGCCAACTTCGGCATTAGCGCAAGACACTAAACATTTCGGCCAAAAATCCATTATTTCCGGATTGCTTAAATCTATGGTGAGCGGACTAGCGCCGCTATAACTGGCCGTGCTCGTAACAGCGGTGGCAACAATGTTTACCGCATTTTCCGGAGCTGTTAATCCGACCCCCACCGTATTGGCCAAAGCGGAAACTTTGGCTGTGGTGCTGGCGGAAAAAAATATATTCGCGTAATTAATGTTGGCCGAGCTCCAAGACCAGGTAAAGTCTGAGGTGTCCATCAAAATACAATGCTGGGTGCTTAAACCATGGCCTTTATACTCTACATCCACACCGTCAGGAGAAGAAATTGTTCTACGTTTTATGGGCTCTTCCAAAATTGAAGTCCAATAACTATACGGGGTAATAAGCACGCCCTTCATTTTACAATCTTGCGCGTCGGTTTTAAATAAGAAACAATACGCGGCATTGGCCACATCACAAGGTTTGTCCGCGGCTAAATTGGCGGTGGAAGTGCCGGTGCCGGCGGTAATGCCGTTTTTTAGAACAACCTGATACCACGTATTATCTTTCCACTTGCCTATATTATAGGAAGCGTCCGGACTTAATTGCACGTAACTGTTATTTTGTGTGCTGGCTTTGGGGATAAATGGACCGCTACCGGCCAAAGCCACAGGGCCGACGCCGACGGCAATACAATTTCTATTTACCTGATCCACGCCAACGCTGTTGCATTCGTTTACCAAAAGATTGGCGCGATCAATATTATTGATGCTTGGCAAATTAAATTCCACATTCACCAATGCCTTACGGCAAACATTGTGATGATCCGTGGCGCCGGCAGTATCCCAAATAATACTTGGCGAAGGCGAAGGCAGATTTTCACCGCGGTCTGTGTCCGCGTCACAGCGCTCTACCACGCGCGGCACCGGCGGAATATCTTTTGTGCTAAAACGCCAAATATAACCGGCGGCAAAAGTTTCACCGGTACACAATTCATTATTGAGTTTGCACAATCCGGCTTCAGCGCCAACAACGCAACAATGCGTGCCGAGAGTAGTACAGGTATTGTTATTTTTTACGCAATCCAGCACGGAAAAATTTTGCGGGTTGCTGATTTTGCTATCCTCAGTTCTATATGCCACAACAGGTCCGGTTTGCGTGCCGGCCGCTGGAAAAGTGGTGATAACCTGACCAACCGCCGAGTTGGCCACCGTAGTGTTGTTGGCCAAAATTCTGCCGTTTATGGCTGTGGAAGAAGCGACCGTAGTCCAAAAATATACTGCCGGCGCAATGCCAAAATATTCACCGGTAAGTTGCACGCCGGGCGCGCTGGCGGCCAATGGCACAGGGCCGGAAACCGGACTAAGGCCGCAAATTCCCGGCGCTGGCGAGCCGGCTTCCAGATTAAATACCGGACCAAGTTGGCTGGATTGTTTGGTGGGGTTTGCAGGCCATACTAGCACAGAATATGATTTTCCAACAACACCTTTATCTAAAGGAAATTTCACAATTATTTGTTTGTCTGTCCAATAGTTACTGCATCCGGGAGGAAAGACAAAACTTCCGTCTGCCTGACCGATAGGCAAGCCGTTGTTGTTGTTTTCCATAAACCACACCCGGCCGATTTGGTCGCCAAAGTTATTGCCGATTATAGTAACGTATTGTCCTTTGGCGCCATGATCCGGAGTAATGCTGGAAATTACCGGCTGGGTGCCGTAAAAATATTCGCCAACAATAAACTTAATACTATTGCTCTCTAAATTATCCCGCGTCACTTTTACTCCCACCGGTCCTGGATTAAGCAATGGCGGGACGGTGGCCATAATGAACTGATCCATCCAATCAATCGAATCGCGCAGTGGCGCGTTTATTCCGCCAAAAAATACTTGGCCCGGAACGTCTCCAAGGTTGGTCCCCATAATATCGACGTGTCCGCCAGGCGGAGAGCCATCCGGTGTAACCTCGCACAAGCCAGGTCTATCCAGATTATTGATGATGAAATTGTCAATTGTGGGACCAAAGCTATCGTTGGTGGCATCGGTAAAAATAGTACCGCTGGCGTTTGGCGCGGTTTCTACTCTGATAGGGCCGCTAACAGCGCCCTGTGGAATTTGGATAATTATTTGCCATGTTTTCCATGCGTTTGTTCGGCAATAGGCCGCCGTAGTAGGTACTTCGGTGTTGCCCAAAAAAACTTTGCCCGGAGCGGCGCCAAAATAATTACCGGAAATAGAAACTAATGTTCCTTGGTCGCCATCCAAAGGCGAAATGCCGTTAATCCTCATTCTGTCCACGCAGACATTAGTCGTTGGGTCGCAGTAACCGCTGGTACATTGAATATCGCTGGTACAAGGGGAACCGGAACATCCGCCGCATTCTCCACCGCAGGCCGGCGGACCAATTTGAACTTCTCCCAAATCTGCCTGCAAAGTATTGTCAAAACAATGCGTTGGAAGCAAGTTTACGCTTGTGCTGGTGGAATAATTTAATGCCGACCAGTCATAACCGATGGACAATAAATTATGCGCGCCGACGGCAATGCCAACAGTAGGCCAGTTAATGGTAACGGAACCGGTTTTTTGACAACCGGTAATTGTTTGACTCCCCACAAAATAATTATCAACTTTCAAATCTATTTTTTGCACGCCGTTGTCATCGGCATATCTTACTGCTACCGGCACTATTGAACCAACGCGCAAGGCATCGCTGGAAATCGGCTCTATGGTTACGCTAGGCGGCAAACGATCTACGCCTTCGCCCGTGGTAAAACGGGTATCGCCGCAACCGGCCTTAAAGGCGCAGGTTAAACTCATTTGCCCGTCAGCGGTGCGCACGGCTGAACCATTTTTAAAACGTAAAATATATTCTGTGGAAGCGGCCAAACAATCCGACACGCCATCACCACAATCTCCGCTTGGAACAAAAGCCGCAGTATTGCCATTTAACAACTGCCAATTTCCCGGCTGTTCCACTCCATCAACTGTCTGCACTACCACATTGCCATTTAAAGAAGAGGCGTCAACATCTCTATTAAAAGTAATTGCCGGATGCACATTGCGAATACATAAAAGTCCGCCGGACGGTAAATTTTCCACATAAAAAATACCGGTTGGCAAATACGGATTGCCTCCGCCACCTCCTCCGCCTGTGGAGCCCGGACCTTGAGTGGTGGCATCTACCAATTTGCTGATAACAAAACTGGTGATAGCGTAAGCCGATAAAATAATAGCCAAACCAATGGCCGCGTTTACCAAAATGCTTTTGGCTTGAGAAATTTTCTGTTCATCGCCGCCGGCCGTCATCCAGACAAAACCGCCGTAAAGTATTAAAACCAAAGCCACAATGCCCAATAATCCAAAAGCAACGCGGATAATTCTGGCTACAATGACGCGGATATCCGTGTCCCCCAAGCCGATATTTTCTCCCACCGGCGCCAAACCCAAATCCAGAGAAGTTGTTTGGGCGGAAACAAATCCGGCGTAACTAAAAAGCCCCCCCATTATAAACAGGGCTGAAAGTAAAATTAGAATTTTTTTGTTTTTATTCAACATACTTCTTGTCATCCTGAACGCAGTGAAGGATCTCTGTCTGTCATTCCCCTCTTGAGAGGGGTTGGGGAGTGTGAGATTTTGAGCGGACAATCAGCTTAAGGATGCGATTACGCTCTCGGCAGCTCACACCTCCCTGCCCTCCTCATAGGAGGGATTGACACCGGACAGAGATTCTTCGCTTTGCTCAGAATGACAATTGAAAAACTACAATGACTTTGGTATTTATATTACAACACGCTATTATTTCTTAAATAATTCAAACACGCTGGAATCTCGGCGCCAACGGCTCCGTTGCAACAAAAATCCTGATTTTGAGCCGCAATCACCGCGCAGCAATTTTGCGGATTGGCTTCATTGCAGTCCGGCGAAATTAGGCCGCCGAAATTTACCGCTTCATCCGGCCCTTTACCGGGGAAAAAGCAATTGAAATGCGCGTCTTCCACAGTGGAACTTACCACCGGAAAATAATACTGGCGAATTGCGTCCAAAAATGGACCGTGATTTATGCGCGTATAAGTGGTGCTGGTGTTAAAACTAGTAAATGGCACGCGCCAAATAGGCACTGCGTGCGTCGGATGTTCTACGATACCAATATCATACATAGTTTCGGCGCGCATGCGCTTGGAAAAGACCATACCCAATTCCTGATAGCGAGAAATATTTTGCGCGTCCAGCCCCGGATTGATAGTCTGGATATAAGGAGGGGTGGCGTCAATGCGATTGGTAATTGTAAAATTCCAGAAATAATTATCCGGTTGTTTTTGATTTGGGAATATCGGGAAAGTGGACGTGGCAATGTCGGGATCATTATTTTTGTTGCCATCTAAGGCATTACCGGCCAAATCACTGACTCCGGAAAAAGGCTGGGACGCGAATGAGCTGGAATTTAGGACGCGCGCGGCGCGAAGCAGTATTTCATAATTATCTTCCGCGCAGGTGGCGCCGGGCTGATCGCAAACCGGCAAGCAATAAATTTTGCCGCCGCAGGCGTTGCGGCCGCATTCAAGCGATGGCGTAAATTCCAAAGTGCGGTAGTTGTTGACTAAACTAAAACCGCCCAAAGGCATTGTGCTGTTGCCTGTTTTTAATAAAACATTTTGTCCGTCTAAATAATAAAAATTCGGATCCACGCTAAAACTTCCCTGAATGCCGGTTGGATCTAGCGGTTCGCTAAAACTTATTTGAATAACACTATTTCTGGCTTCGGCCACCCCTTGCGCCGGAAAAACATCGGTTACGTGCGGCGGAACGGTGTCTAAAGAGGTGTTGTTGGTAAATTGCCATTCATAATAATTGTTTCCCAAAATCCGCGCCTCAAAAGCGGAGGGATTATTGTTGGCTGGATCATTTAAAAGAATGCCTGATCCCAAACGAACAATATAACCGACATCTTCGGTGGCGCTACCAAGATAACCGCCGTCAGGATTGTTAATATCGGTAATGGGTTTAATAACAATGGTTTTAACAAATTCCTGGGGCATGCCTTTGTTAACAATTGACGCCAAAACAACAGCGCCGTTTATTGGCTCGTTATTATCCGCTCTTTTTATGTTGATAAAATCGTCGCCAAATTTGGCATGATCACAATCGGTGTTCCAGTTGGTGATGACGGCTGAACAATTGCCAAAAGTGCCATCGCCGTTGGTGTCGTCCACAAAACTGTCAACTTTAATCGGACTGCGGAAAGTAACAACAATTTTTGTGTTGCGCGGCACATTGATTTGGTCGCGCGCCGGATAATGATCTCGGATAATCTGTCCCAAAGCGCCGCTACCAGTGAAATTTTCCGATGCTGGCGCGCCCAAATTCCCGTCTGAACCGAAACTGCCTGTAGTAGCGCCAACCAACTGTTTAATAATAAATGAAACAATGGCAAAAGCCGATAAAATAATGGCCAAGCCAATGGTGGTATTTAGCAAAACTTTTTTGGCCGTATCTATCTGGTCTTCGTTGCCGCCGGCTGTCATCCACAAAAATCCTCCATAAAGCATAAAACCCAAAACCACAATACCAACCAAACCCAAAGCAACGCGGATGATTCTGGCGATGATTATGCGGATGTCCGTGTCTGACCCTCCCAACGGCTCTTTTATTACCTGCAGTCCGGTAAGCAATTCGCTATTTGGATCGGCCATGCTTTGCGCGTTTGCGGAATAAATAAAATCACCAGGCAATGCCGCGGGTAAAGAAAAAACTGCCAACAAAAACAGAGTCGTGATTGCGGTGACTTTAAAAACTAAGATAAATTTTGTTTGCATCCATTGAAGCATGGGACAATGGAGGTTAATTAAAACTATCTGCCAAATCGTTTTGTTTCTTCGGGCATCTGGCCTATTTTCTTTAGGTATTCAATCTTTTGTGAAACAGCTAAACGATGCAGGGCGCTTTTTTTGCGCATATTTTTGTTTTTCGGACGCTCGTAATATTGAATTTTTTTGACTTGCAGAATTTTACCGGATTGCTGCCAGCGCTTTTTAGTGCGTCTTAAAAAAGCCTCAAATGATTCATTTTTCTTTCGTTTTATTTCTGCCATAATTACACCTCACTTTCATTAAATTAAATACTAATTATACTAATACATTGATGCGAATATACTAATACGAAATCGATACCGTTGTCATTCGTATATTAGCATCATTCGATTCGTATCATTAGTATTATCATACTACCTTTTTTTCTCATCGTCAAACCGAGCCAGCTTCTTCTTTAGCATATTTTCGGTTTTTTTCTGATCAATAATTTCCTGCACGCCGGATTCCATATCGCGGATGATAATTGTGCCGTCTTGCACTTCTTTTTGGCCAAGAATTATAGCGTAAGGCACCTGCAAACTGTTGGCCGCCTCCAATTGGCTTTTTAAGGAATTTTTGGAGAAATTATAATCAATTTTTAATCCGGACAAGCGCAAATCATTGATAATTTTTAATGACCGGCGTTTTGCCTGGTCGCCAAGCTGAGCCATAAAAGCGTCAAATTTCTTGACCGGCGGTTTTATTTGGTTGGCGTCAAAATATTGCTTTAACGCAGAAACCGAACGCTCTATGCCCAAAGAAAACCCGGCGGCCGGAGTTGGTCTGCCACCCATTTCTTCTACCAATAAATCATAGCGCCCGCCGCCACCCAAAGCGCTTTGCTGCCCACCGACGGACATAGAGGATCCGCCTTCGCCGGTAATTTGCGGATAAACTTCAAAAACCGTGCGTGTGTAATAATCCAAGCCGCGCACCAAAGTGCCGCGCATAACATATGGCACACCAAGTTCATCTAAATATTCCAAAACTTTCATAAAATGGTTTTTGGATTCATCTTCCAGCCAATCTATAATTTGCGGCGCGTCTTCTTTTATTGGCTGGCATCTTTCTTGTTTGCAATCCAAAAGGCGCAAAGGGTTTTTGCTCAACCTTTGCTTGCAATCATCGCACAAATAACTGCGCTTGGCGCGATAATATTCTATAAGAGAAGTTTTGTATTTTTGCCTTTCTTCTAAAGTACCGATGCTGTTTATGTGAATATCTACCGGCAAGCCCAAATCTTTATAAAAATTATGCGCCAGCAAAATCAATTCCGCGTCTACCACCGGATCCGCATCGCCCAAAGTTTCAAAGCCAACTTGATTGAACTGCCTAAAGCGGCCGGCTTGCGGACGGTCATAGCGGAACATCGGGCCCCAATACCATAATTTTACCGGCTGGGACTGATTCCACATTCCGTGCATAATGTAGGCGCGCGCGGCCGACGCGGTCATTTCCGGGCGCAAAGCCACTTTATTACCGTCGCGATCTTCAAAAATATACATTTCTTTATCTACCACATCTGTGCCTTTTCCGATGGAACGGATAAATAAATTCGCTTCTTCCAACAATGGGGTTTCTATGCGGCTAAACTGAAAATGTTCGGCCAAATTTTCGGCTGTGTGGTAAAAATTTTTCCAATACTTTTCTTCGCGCGGCAAAACATCGTGCATGCCACGCAGCAACGAGTAGGTTTTTAATTTCTTCTCGGACGATTCGGAAGAAGCAGATGTTTTGCGTTTAGCTTTCTTTTCTTTGGTTTTCTTTTTGGGCATACTCATTTAAAAAAATTAAAGTGTAAATATCAAAATGTAAAATCTTTGATATTTTATTTTTGCATTATCTATATATTAAGTATAGGTTCCGGAATAATTTGCGCGCGATTGAATGGCCAGCCGCGAAACCATGCCCGGCCCACGATTAAACTTTTGTCTATGGGCCCGAAACGACGTGAGTCGTAGCTGTTTTGCCTGTTATCGCCCATGACAAAATATTCGTTCGCGCTTAAAACTTTTATTATTTCTCCGCCAGTGTCCAAGTCGCGCGACAAATACGGCTCGTCCAGCACCACGCCTTCGGGATGTTGGTGGTTATAGACCATTATTTTTCCTTCTGCCACTTTTACGCGTTCGCCCGGCAAACCAATTATTCTTTTTAAGAAATATTCTTTGGGATTGTGGGGGTATTTAAAAACAATTACTTCGCCTCTTTGCGGAGCGCGCAAACGATAGCTTAATTCGTCAATAATTAAATATTCTTTATCAAAAAAATTCGGCTCCATGGACGCGCCTTTGACGTAAAATGGTTTGAATAAAAAATATCTGACAAAGGCAATAGTGACACCGGCCAAAACCGCCACTTTTACCAGTTCCAACAAAAATATACCGGCGCTGGCCAAGTATGATAGTATTATTTTTTTGTATGATTTTTTTTCTTCTTCAGGCATAATTTTAATGTTTTAATTATATACTAAATTTTTGATTTTGGCAAATCATTGACCGCCTAAAAAAAGAAGCCGGCAGTACTCCCCAATTTCTTGGGTTTCCTGCCGGCGGATGGACCACGACTACGCGGCGGTCTGATGCTCCTGGTTGGCCGGCTGATGACAATGGGTGCAGGTCTGCCGGAGGACCTCCTCGGATGCATCCAGCACATCCTGCCAGTCCTTCCCCAGCAGAATCATCGCCTCGACGTAGACCTTGTTGAGAAGGCACCGACCCTCCACGGGACAGAGGTCCACGATCGCCTTCGCGAGCCCCATGACGAACGAAGCGTCCTGCACGCTGGGGACTAGCTGACTGCCGCTCACCGCTGACTTCTTCGTGTTCATGGCCTCTCCTCCTGGGTTGGTGTTGGGTTGATGTTGCTTCTTGTTCCCGGAATTCACTATTGGATTCCTTCTTCTATTCTGGAAGAACAACAAAAAATCATACCATAAATAGGTAGATTTGTCAATAGTCGTGGGCGATCGAGGACTCGAACCTCGGACCTCGTCATTATCAGTGACGCGCTCTAACCAGCTGAGCTAACCGCCCCCGTCTTCACCATGTTACGCCGGGTAAACTTTTTATATAAAATACACATTATCATTTCCTGACTAAAAAATCAAGAGTTCTGGTGGGCGACACAGGACTCGAACCTGTGACCCTCTGCATGTCATGCAGATGCTCTAACCAACTGAGCTAGCCGC
>CAYIHE010000009.1:0-21577 GCA_964363145.1 uncultured Gammaproteobacteria bacterium | reverse complement strand
GAATCCAGGTCTGGGAGCAAACCAAGTGAGCGAGCAGGCGCGGATGAGAAGTTTACACCCCGAGGGGTGAATCCAGGTCTGGGAGCGAATAAAAACAAAGCATGCTTAGTGCTTTGTTTTTATTTCTATTTTATTCTCTACGATCGCGAACTATATAAAGTTTATCATTATAACGAATATGTTCCGGCACGGGCATGGTAATTCTATCCCCCTTTTTTGCTTTGGTTGCCGATTGTTCATTTACAAATATGGAAGCCGCTTTAAATTTGACGGCGCCGGTGGTTTCTCCGGTAATTAAAAGCTCATCGCCGATACTGACACCGTCTGAATCAATAACAAATTCACCGATACCGCTTTTTTTAAAATAATTGGTGGCATGGCCAATGTATTCATTTTGTTTTGTGGCTTGAGAGCCGTATTTACCGCTCCACTCGCCCAATTTCTTACCCAAATAATACCCGCCGTGCCAAAACCCACGGTTATACACGCTCTCCAGCTCCTTCGTCCATTTTTGAATTTTTTCTGTAGTATAAGTTTTATTTTCTACCGCATCGGCCGCTTCGCGATAGCATTTTGTTACTGCATAAACATATTCCGCCGACCGGCCGCGTCCTTCCAATTTTAAAATACTTGCGCCAATGCCGATTATTTTATCCAAAAATCCAATTGTACATAGATCTTTTGGCGACATTATATATTTATTATCTACAACCAACTCCGCGCCGGTTGCTTCGTCAATCAGCCGGTAAGAACGGCGGCAGGTCTGGGCGCAGGCCCCGCGATTGGCGGAAAAATTTTGCGTTGCCAGGCTCATGTAACATTTACCGGAAATAGCCACGCACAAAGCGCCGTGGGCGAATAATTCCACCTTTACAAGTTTGCCGCTTGGACCGGTGATGCGGCGCTTTTTAATCTGTTGGATAATTTTTTTAATTTGACTTAAGGTTAGTTCTCTGGCCAAGACAACCACATCGGCAAAATTGGAAAAAAATTCAACCGCCTCAACATTGCTGACATTTTGCTGGGTGGAAATATGAACTTCCAAACCGATGGATTTGGCGTACTGCAAAACGGCAATATCCGAAGCGATAACCGCCGTGATTTTATTTTTTTTAGCGGCATTGCAGATTTTCTTCATCAATTTTATATCATCATCGTAAAGAATTGTGTTAACCGTCAAATAAGTTTTTGTGTTGTTTTTCCGGCAAAATTTAACAACCGCCGGCAAATCGGAGGTTTTAAAATTATTGGCGGCGCGCGCCCGCATATTTAGGTTTCCAATGCCAAAATACACCGAATTCGCTCCGGCTTTAATAGCGGCATGAAGCGAGGCAAATGAACCAGCCGGTGACATGATTTCTATCTTTGACATAATCGCTATATGCTACACAAAAACAGGTGTTTTGTCAATGTAAAATACCGGATTTTATACTTACTTGCGCTGTAACTCTTTTGCTTAAAATTTTACAACATACCACTAAGATGGTAAGCTATTTTTGGTTCTTAACCAAGGAGGCTGGCGATGAGTGGCAAACGAAAAATAAAAAAAATATGCACGAAGGACAATCCGTTTGTGCCGCCCCTAAAGGACGACGAGTGGTGGGATCACAAAGATGCATATGAAAAGTTCCCGGATCATGAGTTTCGTATCGCTATCTTCCATTGTCCTAATTGTGGTATAGACATTGATATAGACGTGAGTTAAGCCGACAAAGGAAAAGCCCGCCTCGCATTCACACTGCGGGGTTTTATTTTTCATACCTACGCGGGACATTATGGCTTTTTTGCTTAACGAGGCATAAATAAATCTGTCCAGGCATGCGAACCAAATAAAAAACAACCCGGCTGATTAAGCGGGTTGCTCGAATGATATTTTCCTCCTCCTCACTTCTCCAAAAACGAAATGTTGTTGGCTCGCAAAAGTCGCTTCACTTTCGCTGACGACGTCCAGCTCACACAAACCAAGCGATGTTTTCTGTCGAAAGTTATAAACCCAGCGCTGGAACTGTTAGGGTCGGATTGATCAGCGGGAAAACACTCTTCGCCATCATCCGAAAACTTTACAAAAGCGGGGGTGGTTTTTTTCATATTATACCGCGGAAGCACGGACTTGTCGGTTTCAAAGTAATATCCTTCCGCTTTTTGTCTGTAAGTGTAAGGAGGAAGTTCCCCAAATACGGCTGGTCTAGTATTTGGCAAATCCGCGCTCGCGAACAAAAGCACCACATCGCCTAAACTGTACTGTGCTCTACCGGTTTCCGCAACAATTACAGCCGGAATTCCGGACCAGTCTCCCGAAACTGATCTAATCGTGATGCTCTGTACATTATAAACCCACAACCGACCGATGTTGTTTACAAACTGATCGCTAATAATAGTACGCGGAGCCACAACTACTCCGTCAATAAAATAATTCCTTACTATCGGGTGACCAAGTGTATTTTCTAAAACACGATATTCAACAAAAACCATCGCAGCCCGATTATATTCCAGGCTCGGCCAAGACGGGCCATCGTTTACTTTCTTATCTTCGGTCTTTACCACCACAGGCAAAGTCTGCCGGTGCGTGCAGCAGGCAAACAAACAAATAACAGTAAAAAGAACAGCCGATTGCGTTTTCATGGTTTCGCTCCTTGGTCTGATGTTTTTCAATTTCAAAACCACACTTATAATGACAGGCCGGGCGTGTTTTGTCAATGAGAAAAAATGGGCACAAACAATTGACACGCGGTTGTTTTTGACACAATAGCCACGATAGTGCTATTGTCATAATTAGACAACACACAATTGTGAGGTGGAAACATGGAACAATATGAGATCCCTCCAGGGAGATACCACCAAACATTATGCTACGCGTTGAAACATTTCACAGCCGAACATATTTTTATACGTCTTGTCGGCCACAAGGGCGGAGGAATGAAAGTTGCTGAAAATGTTTTACGTAAGAAGCTCAAACTCAAGCTCTGCAAAGACGGGCTTCGAATTATCATAGACGAAGAAGAACGATTTTTGTTCAGAACGACCAGCGTAAAAAGAGACACGAGAATTTCTGGAAAATGCTGGTCAATTGCTTTTTTCAGAATTGATGAACAGGGGCGACAGCACTACGGCAGTACCGGCTATCCCAATTCAGTCGACCCATATACCGGACCAGATGATCCGCGATTGCCGAAAGTCAAACAAACAATTTTTCGCGCCGTAAACAGAGACCACTTCGTTGAAATAACTTTTTTAGGCAAGATTCCCATTCGCTGTTTAAATAAATTGGTCTTCAATACACCATGTTGGTATTATTGGGAAATTGATCAAACACGATAGATACCGCAAAGCGCAAAAGCGCTCTTTACGACCACAGACTTAATACATGCAATCAAATAGCCCCTTCCCGCGATTGCCGGAAGGGGCTTATTTCTATATCCGTTCCATGAAATATTGTTTAATTTCAGCCGCAGATGCCTCGTCATCAACTAGCGCGCGAATGAACAATCTTGCGTTTACATACATTAAAAGTTTGATGCTATGTATTACGCTCTCCGGCATAGTCTGTGTGTAGTCTTCAATGGCAGTTGCAAGCAGTTCAATAACTTTCTGTGAATTTACTTCTTCCCCGGCATGCTTGATAAGCAGTGGGAAGAAACGCTCCCGCAAATCTTGGGTACAGCCAATCGCGAACAAGCGCTTTGTCATCTCATCTTGATCCGGCAACTTGAAAACAACCTCGATCTTCATCTGTGTCCTCCTTTTTACTTCGTAACAACCGAAATTCCATTCGCCCGCAAAAAGCGTTCCACTTTCTGCGCAGATGTCCGGCTCACACAAACCAGCCGGTGCTTCATATCAAAAAGCATGTCCCCATTGCCAAGAATATTTTCATGTTTTTTTTCCGGTTTGCATCTTTTGCCGTCTGCAGATAACGACACCAATACAGGCGTAACTTTTGTTTTTTCAGGCCCTTTTAAAGACCTGTCTTCGTCAAAAACATAGCCCACAGCTCCTCCATAAGAAATTCCACCAAATACAGCTGGCACCATATTTGGCATGTCTTCATTTGTAGACAAAAGCATTACACCGTCATCTTCTTTTAATACCATAATGATTGAAGCCGGCATCCCCGACCAACCTCCATAAACAGACCTAACAGTTACCCCCTGCAATAAAAAATCGGGCGGCACAAACAGGCTTGCAAAATCTCTAGTAATGATCGTGCGCGGTCCCACCACCACTCCATGCTCATGGACAACTTCCAACCTTCCGAGCTGCGTCATGAAGTAATGAAATTCAATCACAACCCTCGTATAACGATTGTATTCCACATTTGGCCAAGACAGGCCATCGCTTACTTTCTTATCTTCAGTCTTTACCACCACAGGCAAAGTCTGCCGGTGCGTGCAGCAGGCAAACAAACAAATAACAGTAAAAAGAACAGCCGATTGCGTTTTCATGGTTTCGCTCCTTGGCTTGATGTTTTTCAAGCTAGAAACCCAGCCTATAATGACAGGCAGGACGTATTTTGTCAATCTCATTGACAGTCGCAGTTATTTTATGTATCGTAACGGCTAGCTGTTTGACAACCCAAACAAGAGGAGCGTGCCATGCCCGAGTCAAAAAAGCCCAGCTGTCTGTTGCCGAGTTCTGTTGTGCCGACAAACTACAAAATCATGCTTCATCCGGATCTGGAACAATTCGTGTTTTACGGAACAGTTGACATAGATATTCAAATCACTAAGCCGGCGCGTGAGATTACGCTCCATGCCGTTGATTTGGATATCAACGCAGTTGATGTAGAAGTCTGGTGTTATACTAATTATTCTTTCGTCGCGCCCGAAGAAGTTCGTTTTGACGCAGAAGCGGAAACGGTAACTTTTGTTTTTACCCAAGAACTTCCAACTGGCCGCGCGATCTTATCCATCGACTACACCGGCATTCTTAACGACAAGATGGTGGGCTTTTACCGAAGCGCGTACACCACAGCCGACGGCCAAACCAAGTATATGGCCACGACCCAGTTTGAGTCTACCGACGCCCGTCGGGCTTTACCTTGCTGGGATGAACCGGCGCGCAAAGCGACATTTGATGTCAGTCTGGTTGTGCCCAAGAACTTGACCGCTCTGTCCAACATGCCAGTGGTGAATGTTTCGACTATTCGGAGTTTTAGAGATACTGAATTGCAATTGGTGAGATTTGACCGCACACCGGTCATGTCCACCTACCTGCTGGCATTCGTAGTCGGCGAATTTGAGTTCGTTGAAACTCACACCAGCAATGGCACACGAGTCCGTGTCTATACTCTGCCAGGCCGATCCGAACAGGGCGAATTCGCGCTGGATGTTGGCCGGCTGGCTTTGGAGTTCTACAACACATACTTTGACACGGCCTATCCTTTGCCAAAGCTGGACATGATCGCCATTCCGGATTTCAACGCCGGGGCAATGGAAAATTGGGGGCTGGTTACATACCGCGAGAATGCTTTGCTCATTGACGAGGAAAATTCTTCTCTCACCAGCAAGCAGAGAGTGGCGGAAACAGTCACTCATGAACTGGCGCATCAGTGGTTTGGCAATTTGGTAACCATGGAATGGTGGACCAACCTGTGGCTAAACGAAGGTTTTGCCGTCTGGATGGCCAACTTTACCATGGATTATCTGTTCCCGGAGTGGGACATTTGGACTCAATTTTTGTCTGATGATTATACCAGCGCCTTGTCCTTGGATGGCCTACGTTCCAGCCACCCAATTGAAGTTCCGGTGAATCATCCCAAAGAAATCAAGCAAATCTTTGACAATATTAGCTACTACAAAGGCGCGTGCGTCATTCGCATGATCCACGATTTCATTGGCGCAGATGCTTTCCGCGCCGGCCTCCAAATCTACTTAAAACGGCATGCCTATGGCAACGCCGTCACCGAAGATTTGTGGCGGGCTTTGGCCGAAACGTCCGGACAGCCCGTGCAAAAAATTATGGACACCTGGACCAAGCAAGCGGGCTACCCGCTTATCCAGGTGATTCGGCGCGATGCTCGCACCTGCGTACTGTCGCAAGAACGATTTCTCGCCAGCGGCGCCGAGCTTACCGAAGCCGAGGCCGCTCAATCATGGCATATCCCGTTCGCGTTGGAACTAAATTACCAAACCGGAAAACCGGATTATTTCAAGAATGTTTTTTCCGGTACCGACACTTACGTCATTCCCACGCAATCGGATTTGAGTTTTGTGAAACTCAATAGCGGCCAGGTAGCTATTGCCAGAATCAACTACTTGCCGGAACAATGGCAATCTCTGGCCGAAGCAATGCGCCGCGGCCAACTGTTGCCAGCGGATCGTTTCGGCATCATTGGCGACGCTCTGCCGCTTGCCCGCGCCGGACACTTGTCCACCGGTCAGCTGATTGACCTGTTGTCATCGTATAAAAACGAAGACAACTATACTGTCTGGATAACAGTTTTGGGAGCAATGGGAGCATTGAAAAACATTTTGGCGGAAACCACGCTCGACGCGCATTTCAGAAACCTTGCCCGATGCGCGCTTGAACTAATTACAAACAAACTTGGCTGGGAAGAAACTCATGATGAATCTCCTCAAACCAAGCTTTTGCGCCCCAAGGTGCTAAGCGCTATTGGTCATTATGGCGACCATAACACCATCGTCGAAGCCAAGAATCGCTGGCGCGACCACGCGTCTGACGCGCGGCCCGCGGATCCCAATCTGCGCGGCGCCATCTACAGCATCGCGGCCACGAATGGCGACAAAGAAATGTTTAACACGGTAATGAAAATGTACCAAAAGGAAACTTTCCAGGAAGAGAAGGTTCGCCTTCTCCAGACTCTGGGAAGATTTACCGATCCGAATCTAATTTCAACGACGCTTACATACGCGTTTAGTTCGGGAGAAGTGCGCCACGGCGATTTCATTTACGCGATTTCCTCTTTGGGAAGCCACGCCTATGGCCGCCGCGCCGCCTGGCAGTTCTTGACCGAAAACTGGGATACTCTGGAAAAACGTTACTCCAGCAGTGGGATGCTGGCCCACATTATTTCCACGGTTTGCAGTGGCTTTGCTCGGACACAAGACGCCGAAGCCATTGAAAAGTTCTTCAAAGACCATCCGGCGCCCGACGCTACCCGAGTCATTGCCGAATCTATTGAATACATCTGCGCCCGAGCCGATTGGTACGAGCGCGACAAAAATGACATCGCTGAAGCTCTTAAACCATACTTTGTATCATAACAATCGCTAAAAAATGGGAGGACACAAAAGGTTTTCATCAACCAAATGTGTCCTCCTTTTATAATTGTTGTGGTATAATAGTAATATAATTTCGTTATTATGGTATGAAACAAGCCGGTCTTAAATTAAAACTAACTATAGCATTCGGCATTTTGAGTCTTTTCCCAATGATACTTATGGGGTTTGTTTCAATTTACCTTGTTAACATGACTCATGAGCAGGATGTAATTACGATGGAGCGCGAATTGCTTCGCCAAAAAATTGGGGAAATAGACAAGTTTGTAGAAGAAGTAATCGGCTTGTTTGAAATTCGCGTAAGCTATGTTGAAAAAGCGGCGCTCATTCAAAAAGACCAGCAATTTATTTTAGAAAAACTGCTTCAAACGGAAAAATCCATCCAGGAAGCGTCGTTTATCGGCTTGGATGGAATGGAGCTTTCAAAAATTACCCGTGGCAACAATGATAATTTAACTTTAAACAACGCAAGCTCTCTGCCAAAATTTATTATGGCGCAAAGCGGCAAAAGATATTTTGGCGAAATTTATCAAACGCCGGATGGGCCGATGCTGACAATTGCCGCTCCTGTTTTTAACAGTCTGGGCGATTTAATAATGGTCTTATCCGGAGAAATTTCTCTTCAACCGCTAAGGCGTATTTTTAACTCTTCGGTTTTAGGAAATACCGGATATGTTTATATAGTTGATCAAAACAATAAAATTTTTGGCAGCTCAAATAACGCGTTGATCGGCCAAGATCTTGCCAAAACTGCCAGGTTAAAAAATTCCGCGCAACCCGGAAGCGTGGAAACGCGCGAAGGTCTGCTGACAAAAAAAGTGGTTGCGATGAGCTTGCCAATGGAAAAACTTCGTTGGCAAGTAACAGCTGAATGGCCGTTTGAAGACGCGTTTTACATTGTTACCACAATCCGCAATCAACTGATTGTTTTCTCCATCGCGGTAATGATACTGGTGGCGACAATGGGCTGGCTTGTCCGAAGAAGAATACTTGGCCCGCTGGCAACGCTTAATCTTGGGGCGCAAAAAATCGGCTCTGGAAATTTTGGCTATAAAATAAAATTAGACACTGGAGATGAAATAGAAGAATTGGGCAATGTTTTTAATAAAATGGGAAGTGATTTGGATAGGCATGCCCAAGAGCTGGAAAAATCGCATGAAAAAATAGAAGAGCATCTGCAAGAAATTAATAAATTAAAAGATGAATTTGTGTTTATCGCGGCCCACGAACTTAGAGCCCCAATAACGGTTTTAAAGGCCTATGTGGCGGAAATTATTGATGATCAAAAATTGATGAAAAAAATGGAAAAAAGCAACCCGTATTTTATAGAAATAATTAAAAATATCGACTTTACAAAAGACCGGCTTATCAGTTTGCTGAACGATTTGTTAAATGTCGCTCTTATGGAAGCGGGAAAATTCAAAGTAAACGCCAAAGAAATTGATTTTACTAAAACTTTCAGTCCGCTTTTAAAAGATCTGGAGCGGCTGGGGGATAAGAAAAAAATTTCGCTTTCACTTAATATAAAAGGAGAAATCCCGATTATAAAAACCGATCCGGATCGCGTAAGCGAACTGCTAACCAATCTTGTTTCCAATGCCATAAAATACAATCGTGACGGAGGAAAAGTGGTTGTCACCGCGTCTTTTGCGGACAAAAAATTATTTATAGATGTGATGGACACTGGCATCGGGCTTTCTGATGAAGAAAAAAGCCATTTGTTTGAAAAATTCTGGCGCTCTGATGACGCCCGGCGCATAGAAGGCACGGGCCTCGGGCTTTTCATTGTAAAACACATCATAGAACAAATGGGCGGGTCCATTGCCTGCGAAACAAAAAAAGATGTTGGCACAACTTTTAAATTTCAATTGCCGGCTGTTTAATTTTTGTTCTGGCTTTTCTGTCTCCTTTCTATTGATTTATATTTAAAGATGTGCTACACTGGCGTTTCTTGACATATTGAATTATCTAACTAATTAACTAAATAACTATGGGAAATTTTAACAAATTTGACAAAGATCGCGGCAGTAAAGGGTTTGGCGGCGGACGCAAATTTTCCGCCAAAAGCGGACCATCTTCCGGTTGGGGCGGAAGAAGCAATGACCGTTATAACGACGGACCCAAACAGATGTTTCCAGCCACATGTAGCGAGTGCAGACAAAATTGCGAAGTGCCGTTTAAACCAACCGGTGATCGTCCGGTTTTTTGCAGTAACTGTTTTAAAAAACAGGGCGGCCCCAGCCCAAGATTTGCTCCAAAGAGTTTTGGCGGCCATAAACCGGAGTTTCGGCCGGTTCATGGCGCGAGCAACAATGCCGGCGCTGGCGGCGCGGTTTCTAGGGCACAATTGGATTCGCTAAACGCGAAACTGGACAAGATATTGGCTATTTTGAATCCGACTAAGGCGAAAACGGAATCGGAAATTGGCGCGTTGGAAACCACCGCCAAAGCTGGGTCCCGCCTCATGGCCGTGATAAAAGTTAAAAAAATAAAAGCTCCAATTAAAAAATTCAAGACCAAGAAAAAATAAAAAAAGAAAGAAAAACAAAACACCCACGCCGCAATTGCGGCGTGGGTGTTTTTTGTAAAGGAATTAGACGCGAACAACGTTCACGGCGCGAGGTCCTTTTTCTGATTGCTCCACATCAAAGCTGACGGCATCGCCAACTTTTACTTCCGCGAATTGCACTCCTTGTAAGCCGCTTTCATGAAAGAAAACGTCTTTGGAGCCATCTTCCGGGGTAATGAAGCCGAAATGCTTGTCAAAGATAACGGTTTTAATGGTACCCTGCATACATAAAGACTTATAAATAATATATCCGTTGAAGAAGGTCGACTAGGTTTCTACGGATATTTTGTAGGACTAGTATACCAGAAAAGCGGAGAAATGTCAAGGGCTGGGAAGGTTCTCGCCTCAAAATGATAATGCCATATTTATACTGTAACTAAATCCTTCTCAACTCGCTTTAAGAGCACCGCGTTCGTCGCCACAATTATTGAAGACACGCTCATCAAAAGCGCGGCAAATTCCGGACGAAGCATAATACCAAAACTTGGATACAATATTCCGCCGGCAATAGGTATGGCTAGGACATTATATATTGAAGCCCAAAAAAGATTTTGCTTCATTTTACGAACTGTTGCTTTGCTCAAAGTTATCGCTCGCAGTATGTCTAAAGGATCCGACTTCATAAGAACAACTTTTGCTGTTTCTATTGCAACGTCTGTGCCAGCCCCAATTGCAATGCCAACATCGGCTTGCGCAAGAGCAGGCGCGTCATTAACACCATCGCCAACCATTGCCGTAAATTTTCCTTCCTGTTGAAGTTTTTTTATATAACTCGCCTTATCTTCCGGCAAAACTTCCGCGAATACTCTTTCTATACCAATTTTACCGGCGACCTTCTCCGCGGTCATTTTGTTATCACCGGTAATCATTGCAATTTCAATTCCTAATTTTTTTAGACGCTCTACCGCTTTTATCCCGTTTGGTTTTATCGGATCAGCCGCGCCAATAACAGCTTTAACAATCCCATCAATAGCAAGGATCATAATCGTTTCTCCTCTTTCCAAAAACTCATTGATTTTTTGCTCCAAAACGCCCAAATCAACACTGCTTTCTTTCATAAGCTTTACCGTACCAATAAGCGCTTGCTTATTTTCCACGATAGCTTTTACTCCTAAACCAGAAAGATTTATAAATTTCTCAACTGAATCTGGCAAAGTAAGTCCGCGGTTTTTAATTTCATCAAGCACGGCGCCGGCCAAAGGATGAGATGACTTCGCCTCTGCCGCGCCGACTATGCGAAGCGCTTCATTTGCATCAAAACCATCTACCGTAGCAACATCGGTTACTTTTGGCTTCCCCTCTGTAAGCGTGCCGGTTTTATCTAATACAATTGCCTGTATTTTTGAAACTTGTTCCAGTGTTTGGGCGTCTTTTATAAGAATATTATGTTTTGCTCCGAGGCCAGTACCAACAGCCACGGCCGTTGGCGTAGCCAACCCGAGCGCGTCAGGACAAGCAATGACAATCGTAGCGATAGCAAAGGAAAGCGCTAAAAGAGGGTGTGATCCTGCTATAAAATACCAAATAATAAATACAAGAAATCCTGACCCAACAGCCAGAATGACTAAGTACTTTGCAAATCTATCAGCAATTCTTTGCCCAGGCGCTTTTGAATTTTGCGCTTCTTCAACCATGCGAACAATTTGAGCAAGAACAGTGTCTTTGCCTATTTTTGTCGCCTTAAATTTTACCGAGCCGGCGATATTGATTGACCCGCCGATTACAGAATCTCCAATCTGTTTAACAGTAGGGATTGATTCTCCTGTAACTAAAGATTCGTCAATGGCAGTTTCGCCTTCAATAATTTCGCCATCAACAGGAACCTTGTCTCCCGGCTTCAAAATAATAATGTCGCCTAATTTTATTTCTGAAGTGGAAATCATGCTTTCTTTGCCATCTTTAAAAACTCTGGCTTGGGGTGGCACAAGATTGAAAAGCGCCTGAAGCGCGTCAGTCGTTCCGCGGCGGGATTTCATTTCCATCCAGTGGCCAAATAAAACGAAAGTGATAAGCATCGCGGCCGCTTCGTAATATGAATCCGCGCTGCCAATCAAAGTCAATAAAACACTAAAGCCATAGGCCGCCGTAATGCCGACGGCAATGAGTACGGCCATGTTGAGCGTTTTGTTTTTTAGAGCAAAATATGTTGAATATAGAAAAATCCAGCCGGAATAAAAAAAGACTGGCGTGGTTAAAATAAAAAGAAACCATGGAAGCGGCAGAGGGGACGGAAAATTAAGCTTTAGAAATTCAGTCCCTAAAGGCGAGTACAAAATTATAGGGAGAGTGAGAATAAGGGAGAAAAAAAATTTATTTCGAATATCTATCTCCATAAGCCGGGCCATTTCCCGCCCGGCAAGGCCCGTATGATCCATGCCCATCGTCATTGACATGCTCATTTTGAATTTTCTCCAAAAATTCATTTTTGACGGATTTTCCATCACATGCCCGGCCTGAACAATATCTTTAGTTTTTATCCGCTCTTTTTTGACAAGTGTCATCCCGCACTTAGGACATGCGCCGGGTTTATCGGAAACGACTTCAGAATGCATTGGACAGGTGTAAGCATGATTGTCCATAATTTTTAATTGATTAAATAATCTCTCCGCGCTTCTCAAGCATCATGTGGTGAATCGTCCCAATCTGACCCCAAATTGCGATAAGAATAAGAATCGCCGCGCACAGCAGTTAGACTCGGCCTTGCTTGTATTATACGCCTTTTTTAGAATCCTGACGATGCTGTTTCTTTTCTTTTCAACGCCGCTTTTTTACCAAAACGATAAAATAACGCGGGTGTTAAGAACAGTGAAATAATTGTGGAAGAAATGAGTCCGCCAAATATTACGACTGCCAACGGGTTAAGCATCTCTTTGCCGGGGTCGCCTCCGGAAATAATAAGCGGGATAAGCGCGAGCGCCGCCACCAATGAAGTCATCAGCACCGGCACCACGCGATCAAGCGTTGCTTTTACGATGGTCTCGGGTATAAATGGCAATCCATCCTTTTGCACAAGCGTTAAACTGCGGCCGATTAACATAATTCCATTTCGAGACACAATCCCGGCTAGAGAAATAAACCCGACTAGATGCGCGAGACTCACTGATCCGCCTGTTAGCCACACGCCAATCATTCCACCAATTAAAACAGTTGGGATATTGGTCATCACTAAAAGCACAATTGAAATGGATTTAAAGGCGTAGTACAATATGCCAAAAATCATCAGCACCCCAATAATAAATACTAATGCCAATCGCTGTGAATTTTCTTTTTGGCTTTTATAATTTCCCTCAAAGGAGAGGGTTACGCCAGTTGGAAGTTTTTGTGATTCAAGCGCGGCCTTTGCTTTGCCAACAGCCCCAACCACATCAGAACCCTGATAATTTGCGGAGACCACCAACACCCGCTTTCCTCCTTCATGATCCTGGCTATTGCGGCCGCCTTCAACCAAAACATCCCCTATGCTTCCCAATGACTGCGCTCCCATAAAAGGAAGCGAAAGGTCGCGCAAAGATGCCATCGTGCCTTTTGACTCCGCGTCATAACGAGCGACAACATCGACCGAAGCCGGGCCAAGACGAACTTGCCCCAAATTATCTCCCATAATCCCCATTTCCAAATCATTGGCAACTTCACCGGGAGACAAAGCATATTCAGCTAACCGGTTTCTATCAACATAGATGCGAAATTCCGGCACAACGGTATTTTGTTGGATGCGCGGATTTTCAATGCCCTCCTGTTTTTCCAATTCGGCCAACACTTGTTTGGCCGCGCGCGTCATATTCTCCGGATCATCGCCAAACACTTTTACCACAATAGGCGAGCGTACGCCAGAAAGCAGGACCTCTACGCGGTGCGTAATCGGCTGTCCTAAACTAAAGTCCGCGCCACCAAATCGGTCAAGCACTGCCTGAATATCTTTAAAAATCCGATCGCGCTCGCCATCAAACCCGGGTTCAAGCGCAATCTGAACTTCACTGGAATTCGCGCTGCCACCATGAGGATCAGCCGTTGCTCGTCCGGCAATGTTACTTACTTGCCGCACGCCTTTCACTTGCAGAATAGCTTTTTCAAGTTTTATCATATATTCATTCGTTGCGGAAAGCGCGGTACCTGGCGGCAAGAAAACCATCGCCACCATAGATCCTTCATTAAATGGAGGAATCCCCTCTTTCCCCGCAAAAAAATACATTCCTACGGTAAGAAAAAGCGCGACAATAGTAATACTGCCAATTATTTTTACATTTTTAATGCACCAATAAATCCATGGCGTTATCTGTTCTTTAATTTTTTGCACGACTTTGGTTTCCTTTTCATGTTTAGCTAATGATTTATCATTAAGCAGTAACGCGGACAAAACCGGCGTTACCGTCAGCGATACCACCATAGACGCAAAAAGTGACACGAGATACGCGGACCCAAGAGCGATAAGCAAACGTCCCTCAATCCCCGGCATAAAGAATATGGGGAGAAATACCACCGCGACTAGGATGGTCGCGTAGACAATTGAATTACGAACCTCTGTAGAAGCGGACAAAACAACCTCTTCACGGTCTTCTTTCTTGCCGCCGAACATCCACAAACGCAAGCGGCGGAAAACATTTTCCACGCCAACAATCGCGTCATCAACAAGTTCCCCCACCGCCACCGCAATACCGCCCAACGTCATCACATTTACCGATAAGTCAAATGCCTTGAATATGATTGCTGTTATGAGAAGAGATAGGGGAATTGCCGTCAGTGTAATCATCGTAGTTCTCATGTTCATCAGAAAAATAATAAGAACTAAAACAACAAGAATCGTGCCGTCAAGAAGCGCTCGCTCCACATTCTTCAATCCCGCGCGAATAAAATTTTCTTGCCGGAAAAGATTCGGATGGAGTTTCACACCGCTAGGCAAGCTGGTTGAAAGCGAGTTAAATGTTGTGTTTATCGCGTCGGTAACAACAAGCGTCTGCGCGTCCGGCTGTCTAATAATTCGTAAAATAACGCCTGCCTGGCCATCAATTGCTCCACTGCCGCGAATAATACTAGACCCTTCTACAACAGACGCGATATCGCCAAGCCGAAGAGGGCGTCCGTCCATAACATTGCGTCCGATAGAAATATCTTGTAACTGCGCGGCCTGGGTTGGCGCGGTCAGAATGCGAATGACATATTCTTTTTCATTCTCGGTAAGAAGACCGCCGCTTTTATTCGTCAGTGTATTTTCTACATTTTTGCGAATATCATCAAACATTATTCCTGAACGGCGCATCCGTTCGGCATTAATATTTATCTGCCACTCGCGCACATCGCCGCCCATTACAAACACATTTGCCACTCCTGGAATTTTGAGCAGAGCCGGACGAATTGTCCAATCCGCGAGCGTTCGAAGTTCCATCGGGGAAATCTTAGAATTATCCGATGTTATCCCAATCCATGAGATCTCTCCCAGCAAAGATGTTGACGGACCCAGGGTTGGTTTTACGCCTTGCGGCAATACTGCTTGCGCTAAACGTTCCTGCACTATCTGCCTATTGCGCAACGTCTCGCTCCCCCAAGCAAATTCCATAATAATCGTTGCTTGCGCGAATGACGCACTGCTTCGTATGCGATCCACTCCCGGCGTTCCCGCGATCGCGGACTCAATCGGGTTAAGAATGAGCCGTTCCACCTCCTCGGCTGCCATGCCCGGACTTTCCGCGAACACGGTAACGGTTGGCTTATTGATGTCGGGAAGAATATCCACTTTCATTGTCGCAATGCTCCATAAACCGGCTATTGTTATAATCCCCGCGATAATAAGCACGGCAGTTTTATTTCCAAGAGACCAAGAAATTATTTTGTTAAACATAAAAGTATAAATTTACATTCAAGCATAGATTTACATTCCTGACATATTTTCATGCCCGCCAGACTTAGCGGGAACAGAAGCGCTATTTTCTTTTGGAGCAAAGGATTTGATAAGATCTCCAATAAGCGCGCCTTCTTTTATGTCATGTGTGGGATTTATAATATAACGATCGCCATTTTTGAGACCGGTATATACTTCTACCGAAGCGCCGATTATACGTCCAACGGTTATTTCTTTGGCAAAGATCCTGTCTTCTTCTGATACAACCAATACTGTTGGTATGCCTTCTTCGCTCCAAAGAATTGACGCGTTCTTAAAAAGAACAACCGAAGAGCTGGCAGAAGCAAACACTCTAACCGAAGCTCCTACCGGCCACTTTGTGGGCTCAATAAAAATAGCGTCTGCCATATATGATCCGTCATCAAGAGAACTGCCAACGCCTACCAGCCGGGCTTTTTGTATATCTGCCACAAAACCGGGACGAACAACTGAAAGCAATTCTCCGATCTTTGGCTTCTGTATATTATTCGGTATACTCATTCTTACTATTTCATTATTATTGCCATTAGCAGTCACCGTAGCCACCGGCATGCCCGGACCGACAAATTCCCCGGGTTTTTTCATAATACTAGAAACAATTCCGCTGTTTGGAGCGACTATTGAATAACCGCCGGAGATTGCTCCTCTGACGCTGGCATAAGCGGCCTCTTTTGCGATTACCTCCCCTTCCAACATAGCCAATTCTTTTTCTAATTCAGCAATCATGGCGTCAATTTCAGCCAATGTATCTATGGATTCTCTTTGCGTATTTACGCTTTCAAGTTCCATGCTTTTTATTTCACCAAGCATAGTAACAAATTCCGACTGATCTTCAACCAGCATTTTTTTCAACAACTCCAAATCCGCTTCTGCTAACATTTCCGCGTCCGCAATTGACGCGTTCGCAAGTTTTATCGCGCTATCAAAATAAAGAGATCCTGGTTGTTCTATGTCTTTTAAGTCGAACAGTGCTTTATAAATAACGTTGGGAAAATTATTGCGTGCGTTTTGATCTAAAATCCCAAATGTCGGCTTGAGCGCGATGCTAAAAAACAATCCGGCAGATGGAATTCTGCTTTGAGAATACATCATTGAAAATGTCTTTGTGATTGAACCGCGAAGAACCACCTGCGCCAATTTCTTTTTTGACGCGATGGAAGACAGTAAAAAACTACTGCTCGCCGATGTATTTGATCCAAGCAAATCTATCTTCTGTTTATTTGAGTTTTCCGTATCCACGCGAAGCTGCTGCAATTGTAAAATACGTTTTGCGGTATAAGTACGCAGGGCATTCGCGCTCGTGCGCGCCTCGGATAACATTTGCGCTTTTTCCGCGAGCATACTTACCATCTCCGGCATTTGTGGCGGGCGGGAAAGTTTTCCAATAACTTGTCCCGCGAATACGCGCTCGCCGATGCGCGCATACCACTGCGAGATAGTTCCCTCGCGGTCAGGTTGTACTTGCAAATTATTAAGAGAAATAATTTCTCCTGGCCATGAGTTGTTTGATGTTGAATTTCCAATAATTGAAAGGTCATCTTGTCCTACCACGGCAACAACCGGAATATCATCGCTCGAACTTGTATTACCAGCAATACCAATCATGGAATTTGTGGGAGCGCTTTTACTTACTGAATAAAAAGCAAAAACTCCGGTGGCAATGACCAGCAAAATTGAAGCGGTCGCTATGGCAATGGCGCGCGTTTGTCGCAACTTTATGTTTTGTATCAGATTTTTAATTCTTTCTTTCATATTAGATTTAATAAAATAATAATTAATGAATTTATAATATAAAAAAATCCCTTTGGTTGAGGGATATGGACGCGCGATACAAAAATCCGTTCAATAACGGTTTTATATCAGCGTCCTACAGAAAGGCCGGGCTGTTTTCGTGAAGCGCTAACCAGTGTGTTACTTTTCTTTTATACGAAGTATTAAGCGGAGAATTATAAAAAATACCTGCAAGAGCAAACTGCCCAACAAGTAGCGCTAGATTTATGAAAATCGCGAGAATCGCGCTCATAGCAAAAAGCAAAGAAATCATAGATGCCATAATGCCAAAATTTATCGGCGCATTAGTAAATAACTGATAAATAGAAATATGATGAACAGCGGCATCTAACGCGCTTTGCGGGCATGTTCCACCGCTAAACATGATACGGGGGCATTCGCTAGCCGCAGAATGATCCGTGTGCATGTTTATATTCATCATGAAAATAAATCCAAAAACAACCACGCCTAAAAAAGCAACGAACGCGATTGCCGCGACTAACTTGATTTTCATTTGCTTGCTAGTCATAATTACTTTAATTTTGATTTTTTCCAAATATTTCATACCATACCACTAAAGTGGTGTTGTTGGCAAGCGAAGCTGTCGGATGGGCGTAAAAGTATTCCCAAAAATTTAAATGCGGAGTATGATAAATATGACATTTTAAAATTCATTCCTAAATATATGAAATGGTATAAAAAACAAATGGACCAATTGAAACTTTCTAAACCAAAATCTTCCGAAAACAACCTGCCCGCTGACGCGAAATCTCCGCGGCATTCTTTTGGCCAGAGCAAACCCGTGCTCAAAAAAATTTCAAAGCCGGGCGAAAAACGCGCCCGGCCCAAAACCGACTCCACTCCGCTCTAAATATTACTCAACGCTTATTACTTCGTATTCTACTTCGCGAAAAATAAACTTTTCGCCTTTTTTTCGCCCTAACAGAGCGGCTCCAAGAGGAGAATTTTGCGAAATAATTCCTTGGCGCGGATCAGTTTCCGCGGAACCAAGAATTTGATAAGTTTTTTGTTTGCCGGCGGCAAATACAGTTACCTTGCCGCCCAACTCCACCGCGCTCACGCCCGCTTTTGGTTCAATAATTACGGCATTTTTTAACTGGTTTCCCAACCGAAAAATCGCGTCGTTTATACCGCGCAAACGTCCTTTGGCCAATTGGTATTCCACATTCTCCGAAAAATCTCCGAGCTCGGCCAAACGGCTAACTTCGACCGCGGCAGACGGCTGAATATCTTTTAAATGTTTTACTTCTCTTTCCAAATCGGCAAATTTTTCTTTGGTCATCATCGGATCGGATTTCATCTGGCTGTATTTTCCCGGTTTTCTAAATGGCACGCGCATATTTTATTCCCCCACATACTTTCCAAGCGCCCAAAGCAAAACCACGCCCAATATAAAAACAATGCTCTGCGCGGAAATCTTTAAACGGGTATCGCTGTCATGATGTATTTTCGGCAAAATATCCACGGTGGCGATATAAACAAATCCGCCCGCGGTAATGGCCAAAACATACGGAATATAAGCTTCCAATTTATTTAAAGCGTAAAAGGCCAGCACGCCGCCCGCCACCGCCGCCAAAGCGGAAAACAAATTATATAATAGGGCTTTTTTCTTGCTATAACCGTTGTGAATCAAAACGCCAAAATCGCCAACCTCTTGCGGAATTTCGTGAATAATAATAGCCAGAGTGGTAAAAATACCCACGCCCGGGCCAGCCAAAAAACTGGCCGCGATAGCAACGCCATCCAAAAAATTATGCACCGAGTCGCCAAAAATTATCAGCTTGGACGAAGCGTGATTCGTGCATTGCGTGTCATGGCAATGATAATAAAAAAAACTTTTTTCAATCAGCAAAAAGAAAACAAATCCGGCCACAAAATAACCCATTGTTTTCATTAAGTCGCCCTGCGCGGCAATGGCTTCGGGCAAAAGATCAAAAAAAGACACGGCCACCAGCGCGCCTGCGGCAAAACTGACCAAATACATTAGTTTGGAGCGCTTGCTTATAAAAAAACTAACAATGCCATATGCGCCAATAGCGCCGATTAGCCCAACCAAAACATTGGCAACGATGATATTTAATAGCATAAAAATTTTATCTACTAAGTAATTTTAACATAAAACCGATTAAAAAACAATTAAAAAAGGGTGGCGAAAAACTGCATCGCCGCCCCGAAACGCTTGGCATTCTTTGGTTAAATGAACGGACTAAGAGCCAGCGCCATAACAATGGTGGCAGCCGGCACTCCCAAAAAACTAAGGCAAAACGATGTCCACATGTTTTTGGCCGAAAACATTTTTATTCCCCCCCAAGCCACTACCCAAAGCACAAACATAAATGCCAGCATTGCCACGCAGTAATAGCCAAGCAAGAACCAAAACATGATTACGTCTCCGTCGCCGCACACCGTCTGGAAACAATACATCAGACACGTGATAGAAGCGGCAATACCCAGCTCGCGCATTTTTCCACCTCCTATGAACTTAAATCAACCATAGCAACAGGCTGGCAAATTGTCAATCTTAACATTGACCATGTACCAGAGCCTCGACTCGAATTCAAGGGTATTAGATTGACATTTCTTCTTAAATATGATAAAACACTGACTAGGAGGAATCAACAATGCCGATGATTACCATCAATCGACCGATGTATTTACCGGTAGTTCTCAATTTGGAGGGAGTTGGTGATTTGCTAATAGCTATTAAAGTAAATGGCACACCACACGAGATAGTCTGCGCATTCACTGTGCCGCGAAAGTGGCCGTCGTTGCTAGATGCATATTTGATACCAGATTTCTGGGGCAATGAAGCGCTGGCCAACCTCCCACAACACGAAAAAGGCGTGTTGATAAATCAGATAAAAACCCTCCGCGAAACGATTGTGGCCCATATCAAACAATCTCTGGAATTCAATTCCGAGAACATATAACCGTCTGATTTGTTTAGTCCGGGGCGCCGCGCAGTTGCGAGACGCTCTGGACTCCATTTTATCCTTGACAAACCCATCATCTTAACCTATACTTTCAATCATTAAGTGGGATCCCAAACACTTGGGAGTTAGCACCACAACACAGATTACGAATGTCGCTAATATACAAATACGCTAATAATATGGATTATGAATTCGCGAATTCGTAAATTTGTATCATTCGCATATCAATGTATCAGCATCATTCGCATATCTGTGTAATAATATAATATGTCAAAACGAATGACAGCCCTGCGGGCAAAGGTAGACCAAAATAAAGTTTACTCGCTGGACGAAGCCGTCAAGCTGGTAACCGAAACATCCGGAGTAAAATTTGACGCCACTGTGGAAATCCATGCCAATTTGGGCATTGATACCAAAAAATCCGAACAGCAAGTGCGCGCCACCGTGGTTCTGCCGCACGGCACCGGCAAAACTAAAACCGTCGCCGCTTTTGTCTCTGCCGAAAAAGAAAAAGAAGCCAAAGAAGCGGGCGCGGATTTTATTTATAACGAAGAAGATATTAAAAAAATAAAAGACACGGGCAAAATTGCCTTTGAAGTGGCCGTAACCACTCCGGATATGATGCCGAAGCTGGCGGCCATCGCCAAAGTGCTTGGCCCAAAAGGTTTAATGCCTAACCCCAAGACCGAAACTGTCGGACCGAGCATCAAAAAAATGATTGAAGAACTGAAAAAAGGCAAGGTAACATTTAAAAATGACGACGGCGGAAATGTGCACCAAGCCATGGGCAAAATCAGCTTTGGCGAGGAAAAATTAAAAGAAAATATAAACGCATTTCTAGACGCTTTGCGCAAGGCCAAGCCGGCCACAGCCAAAGGCGCTTTTATAAAAAATGTTTTTGTCTGTTCGGCTATGGGTCCGGCCATAAAAATTAATGCTTAATTTAAAATCCCGCCCTTAAACAAGGCGGGGTTTTGTAACTCCCCGCTCGGGCGGGGAAGGCCTCAAGGCCAGGGGTGGGTAATCACTAACCAACCCACCCCTACCCCGCCCAAGCGGGGAATAAACAGAGATTCCTCACCCCACAAGGGGGATTCGGAATGACAAAACATACCATTTTATGTTCATCATCGCCTCGGTAGGCATGGACAATTTTTCCGAAGATAAAGTCCGC
>CAYIHE010000008.1:0-21639 GCA_964363145.1 uncultured Gammaproteobacteria bacterium | reverse complement strand
CTGGCGCCAAGTTGTCTGGCGCTATGCTCGGCCATACCAAGCCATTTGGAGCCGGAAATATTTTGGGTTAGAAATTGATATATTGCCAGCGCGCCCTGGACTACGCCTCCAAGCCACAGCGCCACCGTAAGTCTGTCATTCCGATTGGAGCGAAGCGTAATAGAGGAATCCCTTTCGTCTGGTTTAAGGGATCCATCCACTGCGGTCGGGATGACACCGGAGAGAACAACCATTAAAGCCATTGCTTCTAAAATATGAAAGGCGTAATTATACGAAACCCAAAAATTATTGCTTAAAACCGTGGAAAACGCCAAAAAAACTAAAAACAAAATAAACGCAAGGCCCCGTTTGCTCTTTTTTTCTTTCAACTTTACCCAAAAAGATTTATTTAAAAAATGCTGGACAAAAAACAATAACAAAATTATCCACAACAAAATTTCGGTGGCGTAAATACTAAAAGTTCCATATTCCCAAAACCCGCCATTTAATTCCCCGTAATGCCAAATATACCTGGTTTGCCATGGCAACAGAAATAAAAAAATTAAAAGCAGATATTTAATTAATTTTTGCATATTCTAACGCAAAGTTTTTCCCAATCTTCTTTATATTTTATCCTAGTATCATTTTCATGAAACTTCAAGACGGCATCCGAAATTACCACTCCGTTGTCGCTGTGGCGAGATTTTTCTTTTATAGCCGGCTTCATTTTTAACCACTGTATTTCTTTGGCCTGTTTTTCTATTGCATCGCCATACGCGCCATGCCACATTTTTTCCCAGATTTTTTTCCAAACCAAACCGATTTTAGAATTTGGCAAAGCATAAGAGCTGGCGGATACAGTTTCGGTTTTCATGTAAGGAATAAATTTTTTTATCCAGCTATTGGCGCGCAAAAATTGAGCATAATAATTTTGCGGATCGTACACGGGCAACATTTGCTGAACCCAACAAGCAAAGTGGATGTCCTGCTCCGTGGCGCGCAGAGGCGCCAAATCCAAATGATTTGTGTCCACAAAAAAAGACAAACAAATTTTATTTTTATTTTTTTTGCCATAAGTGCGCAGGCCAAGCAAACGCAAAATTAAATTTGTAAAAAAACGAACAATCCAAACGCGTTTAATGTCGGTAACAATAAAAAAATCAATGTCGCTATCCTCGTCCGCTTGCCGCGCGCCCACGGAATTGCAGACAAAAATCGCCCGCAAAAAAGGAATTGACATGATTTTTTTCGCGGCTTTTTTGGCGATTTTTAATTTTTCTTCGGAAATCAAAAATTTTCTTTGTCTTTCTGCCACGATTTTTTCCCGTCCTGGCAAAAAATAATAGTTTGATTTTTCTGTTATCGCCAGCGAAGCGTGGCGATCCCCTTGCGATGAGATTGCTTCGTCGCTTACGGCTCCTCGCAATGACAAAAACTGCAAAAAATCCGCGTAACTAATCACGGGTGGCTGCCAAAGCCATGAAAACAATTCCTCTTTGGTAAGAGGATAATCGGTTAAGTCAAAATACGCGAGAGTTTTTAGAATGGAAATTCGCAGAAAAAACTCTTGGGACATACGGCTATTCTTCCGCCGTCATGGCGGAACTTAATTCCGCGCGCGCCACATTATCAAAAACCACTATTTTATCCGAAGTAATTTCCTTGACTTGAGAAGCTTGAATCAAAAAATTTTTAGCGCTAAAAAAATTCGGCCTGACCAAATATCTCGCCACAGCCTGCGAATCTATATCCAATTCAAAATCATAAATTCGCCCCAGTTTTGCGCCGGATTCGGTGTAAACCGGCAAGCGCGCCAGCTGACGAAAATTGATAAACATACTTAAAGCAAATTAAAGTTTGTAAGGCAGAGTAAAGCAGAATAAGGCACCATGTTCGTCCATTGCTTTAATCTGCCTTAATTTGCTTTACCTTGCCTTACTCTGCTTTTATTTAACCACTTCTCCTTCCACGACATTATTATTGGTTTTAGTTTTTTTGGAAACGTATATCTGCTGTAAAGCCATCAGCACCGTGCCGAAAAACCAATATAAAGTTAAGCCGGCCGGCAGACTTAAACCAATCAAAACCGTCATGGCCGGCATAAAATACAGCATTTGTTTGTTCATCATTGACATCATTGCTTCGTCTTTGCCGCCGGCGCCAGCTTCTTGTGGCGGATTTTTTCGGCTTAATGTTTTGGCTTGCCAATACTGCGCCAAACCGGCAAACACAGCCAGCACATAATTTGGCTTGGCCATATTAAAAAATCCTAAAGATATTTGATTGATAGTGCCCGGGTTGGCCACAAACGAATATAGTGAATCTGCCAAATTTTTTGAATCCAAACCATCGCGCAACACCATATACAAAGCGATTAAAATCGGCAGTTGAACCAACATTGGCAAGCAAGAAGTAAGCGGATTTACCTTATTTGTTTTGTATAATTCCATAATGGCCTGCGTCTGTTTTTGCTTGTCGTCCGCGTATTGTTTTTTTATGGCCGACATTTTTGGCTGAAGCTCCTGCAAAGCGCGCTGTGATTTGATTGAAGAGCCGGTTAAATGATAAAGCGCCAAACGCACCAAAACTGTGATGGCCAAAATTACCAGCCCCACATCATGCCCTGGGATAATGTTATACAAAAAGACAAATATGTTGAAGATGGGTTGATATAAAACGGTGTTGAATAAAGAATACATAAACGTAAAATTTTAATAACTAATTATTCGTCTTTCTTTTCCGGTTCAACCGTCTCCGGCGCAACTTCTGTTTTTGCTTCTTCTTCAACTTTCACTTCATCGCTGGACATTTCTTGTTTTCCGCCTTCTGCCACTACGTCTATTCTCCAGCCGGTAAGTTCGGCGGCCAATCGCACGTTTTGTCCGTTGCGGCCAATGGCCAAAGAAAATTGATCCGGCGCCACGCTCACTTCGGCCAGCTTTTTAGATTCGTCCAATTTTACATTCAAAACTTTAGCAGGAGACAGAGCGTGAGAAACATATTTTGGCGCGTCATCACTATACTGAATCACGTCAATTTTTTCTCCGCCAAGTTCTTCAATAATAGTGTTGATGCGACTGCCTCTTTGACCAATGCAAGAACCAATCGGATCAATGGATTCATCGGTGGTAGACACCGCCACTTTGGAACGAAAACCCGGCTCGCGGGCAATGCCTTTTATTTCTATCAGACCGTCATTAATTTCCGGAATTTCTTGTTTAAAAATTTCTCGCACCATGCCGGTGTCGCGGCGAGATAAAATTATTTCCGGTCCGCGCGGCGTCATAGACACTGACAATAACAAAAATTTCATGCGCGCGCCCGGACGATACTGGTCGCGGCTGGACTGCTGATCCGTAAGCAACACGCCAGTAACTTTGCCAAAATCAACCAAAACTTTTCTGGCCTCGGCTCTTTGAATAGTGCCCATAATCAACTGCCCCTCCTGTCCTTTAAAATCATTAAAGACAATGCCTCTTTCCGCCTCGCGAATTTTTTGAATAATAACCTGTTTGGCGGTTTGCGCGGCCATGCGTCCAAATTCACTTGGAATGTCCAAAGGAATTTCCATTACCTCGCCTACTTTAACTTTTTTTTGTATTTCCTTAGCGGCCGCCAGCATTAACTCCATTTTAGGATTAAAATGAGGCAAATCAGCGGTTTCTTCTTCGGTTAATTCACGGCCTTCTTCTTTGGCTTTTTCGCGTCGCTTGGCCAACTCGTCTTGAGCGGCTTCCAGCGCGTCTTCGGCAATATCTTTCACCACGGTTTTTATATCCCATGCTTTCATGTCGCCGGTTTCCGGATCAAATTTTACTTTAATATTTTGCTGTTTGTTGCCAAAATCTTTGCGGTAGGCCGCAGCCAACGCAAACTCAATCGCTTCCATTACGGATTCGTAGGGAAGATTTTTTTCATCACATAACATTTGTATGGCTTTTGTAATTTCGGACATATGTTTATTAGCTTCTTAGCTTGTAGCTTTTTAGCTTATTAATTAGTTGAATAAATGATAGCACAAAAATGGCTAACAAAAAAGAGCATTTCAGTATGAAAGCTCTTTTATGTATGCTTGTATAATAACATGCTGATTTATTATTGTCAATACTCCACAATATCACCTTTTTCATCTGTCCTCAAACTTTCAACTCCAATCCTTTCCAGTTTCTTTAATACGCGCAAAGACGGATGGCCATATTTATTTTTACCAACCGACACAATGGCTGTTTTGGGATTAACCAGATTTAAAAAATCTTCGCCTGATGAACTATCACTGCCATGATGGCCAACTTTGAGGATATTGGATTGGAGGGCGGGACAAACAACCGGACGTTTGCTTTGTTCCGAGGGCACAAAATTTTGTGCCCCTACAACACTCGATTGCGATTGGCGTAGAGGTTCAAAATTTTGAACCCTCGTCGTCATTGAACAATATTTGTATACAAGCGCTTTTTCCAGCGGCTCTTCCATATCACCGGTAAATAAATACGACTGACCTTTATTTTCCAATTTAAAAACAATGGAATAATTATTGTTGTCGTCATTTTTAACGTCTAAATTCAAGCCATCATCCGGCGAAAAAAAAGTTAAAACCGCGCCGGCGATATTTTTTTGGCTATAACCGTTTACTATTTCCAATTCGGCATTTTCCCCACGCATGGTTTTATCCCATTCTTGCCAATACTTATCGTAAGTTTTTTCTCGTCCATTAAAAATAATACGCTTCACTTTATACCTTTTCAACACTTCCACGCACCCGCCATAATGATCCAAATCCGGATGAGTTACCAGCAAATAGTCCAGATCGCGCCGATAAAAAGGCAGGTACTTGCCCAATTTGGACAAAACCGTTCTGTCCGGACCGCAATCCACCAACATCTTTTGGCCGTTGCCAAAATTTATTAAAGCCGCATCGCCTTGGCCGATGTTAAAAAAAGTGACTTGAAAATGTTTTTGGGAATTATTTAATTTGGTGTATAAAAAAAGCCCGGCGATTAGAATTACTAGGATTGAAATAATTATTATCGGTTTTTTCATAATTGTTTGTTTGTCATCCCGAGCGAGGCCTTGGCCGACGACCTGCCCGCTCTGCTGAGCAGAGCGAAGCTGGCGGGGGGATCTCTGTCTGTTTGTCATCTTAACAACTAACGAACCGGACAGAGATTCCTCCTTCGTCGTCGGAATGACAATTAGATAAACCCTAAAATTATTTCCTCGCCAGAATTATCTGATTCACCCAAACATCTTTTTCTTTAACAAAAATTTCTTCTTCAATACTAAAAGCCAACGACTCCAAAATCTCCTTAATTTTCTCCGGCCGATGATAAAAAGATTCTATAATTATTTCTCCCTGTTTTGTTTTTACCTGCGGCGGATCTTTTTGATTAATATTAGTCACCGCCAAAATTCCTCCATCTTTTAACACTCTATACGCTTCATCAAAAAATCTGGTCGGATCTTTTAGGTGCACAATCAAAAACGCGGCTGTTACTATATCAAAAGTTTCGTTTTTAAAGGGCAAACTTTCGGCATCTCCAACTACGGTAATAATTTTTGAATTTTTTGCCGATTTTCCCCAAATCTTTGATTTGGTTGGAAAATCGAGCATCCCGCTACTGCGGGATTTTCTCCCTATTATCTCCAGCATTTTGGGCGACACATCCAAAGCGGTAACATTTGCCCCTCTATTGGCCATCGGCAAAGATAAACGGCCGGTGCCGGCCCCGACATCCAAAACTTTTTTACCAGCCAGAGCGCCGAGCAAAGGAACAAGCTCACCCTGCTCAAAACTATTTAAATAATTTTCATTTTCATCATACACATCAACGGCTAAATTGTAGCCAGCTTCTGAAGATAGGACTTTTGTTTTTTTCATAATGTCATTGCGAGGAGCCGTAGCGACGCGGCAATCCCCTCAAATTATAAATAAACCTTATTATACTGCTTTCTCATATCGGGCTACTTCTTTAATCCTGGGGATTGCTTCGTCGCTTCACTCCTCGCAATGACAATCGTTGAACGATGTGAATTACTACTGGTTCTCCTCGCAATGACATAAATAACAAAATACATCATCCCCATCAGCCACCACGGAATTTTAAATTCCATAGCCGACCAACTACGGCGGCCAAACCAATCCGCTACCATTATAACATAACTTAAACCCACGCCAGCAACCCAAGCCAGCGCCTGCCCAAAAGGATAAAAAATAAAACTGGCTGTCAACGCCACGGCTCCTAACAACATTAATCCGGGAATAGTCCATAACACCAAAAGGTTGGTAAGAGGCGCCACCGCGGAAAACCGGCCAAATTGCCAAAGCGTCAATGGCAAAGTTGCGATAATGGCCGAAAAAGTGGAAATAAATATTGGCCAAATGACCTCTCCCCACCCTCTCCTTAAAAATAGAGGGAGCGCCTTTCCAACGCTTTTTAAGGCTGGGGCTACGGGGATGTCAATTTTTTCCAAAACCGGAGACAAATAAATTAGACCCATAGCGGCCGCAAACGAAAGCTGAAATCCGGCGTCCCACGCCAAAACATACGGATTAATCGCGGCCATAACCGCGGCGGTAAAAACCAAAACATTGCCCGAACGCGTCAGCCGGCCAACTTGCCGGGCCATTAAAACCACGATGCCCATTATCCCCGCCCGCACCACCGAAGCGGACGCCCCGGTAAAAATTACAAAAAATATTACCCCGCCCACCACGGCCCAAAAAGCGCGCTGGCGGTATAAACCGGCATAAATTAAAATAAACATCAAATAAGTCGCGATAATACTGATATTAAATCCGGAAATGGCCACAATATGAGAAAGACCGGTGCGATTAAAATTTTCCGTCAATTCCGGAGTTAAACCCGTTCTACTGCCATAAAGAAGACCGGCCAGCAAACTGCTTTGCGGTTCGGGCCAAAGCCGATTGATTTGATTTTGAAAAAAAATTTTTAAATTATAAATTTGTTTCGCAAATTTTATCCAACTGTTTACCGGCGCGGCAACTGAAATAATTTTAGGCAAAGCGCAGATTGACCATATCCGGTCTTTGGCTAAATAGTTTTTATAATTAAATTCAGAGTTCAAGCTGTTTTGCGGCGACTGTAAACGGCATTTTATTTCTAACGTATCGCCAAAATTATATTGCGGATAAAGCGGCAGTTTTACCAATACTTTTCCGGAAATATTCTTGGCGCAGGCCGCCAACGGCGCGCAAGTTCGCGCGCTAACCACATACGTTGCTTCGTTTGTTTTGGCCAGCGGTTCGCTGGAAATCCATCCTGTCAAATTTATTGTTTCTCCGTTATAAGAACTAATATGCCCGGCGCCGCCAACAGACGCGGCCGACAAAAACCTTAAACCGCCACCAAAAAATAAAGCCATGACAATAAATATAAAACGCCATTTTTTATTTTTCCAAAAAAATATTGCGGCCAGCATCGCTCCGATAAATAAAATATACAAATAAAAAAATAACGGCTTCCCATCCTGCCCGAGGAGGGGTGTGGGGGTGGTGGGAGATTCATTAAGAGAAAATAAACCAACGCCTAAAATAAAAGAAAAACAAAACGCGAACAACGTTTTGCTCGCGGATCCAACCATTTTTTTTATTTCTTCTTGCAAATCCATAAACTTCGCGCCACACCTGCGGTTTAAACATTCGCTGTTTCTAATTTTCTAATCCGATAAAGCCAGCCGAGCGCGATGAGCAAAATAATGGACGTGGCAATTGTGTTGGGCAAATTTAACAGATTAAACACTGTTACCCAAAAACTCTTGCTGATGGTAAAAGTTTTAACAAAACCAGGCCGACTTTTTATGTTTGCCGCCGTATCCACGCCCACCGCGTAAATAGTATGCTGGCCCGGGGCTAATTCCGCTGATTTTTGGGAATGTTCAATACTCCAAACACCTTGACTGTTGGCTTTGACGCGATAAACCAAAGATTGTTCACTGTGAATATAAATAATTACTTCTTGATTAGGCAAGGCCGTGCCGCTAAACTTAATTAAATCATTGGTGCCGGAAACGGCGGCGTTTTCAGCCGAAGCCGACACTATTTGCGGAGATGGCAAACCTGGCAATTCTACAGCCCGAGTAACTTCACGAATAATTTGAGCGGTAGGAGCAACTGTGGTTGGCGTAGACAACACAACTCCAGACACCGACGCAGTTGGCAATCCGACTGGCGCAACGGTTCCAACCGGCACGATTAACCGATGGGTGATGCTGGCTCCGCTATTTCCGGCTAAGTCCGTGGCGGTAATTACAAATGAATGAGGCCCATTGACCAAAGCAGAGGCGGAAGGAATAACAAATTGCCAACCGCCGTTACTGCCGGCCAAAACAGTAAATCGGTTGACTCTATCCAAAATTATCCCGACAACAGAAAAAGGTTCAGCGCCGCCAATTAAGCTGGGGATGTTGGTAGTAATATTTTCGTTGTTAGCCGGAGAAAATATCAACGGCGCGGCTGGCGAAGTTAAGTCAACAGTTAGATTGGCCTGATCGGAAAAATCGCTGACTCGTCCGCCGGCATCGGTGGCGCGAACGGTAAGGTTATGGTTTCCTTCCGTTAAAACAACTGGCTGGCTGAATTGTCCGCTGTTATTTACCGGCTGACTAAGTCTTTGTGAGAAAATATTGTTATCGTACAAATCAATGCGGTAGCCGGGCACGGAAAATCCGGAGATATTAACACTGGTTAAATTTGTTGGGGAACTAATTGTTGACAGCAGAGGTTTGGCCGGCGCGACGCTGACTACAGTAACCGGTACCGCGGTGCCGCCAACTGACGGAGTGACTGCTGCTGCCGCCGCCACAACAACCTGCTGGATAAAGACATTAACATCGGCAACAGTGACTTCGTTGCCAAAATTATCTACTGCCCAAATTTTTACAAATATATTGGCCCCAACGCTAAGACCTGTAATAACGGTGGCGTTCGCGCTTATATTGCTTAAATTCGCGTCCTGTAACGCGTTCCATTTGGTGGCGCTGCCACCGCGATTTTGCACATCGGTTTGGTTGGCGCCATACCATAATTCATAATGATTAAAATGCGCGTCGCTAATGCCGCTTGACCATTGCATGGTTACCGAATTGGCGGTTTCGGCGAATTTACTAAATGCTGACAAACCAAGCGGCGCGCCTGTATCCACGGAAAAATCCGATGAAGCAAAATTGGCGCTGGCATTGCTAAAACTATCCGTGGCTCTAATTCTTACGCGGACATTATTTTTTTCTTGATTAGCAAAATCCAGACCGGCGTTCCATGTCATTGCTTTGCCGTTTCCGGTTGATTGGCCCGAACCGATGCTGCCTGCCAACGTTGCGACGCCAACTGTCCAAGTAACTCCGCCGTCACCGGAAATATCCGCTGCTACATTTATATTGGCGGCATTATCGTCGGCCAGATTATAGGAAATATTTATAGTGCTGGAATTGGCGGCCTGACTAGCGGTAACACTGCTAATAACCGGCGCTTCGGTATCCAAAGCAAAATTGGCCGACTGGATAAACGCGCTTTGATGGCCAAAGTAATCGCGGGCACGGGCGCGCGCTCTGATATTAGTTTGACTGTGGCCGGAAAAATTAACGCCGGCATTCCAAGTAAATGATTTATTGCCCGTGGCAACTCCAGAACCAATATCGCCGCTAACTGAAGATGTGGCCACAGTCCAAGTGACGCCGCCGTCGGCTGAAATTCCAAATTCTACCAAATTGCCGGAAGCGCTAATATCGGCCAAGGTATAATTGATGGTAACATTGGTGGATCCGGAAACTTGGCTGGCGCTAACCGTGGAAACTACCGGCGACTTGGTGTCTACGGTAAAATTGGCAGAGGAGGTAAAATTACCGGTATTATTGTATGCGTCGGTAGCGGCAATTTTAACTTGCATACTGTTATTTTCTTGATTGGCAAAATCCGTACCCGCATTCCAAGTTACACTCCGTCCAGTGCCCGCGGTCACGCCCGCGCCAACATTGCCGCTAAGCGTGGTGGTGGCCACGGAGAAAGTGGTTCCACCGTTGCTGGAAATAAGCACAAGCACATTGTTGTTGGAACCGGTATTATCGGCCAAATTATATTGAATGGTAACCGTATCGGAACTTGGAGTTTGGCCGGTGGTAATACTGGTAATAACCGGCCCGCGCGTATCGGCGGAAAACGCGGAAGAGACAGCCAAATTGCTGTTAGCTAAACTATCGGTGGAACGCAAACGAACGTAAGTGAGCAAATTTTCTTGGTTAGGCAAATCCGCGGCCATATCCCAGACAAAATTTAAGCTGGCCCCGGCGGAAGTAAATTGCAAACTGCTGGTACCGCTGGAACCGGCGCCGGATTTTTGGGTCATTGTATTCCACGCTAAATTATCCGTGGAATATTCAAGATTAATTAAATTGTTCGTATCATTTTGCGCGTCTGTGCCGGTATAATTTATGGTAACGTAATTATTTCCGGCTGATTGCGCGGCGCTAGTAATAGAAATGCTTGGCGCTGTGTTGGTAATGCCTGCCACGCCGGAAAGACTGCTTTCACTGCTGGCCGCGTGCGCCGCGTCTTGAGGATTGCGCGATTTGGTTCTAAAACTATAATTCGCCACCGGTGAAGTTAAACCTGTTACCCGAACTCGGCCGGAAATAGCCAGCCCATTCCCCCATTGTCCCGCGCCGGTGCCAAGCGCTTGCCATACCGCGTTTGTGCCCAAAGATCCGTTGCTTTGAACGTATTTATTGGTAGAAACTTCATATATAGCATACTGCACGCTGGCCGACTCGCCGGCAAAAGCATTTATGACAATATCTACGGAAGTATTTTGCGGCGTATCCACCGTTGGCGCTGATGGGGTGTGTGGTTTAACATATTTGTAAGCCGTGTTTGGCGAAGTATTTTCGTTGGTTGCTGACTGGCCGTAATCATCGGTGTGAGTAATTTTAACTTTGGAAATATAATCATTGCCGGTTAAAGTCGCGCCGACAGCGGTTGTTTGATTAGACGGCGAAGCGGTGTTGCCGGTGCCGGCCGTGGATGATCCGTACGCGCCGCCGTTTATGGCAATATAAAAATTATTTAAATTAGGATTTGTTTCGGTAAAACTGCCGCCGATAGAAGCAGTGGTGTCGCCGGCATTGGGCTGAGTCTGCAAATCCGCGGCTATGTTTATAACCGGAGCCAAAGTATCTATGCCAAAAATAGACGACGTAGTGTTGCCGCCGATATTGTTAAAGGAGTCGGTGCCGCGCACGCGCGCCATTATATTTGAATTTTGCTGACCGCTAAAATCCGCGCCCGCGTTCCAAGTAATTGTTTTACTGCCGGAACTTATACCGGCGCCAACATCGCCGCTAACCGTGGAGTGCGCCACAGTCCAAGTAGAGCCGCCGTCGTTGGAAATATCAAAAGCAACGGTGGAATTATTTTGTTCGGATAAATTATAAGTAATGGAAATATTTTGCGAACCCAAAGTTTGGCCGGCAGTTACGCCGGTAACGCGCGGCGCATATGTGTCAACGGCAAATGAAGCTGAAGAAGCCGGTGAACCGACATTTGCAAAAGTGTCAGTAGATCTAACTCGAACGACTAATCCGGATTGCTCGCGGTTTGGAAAATCCGTTGCCGCATTCCAGCTGACCGTCTTGGTCGCGCCGGGCGCAACTCCGGATCCGACCGAGCCGGACAAGGTGGTAGTGGCCACGCCCCAAGTGGAGCCGCTATCTTCGGAAATGTCTACCGCCACAGTGGCGTTGTTGTCATCGGTCAAGCTATATGTAATAGCCACAGTACCGGAAGCCGAATTTTGCGAGGCGGTAACGCTGGCCATTACCGGCGCTTTGGTGTCCACGGAGAAATTTGCCGAAGAAACAAAACTGCCTAAATTACCAAAAGAGTCGGTGGCCCGAATTCTGACTCGCATATTTAAGACTTCTTGATTGGCAAAATTTACGCCCGCGTTCCAAGTAATACTTCGTCCGCTACCGGGACTAACTCCGGCGCCAACATCGCCGGATACGCTGGAGCTGGCCACGGTCCAAGAAGACCCGCCATCGCTAGAAATATTTAATTCTACATTTGAGGTAGAAAGATCCGTAAGAGCATAGGAAATAACTACATTGTTGCTGTTGCTGGTCTGGCTGGCCGAAACAACGGAAATTACAGGATTTTTAGTATCTACGGTAAAGGCGCTGGCCGTGTTGGCGTTGCCGGAGCTGGTACCGTCATTGGCTTGTAAGCGCACGTAAACCGTAGTATTTTCGGTGTTGGTCAAATCGGTATTTACATCCCACATAAAATGGAAGTTGGCGCCGGACGACGGCAAAAATATTAAACCGCTAATTCCATCCGAACCAACTCCGCTTTTTTCCGTCATGGTGAAATAATTAATATTGTTGGTGGAATATTTATAAGTAACCAAAGTGGAGGTTTCGCTTTCCAAATCAATACCCTGATAACTGATGTTTACATAACGAGAACCGTCGGTGGTCTGGGTGGTAGAATTGAATGAAACCGTTGGCGCTTGATTTTGAGAAGAGCCGGAACTGGAAAGCGCGCTTTCGCTGGCGGCCGCGTGAGCAGTGTCGCTGGTGTTGCGTGATTTTGCCTGGAATTGATAAGTATAGGAAGGACGCGACAAACCGCTAACGGTAATCTTTCCGGATACGGCCGAACTGTTGCCCCATTGCCCGGCGCCTGTGCCGAGCGCTTGCCAAACAACGCCGGCGCCAAGCGTGCCGTTGGCTTGAACATATTTGGATTCGGTAACTTCAAAAATAGCGTATTCCAAACCGTCTGTTTCGGAAACATTTTTGTTTACCGTTGCGTCAACCGCGCCCACAATTGGATTATTTACGGTCGGCGCGGACGGTGTGTATGGTTTTACGTACTTATATATAGTAGACGGAGAGGTGTTTTCATTGTCAACCGATTGCGCATAATCATCGCTGTGAGTAATTTTTACTTTGGAAATATAATCATTGCCGTCCAGTGTGGCGCCAACCGCGGTAGATAAATCAACAGGACTGGCCGTGTTGGTCTGACCGGCCGTGGCGCTACCATAGGATCCGACGTTTATGGCTAAATAAAAATTATTGGTATTTGGATTAGTTTCGGTAAAACTGCCGCCAATAAGCGCGGCGGTGTCGCCGGCATTTGGCTGGGCTTGCAAATTGGCCGTAACATTTGTGGCCGGTGGCAAAGTATCTAACACAAAACTGGTGGAAGTAACATTGGCCGATTGGTTGTTAAATGTGTCTTGAGCGCGAACGCGGGCGCGCATGGTGGACAATGATTGATTGTTAAAATCTATTTTCGGATTCCAACTTATGGTTTTGCCGGTGCCCGGAGTTTTGCCTGAACCAACATCTCCGGCCAAAGTGGTGGTGGCCAAAGTCCAAGTGGAACCGCTATCCGAAGAAATATCCACAACTACATTTGAATTATTTTGTTCGGCTAAATCGTAAGTAATAACAACGGTGGTGGTGGCCGATGTTTGCGTAGCGCTAAGATTTGTAATTCTAGGCGCTTTGGTATCCAGATCAAAATTAGCGGAAACGCCGTTGCCTTCATTGGCATACTGATCAGTCGCCGTTATACGAATCTTCATGTTAGTTTTTTCTTGATTGTTATAATCGGTAGTGCCATTCCAAGTAATTGTTTTGCCTGTGCCCGAAGCAATACCAAAACCCAGCGCGCCAACGGCCGAAGTAATCGGCACTGTCCAAGTGGATCCGCCATCGCCGGAAATTTCCAAAAAGGCGGTAACATTGCCGGCGTCTTCGGAAACATCATAATGAAAAATAAAAGTACCTGCGCCCGCGTCCTGACTGGCAGTAACATTGGAAATAACCGGCGCGCGCGTGTCCACGGTAAAAGCAGAGGAAACGCTGGTAGCGCCAATATTGCCAAAAGTGTCGGTGGCACGCGCGCGTGTTTTCATGTTGGTATTATATTGGCCGTTGAAATCCACTCCCGCGTTCCAAGTAACTGTCTTAGTCGCGCCAGGTGAAACACCGGATCCAATCGCGCCGGACAAAGTAGTAGTGGCCACGCTCCAAGCAGTGCCGCCGTCGCTGGAAATTTCTATTAGCGCGGTGGAATTATTGGCGTCGGTAAGTGAATAAGTGGTGGAAACAATTTTGGCTCCCAATCCTTGGATGGACACAACGCTGGCTACAACCGGAATTTTATTATCAATCTCAAAATTAGCCGAAGTGGCCAGACTGCCGCTGGTTAATGTGTCGTTTGCGCGCAAACGCACTTTGGCCGTAGTGGTTTCTATGTTAAGAGCGTCCGCGCCGGAATTCCAGGCAAACAAATAATCACTGCCTGTTGGCAAAAATACCAAGCCCGTAACGCCACTACTGCCCACGCCGGATTTTTCCGTAGTGGTGGCCCAAGTGGAACCGCCATCTAAAGAATATTGATACGCCACTAAACTGCTAATATCGCCCTGGCCATCCGTGCCGGTATAATTTATGTTTACATAATCTGAACCGTTTGTAGTTTGAACGTAAGTATTTAAGGTAATAGACGGAGCGGTGTTGGCGATTTGAGCCGAGGCCGACAAAGCGGATTCGGAAGACGCGGAATTAACCGTGTCGCTGATGTTGCGTGATTTTACTTGGAAAACATATTGCGCCAATGGCGAAGACATCCCGTTTACATTTACTTTGCCGGAAATTCCAGTGCCATTCCCCCACTGTCCGGATCCTGTGCCAAGCGCTTGCCAAACTATGCTTGCGCCCAACGCGCCGTTTGTTTGAACAAATTTGTTGGTGGAAGTTTCATAAATCGCGTATTCCAACCCTGCGGTCTCGCTCGCGTGTGGATTGATAGTCAGGTTTAAATTGGTGGTAATAGGATTAGCTAAAGTCGGCGCTTGTGGCGTGTATGGTTTTACGTATTTAATAGAAGTGCTTGGCGAAGTATTTTCATTGTCAGTAGATTGACCGTAATCATCGGCGTGAGTAATTTTTACTTTGGAAATATAATCATTGCCGTCAAGCGTGGCGCCGGCCGCAGTTGCCTGATTCGATGGCGAAGCGGTGTTGAGTGTGCCGACGGTGCCACCGCCATAACTACCGCCGTTTATGGCTACATAAAAAGTATTAGTGCCGGGATTGGCTTCGGTAAAACTTCCGCCGATAAGCGCGGCGGTGTCACCGGCATTGGGCCTGGATTGTAAATTGACCGTAACATTTACAGCCGGCGGCAAAGTGTCCAAAGAAAAATTACCGGAAGCGACAAAGTCGCCTTGATTTTGCCATTTATCTCGCGCTCTTACCCGGGTTTGTAAATTGCTTTGCTGATGATTTGGATAATCTGCGCCCGCGTTCCATGTAATAATTTTACCGGCGCCGGCGCTTACTCCGGAACTTACCGCTCCGCTTACCGAACCGGTGGCAACATTCCAAGTGGTTCCGCCATCTCCGGAAATAAGAAGGTCAACAAATAAATTGTCTGCGGTATTGTCCGATAAATCATAAGTAATTTGCACGGTATTGGTGTTGGAATTTTCTACTGCCGAAACATTGGTAACAGCCGGCACGACATAATCCACCGTAAAAACAGAAGATGTTGTATAAACTCCATCGGCAATGCCATCGTTGGCGCGCAAACGCGCATAAACGGAAGTATTATAAATTCTACCCAAATCGGCAAGCGCGCTCCAAACAAAAGTATGTGCTGTGCCGGCGGGCGAAGCCGACAGGCCGCTTACGCCGTTGTGCGCAGGATCGGTGGTGGACGCGGTCATTGTAAACCAGTTGGTGGTGTTGGTGGAAAATTGGTATGACGACAAACTGGATGGATCGCTTTCGGTATCAACCAAGTTGTAGTTTAAAGCCACATTGCCGTTGGAAGTTTGCTGAGCAGATGTAAGCGAAGCGATGCTGGGACGTAAATTTTCCGTATAATCTATGGCTACACTATTCAAAGTTACTTGCTGACTGCCATTACTGGTAAAAAATGCTCTCCATTTTATTTGATTGGTGCTGGTGGCAAAACTTGCGATGTTAAAATTTATAGTAGAAGACGAATTAACGTTTGTAGAAAGAGTCGTGGTTGCCCAAGACGAACCATTCCAATACTTCCAGTTGGCGCCATTGTCGCCGGAAAGTTGATAGTTGATAGAACCGCCGTTTGGATTCGCAGATTCGGTGAATGTATTCCAACTTACAATTCTAGTGGCGGAAAGAGAATTAACCGGCGTAGTAGTCGGAGTAGAAGTGGAAAACAAGGATGTTACTTTAGACCAATTTGCGATAATGTTATCAAAACCTGAAATAAAAGAGTAGTCGCCAGTTACCGTAGGACTGGTGGCATAAGCGGCAATTTTTAAATAATAAGTGCCAGCCGTTGGAATCTTGCTGACAATACTCGTTGTGGCAATACTCGCCCAGCTTGTGGTGCCGGTAATTTCGTCGCTATTCCAAACAGCCGTGCTGGTTGACGCCGGAGCGCCGCTAACGCTATCAATAAAAGCATATAACCGGTATGTAGCCGGCGTGCCCGGGGCAGTATAAGTGATTGATTTCCAATCAAGATTTAATGTGGCAGAATCCGGCGAAGATACATTTGTAATAAATGTCTGCTGCCAATAACCGGCGCCTGTGCGGTTTTGCGAACCAGAACCGTTTATAGCAATATTTACATCCGGATACGGACCAGGATTGCCACCGGTTGTCTGCCGAGTTCCACCCACAACAACGTTAGACGGATCAGTCCAATCCGCGTATGTCCAACCGGTAGAGTCGGAAGTAAGACCTGAATTTATAGTCGAGCTGGAAGTGATGCTGCCCAAATCTTTTAATCTGGCGCTGTCGCCGGAAAATTCAATTTTGGTAGAATCAAAAGTATAATCCGACGGACTGGAAAATGTCCAGGTAAGAGTGGTGGCAAATAAAGTTTGTACGCCCAAAAGATAAGAAAACACGACGCCGATAAGAAATACTTTTATCGCGAAAACCGAACCAACGCCAAAAAACGTAGCCAAACTAATACGGCGCCTGACAATATAATGATGCATTTTCGAAATGTCTTTTTCTTGGGAAGGAAAAAATATACCGCTTTCCTGCAACTTTTTTGGCGAAACCAAAAAATAAAACGGCAAAGAAACTACCGCAAAACCCATTTCTATGAACAAAAGCAAAACAGCGTGCGGCAAAACTTTGTACCAATTTTGCGCTGTCGCTATTTTTTGCTTGGTATTAAAAACAAAACCGGAATAGCGAAAGAAAATGTTTAAAAAGCGCGTAGACATTTTTTACATGGTTAAAAATGTGAGTAATACGCCCATAATAATAATTAGCGCCAACGACCAATTGGCCAACACGTCTATGTTTTTTATTAACTTATCAACCCAAGTAATTGTAACTTTAAAAAATTGCTCATCAGAAACTTCGCTGCGCGTGCCTGACTTTTGATCAAAATTAAAAACCAAAATTGAATGATTACCTTCGGCCAGTTTGATACCGCTTTGTAAGTGTTCTATCTGCCAGCGTCCGTCTTTGTCTGCCATTCCGGAATAAATTATTGATTGTTTTTCGGACAAAAGCAAAACTACTTCCATGCCCGGCAAACCAATGCCGGAAAAAACAAAATTACCGCCGGCTTTTTTGCGGACTTCTTTTAATTCGGGGCGAGAAATGGTGTTAACTAATCTGGCGGTCTGAAAAACCGTGCTGGCGCCGACAAGTTGTTGGTTAAGCATGTCTACCGGTTCCAAAGGACCAACGCGGTAAAGCTGTAGAGGCCCGTAAACATTCGGCAAAGAAACTATAACAACTAATTTAATAATCCAAATTAACAAAAAAATGCTTACACCGGTAAGAGTTAAAACTCTGCGCAAATTGTAGTCAAAAGCTACTTTGGCGTATCCGCCTTTTTCTTCCATGTAGGCCGTAACCGAACTGGATTTCATCCCCAAATAAAGCGGTACGGAAATAAAAGATAAAAATATTTCCCAAAAAATTAAAACAAAAACTGACCCCGCTCCTTTAATGCCGTTTTCACTCGCAAGCTGATTTTTTCTGGTATAGATGCGGTTTGTTAAAGATAAAATTAAATTTAACCATCTTACCGTCATGGCGATTGTGTTAATTTCCCGGCTAATAAATTATTTACTTTTTCCGTCAGCGTGGATAAGTTGGTGGATGCCTTGATAAAATAATCAACAGCGCCCAAGGTCTTGGCTTTTTCCATATCGGACGCGTCACCCAAATTGGATAACACGATTACTGGAATATTTTTTAAAACGGGATCGGCTTTTATTACTCTTAATACTTCAAATCCGTTTATTTTCGGCAATAATAAGTCCAGCAAAACAAGATCCGGTTTTAATCTGCGAGTCATCTGAATCGCGCTTTCACCGTCAGTGGCGGAGGCTATGGTGTATTTGCTTTTATGGAACAACAAATAAAGCGCGCGCAACAACACTTCGTCGTCCTCCACTATTAACAGCACCAATTTAGAACGCGTAGCCATAAATCTTTAAATTCTTTTTTTCACAAAATCAACTATTTTTTTCACTTGCGTGTTTGCTTTAATAAAATATTCTTCCGCCCCCAGCGCCAGACATGATTTAACATCTCCCAGATCGCCCAAATTGGAAATAACCACTACCGGTATATTTTTGGTTTTATCATCGGCTTTTAACTGCTCCAAAACCGCGAAACCGTCCAGCCCTGGCAAAATCAAATCCAACAAAATCGCGTGCGGAGCAAATTTTTTGGTCGTTTCCATAACCTCCAGCCCATTGGCCACGTTCATGCCGTCAATTTCAGTGTTGGCAAAAGCATCAAGTAAAACTTGCGCCAGCAAAGAATCGTCCTCCACTATTAACACCCTCTTTCTTTCTTTAAAAACCATAAACTAAAATCAAATAAATTTGGTAAGTTTATCTGCCTGTTTATAATAACATGTATTTGCGAAGTTATCAACTTCCGCTCCGGCATAATTCTAAACAACTACACTCGCGAGCTTGCCTTATTTAAACCAGCGCTTTTTCTCCAAACTTTAAACTTAACTGATCCAACAATGTTTTATAAAGCCCGTCGCTGTAAGCATAACTTTGAGCCCCTGGTTTTTGATATAATAAATGTTTGCTTTCTCTTATGGCAAGAATTAAGTCAGTTTGTTTTTCATATATATCGCCCAAATTTGTCTTGCCGATTTTATCCGCGTATCTTCTAAAAACATTTAATTGCGCGGCAATCTCATCTAAAATCTGCAATTGCATTGGATGAGCGCCCAATTCTTTTTTTTCATTTTTTAACCACAACGATGCCAGTCTTAAAACAGCGCGGCGTTCGGCGCCCACTATAACTTTCGGCACTATTCCGCGCAAATGGCCCTTAAATTTTCCATCGCTTGATTCAAAATATTTGATATGCGACAATGTCTCCCTGTCAATATCTTTTTTAATGTCCTCCAGCTTTTTTGTGGGATTGGACATAGTAACATCAATTGCCAAAACAAGATTGCCGTCCGGATGCGCAAATTCCGCAATGGTATCAATGCCGTTTCCAAAATCGTCAAAACGGGAAGCTTTTCTGGTAATAACATCCGGACCAAGCCAGTCGCTAAGTTCCGCCTGTTCGTGGATAATAGCCTCAAAAATCATTGCCAGTTTTCGCGCATCTTCCTGTTCGGGCGAAAGATTTTTACCGAAGCTTGTGTCCAATCTTTCAACATAAGCAATATCTTTTTGAATGGTCGCGTTGCTATAACCGCTGTGGTTTTTAAAATCGCTGGGATTGATTTCGTCGCTTCGCATGACTTCAAGCGCTTTGGAGCAAGCTCCATCTATTAATTTGCGGCCCCTTTCTGTTTGATCAACAATTTTTTCTCCTCTGCCTTCAAAATTTTTGCCCATAAAATAATTTTTAAATTACTATACTCACCAATTTTCCTTTTACATAAATTATTTTCTTCGGCTCTTTGCCGTCCAGCCATTTTTGGACTTTTTCGCCGGCCAGCGCTAATTTTTTAATTTCTTCTTCGTCCACTTCTACCGCTACCGTAATTTCATCCCGCACTTTACCGTTAACTTGCACGGCCAGAGTCATGGTAGATTCTTTTGTTAATTCCGGATTATATTTTGGCCATGGTTCAAAAGCCAGTACTTTTTTATTCCCTAAAATACTCCACAGCTCTTCACACATGTGGGGAGCAAATGGAGACAGGATTTTAATTAATAATTCATATTGACCGCGCTGTAAGGGTTGAAAATTTTCAACCCCTACCTTGGACATTTCATTAACCAACTCCATCATTTTAGCAATGGCGGTATTAAATCGCATGGCTTCAATATCCTCTCCGACTTTTTGAATTGTTTGATGGAGAAGCGTTTCTAATTTGTCATTGCGAGGAGCCAAAGGCGACGCGGTCCCGACCGCGGTCGTGGATCCTCGATTCACTATCGGGACAATCCCATCACCAAGAGATTGCTTCGCGGAGTTTATGCCCCGAGGGGTACTCGCAATGACAGACATCACTTTTTCCTGAAGCAACCACACTCTATCCAAAAATCGTTTAACTCCAACCACTCCATTCGTGTCCCACTCCACCGCCTGATCAAACGGACCCATAAACATTATATAGGTACGCAAAGCATCGGCGCCAAACTGCTCTACCATTTCATCCGGATTCACAACATTGCCTTTGGATTTGGACATTTTCTCTCCGCCTTTGGCCAGAATCATTCCGTGCGATGTGCGCTTGGCATACGGCTCGGATGTTGGCACCAGTCCAATGTCGTGCAAAAATATATTCCAAAAACGAGAGTACAACAAATGCAAAACTACATGCTCCATTCCCCCATTATACCAATCAACCCCGCCGCCACTTTTGTCATCCCGAGCGGGGTTAACACCCCCGAGGGATCTCTGTCTGTCAATTGGTTGTGACAGAGATTCCTCCTTCGTCGGAATGACAGTTGAGTGTCCCATCCAATATTCAAGTTTTTTCATTGAAGCAAATTCTTTGTCGTTGTGCGGATCGCAATAGCGCAAAAAATACCAAGACGATCCGGCCCAGTTCGGCATGGTATCGGTTTCTCTTTTTGCCGGCCCGCCACATTTAGGACATTTGGTATTTACCCATTTTTCCATGGCGGCGAGTGGTGATTCGCCGGTGTCGGTGGGTTGATATTTTTTAACTTTTGGAAGTTTAAGCGGAAGCTCATTTTCTGGAACAGGCACAAAACCGCATTTCTCACAATTTATTATGGGGATCGGCTCACCCCAATAGCGCTGACGAGAAAACACCCAGTCGCGCAATTTGTATCTTGTAACTTTTTTTCCAAAATCTTCAAACCCTGCTTTGGTATAATTTTCAATAATAGGCAAACTATATTTCTCGGCAAATTCTTTGTCCCTGTCATCATCCGCCGGCACGGCCATAATGGCGCCAGTTCCCACATCTCCGAGTACATAATTAGTAACCCACACCGGAATTTCTTTTTTTGTGGCCGGATTTACCGCTTTAACACCAGAGTCAATGCCGGTCTTGGCCATTTCTTCTCTGGTGGTGGCGGCCACGCGCTGGGAAATTGTTTCTGCAATATATTTTTTAACTTCGTTGCTTGCTTCCCAACCGGCTTCCACCCACTTTTTTGCCAGCTCCGCCGAAATAGCCACAAAGGTAGCTCCAAAAATTGTGTC
>CAYIHE010000007.1:0-23393 GCA_964363145.1 uncultured Gammaproteobacteria bacterium | reverse complement strand
ATTATATCACAAAATATGTTTTTGTCAATAGCTAACACATCACATAAAACCGAAAATTCAGTTTGCGCTCGAACTGATTATACTCCAAAATCAGGCCGGCGGTAATTAAAGATTTGTCTTTGATATTTCGGCTGTAACAATAAGCCCGCACTGTCCTGGCCAGTTTTCTTTTTTGCCAATAAGTAATCGCGTCGTCATGGGCAAAATCTCCACCGGTTCTGGTTTTTACTTCTATAAAATAATAATCATCGCCTTTTACGGCGACGATGTCTATTTCACCCATAGTGGTGTGGTAATTTCGCTCCACAATTTTAAACCCATGCCGGCGCAAAAAATCACACGCTTTTTCTTCTCCCCAATCGCCCAGATCTTTATTTCGACGGGTCATAATATTATTGTCATCGCGAGTCCCCAGCCATTGCGGGGGCGTGGCGATCTAATTGTTATTCGATTGGATTGCTTCGCTTCTCTCGCAATGACATTTTATTTACTCTTCGGCAGATATTTTTCTATCTGCTCTCGCTTGACTTCTTCCTCTTTTAATTTCGGATTCCTTTTAAGAAAACGCCCGACCGATTTCCAAAAAGCAAACCCAGCCGCCGCTGCCCCAAACAACAGCCAAAAACGCCACGCCAAAAACGCCACCATTTCTTGCCGGAAAAACATCCATACTAAACCCAAAAAACCCAGAACCAAACCTAAACTGCCAAGCTTCTTCAAAACTGTCTGCGTGGGTTTGTAATTTTGGTACTTAGATAAAATTTTACAAGCCAAGCCAGCCAAAATTAAAAACAAAAATCCGCCAATGAGCAGCCAAAACGACGCGCCGCGCGCGGTAAACGGCTGGGAAAACCAATAATCCATTTTAAAGAGGTTGGTGATGTTCATAGGTATTTTTAGCTGTCATCTCGAGCCTAGCCGAGAGATCCCTTTCGTCTGGTGTAAGGGATTCCTCCACTGCGGTCGGAATGACAAATGGTAACTTAATTTTTTTCAAAGAGAAGTGCGAAATGGTATTCGCCAACGTCAACTTGATCAAGAAACTTTAGATTTTCCAGCGCGGCCAAACGCAGCACTTCTTCCGGATTTAACATTGACCCGTCGGCCGGCCCCAGCGTTCCCAATTTTTTTGCCCAATCAACTACCACTAAATAACCGCCATGTTTTAACATGCGCGCCGCTTCTTTAACGGCGCCGACTTTGTTCTTTAACTGAAATAATACATTAATACAAAAACAGGCGTCAAGAGACCCTGAAGGAATCGGTGTTTTGCCAGGCAGTTCAATATCCGACCAAACCGTTTGCACGGAGTCATAACCTTCGCTGCGCGCCATGCTTTTTATGCTCTCTAAAACATTTTTAATGATGTCAACCGCATAAACCACGCCTTTATCGCCCACGATTTTTACGGCCGGAAACACAAAATGCCCGGTGCGTCCGCAACCCAAATCCGCCACTCTCTGCCCTTCGGCAAGTGAAATTTTTTCAAAAATTTTATATGGATCAATTAAAGCGGTGCCTGAATGCATATACTAATTATACTAATACAGTGATACGAATATACGAATAAACAATTGTCAATTGGTATATTAGCATCATTATATTTGTATCATTAGTATTTATCTTATGAATATCTTCCCGACCGTGCCCAACAAAAAATTCTGCAATAGATTGGTAACAGCCAAGGCGCCGAAAAAAATAAAAGCAATGCCAATAAGTTTACAGAGTAAACGGGTGCCGCCGCTGGAGCCCAATTTTTCTTCAGCCCAGGCATTTGTGCCGAAATTCTGCACAAACCATTCGGTTTTAATAATTAACAATACACCAATTACAATCATTATTGTTCCTATAATATAACGCATATGATTTCGTCAAAGAAATCATCCCGACACAAAGTCAAGACAAACTCATTTTAATTACTTTGATATTTTAGCATTTTTGGAAAAAAAAGAAAAGACCCAAGCGAAACTTTCGCAAGGGTCCTGAAAATGGGACTCATCATGCCCGCGGTCAGATGCCACAGACAACAGAACCAAATAGGCCTTCGAGGTTCGCGGTCATCATCGCCGGATTGCTCGAAAGCGGGTAAAGGAGCGCGCATTCATCCCAATCGGGGTAGAACGCGGGGATGGTGAATACGACTAAGGTCACGTTATGGGCGATCACCTCCGCGCAAACTTCGGCTTCGGTCATGCTCAGTTGTGTCTGCGCAATCTCGTCGGTGAAGACGATGTAGATTGACTCGGCCGTCGGATCGACACCGAGATCGACATTAAAGTCGCCATGAGCGGTCTTCCAAACGGCGTCATAGGTCGGTTCGATGCCGCCTCCGCCACTGATTGATAACGACGTCAGAGCCGTCTGGAACGACAGGAAATCAGAAAGCGCATGATAGACATCAATAAGCGTGCTAAGAGCGTTAACCGAAACGCGTTCAATCGACCATCGGATGTTGGACGCCGCCGCGTACAAACCGCTGAAACTATCAACCGCAGTCTTCGTAGCGGCGATGTTGTCGGACATCGAGCCAGAGATGTCAAACATGAAAGTGAAGTCCGTCTTGATGATTGGGCGAACGCCGCAGACGAGTACGTCGTCGATGACGCGGTCGTCAATACAATTGTTGCAATCATTGTCTTGGCCGTCGCAAGCCAGAAGACCATTCTCTGTAACAGGCAGCTGTTCCCCCTGACAGAGCGTCCAACTGCCGGCGACGCAGAGATTTAAACCAGAGCGACAGATGCCGATGTCGGCCGTTTCCGGTGGCCCGGAATAACAGCTGTCGATTAGATCTCCGCCTCCAGGCAGTTCATCAAGCCAGCCGTTACAATCATTATCCAGCAGATCGCAGATTTCCGGATGGCCGCAGTCGGGCGTTGTACAGTAGCTGTCTACACAGACCTTCAACTGGTTGTCACATGGTTTGTTCTCAATTTCGTCACATGGCTCCCCAAATGGGTCTGGCGTCAAACACAGGCCGGTCCCATCGTCGCAGACAGATGGCGCATCGCAAGCATCGGAGACTCTGCTCCCGTCCGAGCTAATGCAAGAACAACGGCCATTCACGCAGGTGTTGGCGAGTTTGTCGTCACAGGATTGGCCACAGGCGCCGCAATGTTCGGTGTGCGTCGCTAGCGACACACAGTCACCGTAGCATTCGGCGTTCATCTCTTCCGGACTCCCAAGCGTCTCGCAGTCCGGTTCGTCGTCCAGACGAACACTTGGTCCGCAGCCAGCGGCAAGCAAGATGTTGAACAAAAAAAACGCGAACGTAAACCGGCGATGCAACATTTCAAAACCTCCTTCACAATGGGTGTAAATGTATTCTAGGGTATTCTTCTCTTTACTGTCAAATGAAGCAGGGGCTTATTTTTTATACAAAATGAGAGAAATAAAAATTTATTTTTATTTCCGAGTGTGTATGAAAAATACCTTAGTATTTTTTTAATTTGGTGCCCGGGAGAGGATTCGAACCTCCACACCTTACGGCATATGCACCTCAAGCATACGTGTATACCATTTCACCACCCGGGCTAGAACTGCCGGTTTCTCCCCACAATCATTTCCACTTTGCTGTGAGCTAATTTTATTTTTACTTTTACTTCTTTAGATAATTTTCCGTCCGCTTCCACCGCAAAAGCCTCGCGGCCGGTAATAATCATTTCTTCAAAAGGGAAAATGCTGGGTTCTTCGTATTTATAACCCCACCAGCCCTTTTTTGTCAATGGGCGGATAAAGGCTTCCAGTTTTCCGTCTTGCGGATGCACAACGCGCTGTTCTTTGTCTTTTTTATCTCTTTGCCAAAAAAACGGCTGTAAATTACAAACCACCACTTCCATTTTGTCGGCGGTGGTTACTTTAAATCTTTCATCATAAATCACCTCCAGCTTTGCAGGCATCACGCGCAACTGGGAAACAAAATACCGGTTATTCATCCAACCAACATCCAAAAATTCTTTACGCCGGCGCGACAAAACCGCGCTGGCCTCTATTCCCGTTGGAATGCCCAAAACTTCGGCAATAGTATTGTTTGGCCCAATTGGTAAAAAACCAAAAGTACAATCGCAAGTGGCGCTGCGCGACAACACCTGGCCAAAAGTAGCATCATTGCCAACTATGACCACAGTCTTTGCGCCGCGTTTTATTTCATCTTCAATAATTGCGCGGGAATCGGTATAATTTTGTAAACGAAGTATCTTGCCGGCAATACCATAGTCGGTCAGCGCCACTTCCATTGCGCGCACGGTGGGAAGAAAGTTTTTTTTACGTAAAAAATTGTCGTAGATATAAACATACATAGTTTTAAGAATCATCTATTTTGTCATCCCGAGCGAGGCCTTAGCCGACGAGGGATCTATACCGACTCTTGAACCGGACAGAGATTCCTCCTTCGTCGTCGGAATGACAGGTGATGGATTTCTAAATTCTAATCGGCGAATTGTGGCGCGACTTCATCGGGTTTTTTAAAAATTTTTGTCTTGGCAGATTTTTCTCCCACCTCAATGCCGGGCATGGTTACTCGGCCATAAAGCAAAGCCCCTGGTTCAATTTTTAAATTTTTCACATCTATATCCCCCAAAACTCTGGAAGTTGAGACCAATTCCAAAGATTCTTTAATTTTCATATTACCTTTTACTTCGCCGGCAATAGTGGCGCTGCCTGCCCGCACATTGGCGATAATTTTTGCTCCCATTTCCACGGTAAGATGCTTACTGGTAAAAACACTGCCTGAAACCGTGCCTTTTACCACGATATTTCCTTCGGACGCAAAATCACCTTCCACATTTACGGAAGGCCCGACGACTGTTTCCACTTCATCTTGCGCGTGATGAGACATTTCCAATTCTTCCGGTTCGCTGACTATTGCTATTTTAGAAGATGATCTTTGAAAAATCATACGATTTAATTAATGATTCAATATAATTTAGTATACACTATTTTTTATGAAACCGCCACCGGTGAAAACGCGCTTGCCGGCGGTTTAAATGGCACCCAAAAACCAAACTCGCTTCCCTTGCCCAAACCATCGCTGTGCGCCCAGACTCGCCCGCCATGCGTTTCTATGAATTTTCGGCAAACATAAAGCCCCAAACCAGTGCCATTAACATTGGTACCACGGACATTTTCACCGCGATAAAATTTTTGGAAAAAATTCGCTTCGTCTACCTTGCTAAATCCCAAACCAGAGTCTTTTACTCGCACGGCTACGCCATCGGCTTCCACTTCCGCGGTAATTTTAATAACGCCTTTGACTGAATATTTTATGGCGTTGTCAATAAAATTGAAAATCACATGGCGGATTTTTTCCGCATCACAAGAAACTATTTGCTCGTCTTTAGGGCATGTCCACTTTAAGGAAAGTTTGCTTTGTCTGGCTAGAGCGGCCAGTTCGGCCACGGCGCCGTCCACGATAGCGCAAATGTCGCGCGTGGCTATTTCATATTTGGTGCGTCCTTGCTCGATGCGGGTAATGTCCAAAAATTCATCTATCAATTTAATCAAGTGTTCATTATTCGCGTCCATTTTATTTAAAATTTCTACCGCGCCTTTCTCTATCTTGCCATAGCCGCCGTCCTTGAGAAGTTCTGTGTATCCTTTAAAAACCGACAATGGAGTGCGAAGCTGGTGCGAAGCGATGGAAATAAATTCGGTTTTTTGTTTGTCCAGTTCTTGCAGGCGGATATTTGCCTGTTCCAAAGAAGCGGCTAAATTTGCCAGCTCGTTTTTTTGTTTAATTTCTTTGCGCACGCTTTTAACCAAAAATACTCCTAAAATTCCCACCAAAATAGCAAAGAAAAATTTGAATAAAATGCCGGAAATATTTCTTGATGTTGCTCCCTCCAAAATCAAAATTATAGTTAAAATGGAAACCAGCGCCTCGGTAGCAATTAGTCTGATGTTAAATAGACCGTATTTAAAAATGGCGTAAGCGATAAAAAACATCAGCATTACGGATGACAGCGGACCTAAAAAAACTGTGGCCGAAGTTTTTAGTATCACCACAAACACCACAGTAGACAATGCCATAAATGAAAAGGTGGCAATCACTCCTAAAATAAAATAAAAATTTTGTATTTTTTCTTTGCCGGAAGATTTTTTATATTTATAAATTAACAAAATAAAACTAAACAAAAACAAACCGACAAAATCCAAAAAGAAAATTGGCATGCCCGGGCCTGGTTTGGGCAATGGCTCGCCGGTGCTATAATCAATGGAAGAAAAAACAAGCGGCAATAAAGAGGCGGCGGCCGAAGCGACCATTAAAATTAATATTGGGATTAAATACTTCTTTTTCAGCCGAAAATCTTCCCGCGGAAAAGTATGCGCCAGCAAAAACACGGCTGGACCGATAAAAGAACAAACGAACATTACCACTCTAATCCAAAAAAGCTGGCTGGCCGGAGTTGATTGCGGCGGATGCAAAGAAAGGTAATTAACAACAATATAAAGATTGATCGATAAACTTAAAATAAAAAATAGCCTAGAAGTCCAGCTGTTTTTATTTTTTAGAAATACCGCCAACCCCAAATAAGTGGACGCTAAAAAAGTAATGGCGCCTAAAAATATTTCTACATTCGCTAACTTAAAAAAGTCCATAGTTTAATTAAGATTGCATATATACTATTATACATCATTTTAGACAAAAAAGGGAAATGGGCTATTGTGATAATTTGGGCTCTATAATACAATAAAGCTAAACTAATGCTATGCTTACTGCCGCTTTCAATGGCAAAAATTACGACTTTTGGAAAAATAGCGCGCTAAACCCTCGAGAATTTAACGCTCTCAAGGTAAGAGCGCGGTTGGAATACCTGTGTTTTTTGGCGCACCTAGCTCCCAGCACGCACAATACCCAGCCATGGCGTTTTTTTGCAGACGAAACCGAACAAAGTATTACTATATATATAGATCGCCATTTTGTATTGCCGGCTTCAGACGTGAACGGACGACAAACTACAATAAGTTTGGGCTGTGCTTTAGAAAATATGGTTTGTGGCGCGCGCTATTTTGGCTTTAACCCAACGATTGAGTTGTTAACCAACGATGCAAATAAAGTTAAGCCTTTCTCAAAAAATGAACCGCGATTGACGGCGGTAATAAAAATAAAATTCGCCGAAATAAAACCAGACCTGGCATTAGAAAAAATAATCAAAGCAATTTTTAAACGCAAAGTGATGCGCGCCGAATATGACCCGCAAAAAAACATTCCCGAAGAAATAATTCAAAGTCTGCAAAAATTTACCGACAACGACACCACCAAACTGCATCTGGTCACCGACAACATTCGCCGTCTGGGCATTGCCGAATTTCAATCACAAGCCGACGCTTTCGTGATAAACTCCCCTAAATTCAGCCGCGAGCTTGGTGATTGGTTGTTACCCAACGACACTACTAGTTTTGTTGGTATGCCTGGCGCGGGTTTTGGCTTGTCGGACGACCAGGCTTTACGCATGCATCACGGCTTGTCCGGCCGAGCGCCTCTCCAACCCGAAGACGGGCTAAAATTCGCCTCGGCCGGAAAAATTTGTTTGGAAAAATGCCCGCTTATTGGCGTTATTACCACAAAAAAAGATGATATAGAAAACTGGATAAGCGCCGGCCGGCTTTTTGAAAGAATATTTTTGGAATTAACCGGTTGCGGGGCGCAATTGGCTATGCACGCCGGCATTACCGAAGTTACTCTTATTAAAAAAATATTCAGCGTGACTTTGGGCACAACTCGCCATGTCACGGTTTTGTTCCGCGCCGGATATGTAAAAAAAGAAGAAGACATGTCGCGTCCTCATTCTCCTCGCCTACCAATGACGGAAATTTTGCTTACCGATAAACCTTGACGGTAAAATTCTGCTTATTAATAATTACGCGGGATGGATAATCAAACCCCAACATAATACGCGCGATACACTCCGCGGCCACTGCGCCGGCCATGGCTACGGTTGACCCCAGCTGGGGAATAATAGTAGATGTTGGTATTTCCACTTTTTCTTCAATAATTTTTTCCAATTCTCCTTGCCGATAATCAACCCCAATCAAAGCGTCCACAAATTCAAAAAATGTTTTCCTGTCTCCTGCCTGATCATAAACTTTTTCCATAGCCGCGAGCAAATCCTCATCTTTTATGCCAAAACTAAGCGGCAAATTTTTGTCTTTATCATAGCGCAGCACGTCTAATTGCACAGCCGAGCCGATGTCGGTTACCATTATTACCGGCAATCCTTTTTTACGAGCTTCCTGCCGAATAAAAATTTTTATTCTGGGATCATCCACTTCTTCCACTACTATATCGGTTTTGGGCTCACCTTCTCCTTGACCCAAAAAAGAATCAATATTTTCATGATTTATCCCTTCATCATAAACATAAACGTTCAAAAACGGATCTGTGGCATACAACTGCTGGGCGATTACCTGCGCTTTGTTTTTTAAAGATAAGTCCAAAAGCGACGTCCGTTCCGCTTGATTCTTTACCATATCCGAATACCCAAGACGAACGCGATTTATATTTTCCATTTTATAAACGCTTTTGTCGGCGATTTTTATATTCTTCGGGCGTAAATCCATGACTGCGGCGTGAATCACGCTGCTGCCAACGCTGCAGCCGGCCACGGCAATAGTAGTATTGGCAAATAAATTTCTGATTTGCGCCCAAGTTAAAGAATTCTTCGGATCCGCCAACAACTTTGAACTGCTGGCCACAGACACAACATGGTGCCAATATGGCGGACAATAACGCGCCAACTCGTTTCGTTCCGGATAATAAGCGTAGAAACCATAATCCAACCGATTGTTTTTTGTTTCCGAAAGTTTTTGGCTGTATTTTTCCCATTCCAAATTAAATTCATCGCGCAAGGTTTTTCCTGCCTCGCCAATCACAGGTGAAGTGGCGGACATTGTCAGCCGCTCGTTCAAACCAAAAATCGTGGCTTGTGTCAGATCAAATTGTTTTTCCGGAGGCACCGTTACTTTTTTATTAGCTGAAAATTTTAACTCCGCGCTGCCATCGGCATTATAAATCACCGCTCCGTCTTTGTGGGCTTGTTCCGCTTCCCAAATAATCGGCTTAAATTTTAATCTCATATTTTCAACAATTGTTTTTTCCATTTATCCACGGCTATTATTTTTAATTCCGGGCCATCATCAACATTCTTTTCTACCAAATCGCGCAGTTCATTCCCGTTTATTTTTGCTCCCGCTATCCGTCCGCGCGCCAACAAAAGCTTGTCTAAACCGGCTGTACTTTTTAAAATTTCCGCGTATTTTTTATTTTTTAATTTTTTATTAAAATCCGGCGCATACATTTTTACGTATTTTTTTACCGCATTAACAGTTAACTTTTTTTCTTGAATTAATTTTTCCAACAAACGAATCATTTGAAAAAGATTTAAAAAATACCCCGGAAAATGATAGGCAAACAAATTTCTATTTAAATATATTTCCTCCGGCCGGCAACCAAGCGTTTTGTGTGCTTCGGGCAAAAACAAAGATGCTTTTGGGTTAGGATGTAAAATCTTTTTCAGCAATTCTGGCCTAAGCACCGCTGATAAATAAGAAAAATTGTGTTTGGAAAAAAAATGGTTATTAACCAGCGCCAAAGCTTGGCCACTGTATTTTAACGAGTTTGACGGTTTTGTTTTTTTACCAACACCAAAAAAATATGGCGATATACCGCAAAGACGCGACATGCTTACCAGTTTGCGCTGCCAATTATTTTTTCCAAAAAATAATTTTTGTTTTATCAAACGGCTTATGCTTTTGCCTTTATAAAAATAACCGCTCAAATCTTCCAAAAAAATTGAGGCCGCGCTTCCTGGCACAAACCTTACGCACAGCCACTCTTCCATTGGCGCGTAAGTCACGCGACAAAGATAAACTTCGGCGTTTTTGTCATAATTATCTATCAGCGGCACTTGGCCATACCGCAAATAAGAGTGGCGCGCTTCCAAAGTTATTTTTTTTAACAACGCGCTGTTCCACTTTGAATTATACAAATTCTTGGCAAGATAAATTCTAAATAACACTTGCCCTATTTTATGTTCTTTAACTGGTTTATTTTTTTCTAATTGCTCCGGTTTGTAATTCATAAATTTTACATTTCCTCCACCGTCTCAATAGTAAGCAAACCCAACGCATTTTCCAAGACCTTTTTTGTCGACATGGACAATGCTAATCTAGCCTTAATCAACTCCGCGTTCCCCGCACCCAACACAGAATGTTTATTATAAAAATCATTAAACTGCTGGGCCAGATCAAAACAATACCTAGTTACCATTGACGGGTTGTACTGTTTAAGTGCTTCAGTTATTACTTCTTCGTATTTCGCTAAAAACAAAAGTAGTTTTTTTTCTTCTTGCGTCTTTAAATTTTCCAACCCACCCCTACCCCGCCCAAGCGGAGATTTTCGAACCAAACTATTGATACGGGCGACCACATACAATACATACGGCCCTGTAAAACCATCAAACGAAGTTGCTTCTTTGATATCAAAAGTAATATTTTTCGAGGCCTCATGTTTCTGCATGTCAAACTTTAACGCGGCCATGGTAAGAAAATGCGAAGTTTGTTTTATTTTTTTCTCGTTCCAGTCCGGATGCCTTTGCGCCGATTCCACTTTTAATTTTTCATAAATTTCATCGCGCAAATCTTCATATAAAATTACATTGCCCAAACGCGAAGACATTTTGCCTTCTTTTAGATTCACCAACCCGTAACCGATATGCGTCAGCTTTTTTTTGAAACCGATGATTTCTAAAATTTTATATAATTGCTTGAAATAAAAATTTTGTTCCGTGCCGGTAATCACTATGCTTTCATCAACTTTGAATTTTTTAAATTTGGCCATTGCTAAAGGCAGATCGCTGGTTAAATACAAACCCGCGCCGTTTGATTTGCGCAGTAATGCCACGTCCAAATTGTATTTGGATAAATCTATGATTACCGCGCCGCCTTCGCCGATTTCGGCCACGCCTCTTTGCACCAGTTCATCGGTAATTTTCTGCCCCTCGTCTTTTAAATCTTTTTCATACCATACAGCCGCGTGTTTTACGCCCAATTGTTTAAATATTTCTTCAAATTTTTCTACGCTCCACTCTCTGGTTTCCATAAACAGAGGCCACAATTCCGGATCGCGCTCTTCCAATTTTTTCTGCACATCGGCCACTTCCGCCGCGTAACTTTCGTTTTCTTTTAATTTTTGGCTGGCCTCGGCGTAAATATCTCCCAGCCATTTTTGCTTGTTTTCCGGCGGTTTCTCATTTTTATGAAATTTGAGCAGTCCCCACAAACATTTGGCCACATGATTGCCGAAGTCGTTAAGATAATTTACCGGATAAACTTTATACCCGCATATTTCATAAAGCTTTACCAGCGTGTTGCCGATACAAACATTGCGAAAATGACCGATGTGAAATTCTTTGTGCGTATTGTTTGACGGGTATTCAATCATCACTTTTTTTCCTTTGCCGGTTTTGCTGTCGCCATATTTATTTTTTTGTTTATAAATTTCACCCAGTACAGATTTGGCCAACTCCGACGTTTTTAAATAAAAATTTACATACGGACCCATCGCTTCGATCCGTTTTACAATGTCATTGCGAGGAGCCGCAAGCGACGCGGTCCCGTAGCGAACGGGATCCGCGATCCTCGAGATCGGGACAATCCCCTTGTTAACACTACCAACCCCTGGGATTGCTTCCCCGCCTAGGCGGGTCGCAATGACAGAAGTAATCTTTTTTGCCGCTTCCGCCGGACTTATTTTCCATTCCTTGGCAATGTTAAAACAGGCGAACGCAAAATCCCCCATCTCCGGATTGGGAGGGGTTGTTAATTCTACATTGCCTTTTACACCGGCAACAGTCAGTAATTTTTTTATTTCCTCAACAAATTGCATACTATTTAATTTTCACAAAAAATCTACTGCCCTTTTGGACTATGTCGCCGGACTTAACCTGTTCGTCAATGGCTTCCACTTTTTTATCATTAATTTTCACACCGCCTTGAGCTATTACTTGTCTGGCTTCCGATTTGCTTTTGCAAATTTTTGACTCAACTAAAACAGTAATAATATTCGTGGCGCTGGGTTTGAGTTCCGGAATTTCTTGCGGTTTACTTTTTTCCTGGAACACTTTATGAAAGTGCTCTTCACCTTTTTTTGCGCCGGCTTCACCATGATATAATTTGGTGAGCGCCAAAGCTAATTCCGCTTTAATTTTCATGGGATTTTCTCCTGCCACCAAGCGTTTCTTATAATCTTCAATTGAACTCATCGGCTCATCAGTTGCGAGTTCAAAATATTTTATAATTAACTTGTCAGGAACAGACATGACCTTTCCAAACATTTCTTCAGCAGAATCATCAAGCGCTATATAATTTCCATAACTCTTGCTCATTTTCTTTTCACCATCCGTGCCTTCCAGAAGTGGAATAGTTATAATATCCTGTTCGGGCTGGCTGTATTTTTTTTGTAATTTGCGCCCCATTAATAAATTAAACTTCTGGTCTGTGCCGCCGATTTCAACATCGGCTTCTAATTCCACAGAATCATACCCCTGCAAAAGCGGGTACATAATTTCTTGCATTGCAATATCCGTCCCTTCCTTAAGTCGTTTTTGAAAATCATCCCGTTCTAATATTCTAGCCACCGTAATCATTGAAGTGAGCTCCATCATAAATGCCGCTCCCTTATCTTTATACCATTCGCTATTATGCCTTATTTCCACCTTTTTTATGTCAATAATCTTTGAGGCCTGTTTAACATACGTTTTCATGTTTCGTCTAATATCCTCTTTTTTTAACATTGGCCTTGTCTCGTTTCTCCCGCTCGGATCCCCGATCATGGCTGTGTAATCGCCTATTAACAATATGATTTGATGGCCCAGATCTTGAAATTGCTTTAATTTGCGCAATGGTACAGCATGACCAATATGAAGTTGTGATCCGGTTGGGTCTATGCCAAACTTAATTCTTAGTTGCTTCCCAGATGAGAGTTTCTTCAATAAACTCGCTGCTTCTATTGAATCTACTACGCCTCTGGATAATAACTCCGATATTTTTTGCGGGTCTGTATTTATTTTCATAATTCAATTATACTTTTAATTCATTTTTAATTTTAGTGACAGCTCTGCTTTCTATCCCTTTCGGCGTGCCATTCGACAGCCCAAGCACGCTCGCTATTCCTTTAAAGGTCATCCCGGCATTAAAATCCACATGAACAAAATTTATATTTTGCAAAACGCTCAAAACTGATTCATTTTTAAACTCCTTTACAAACTCCTTAACCAGTTTTTCACCCAATCCATAATGCAAAATTAATACCATGGCTTCGGTGGAAGAAAGCAAACCAGATTTCGTCCAACCAATCAAACGATCTTTTATTTCGTTTATAGCAATATTTTCTTCTGGTGAATCCTTATTTTGCGAATACTCGGACTGTAAAAAACTCTCTTCCATGCCCAGTTTATTGTTTTTATCCATCATGCCTCGGCGAACATAATTGTTAAAAAAATTATTGCGTATCGCGGTGATAAAATAGTTATAAAAATTATCCGCGCGAATAAATTTATCATAATCGTCACGTAATTTTTCATAGGCCTCGCTTTCCAAATCTCCGGTTTTTGTCCCAGGTTTATATCTATCCAATAAATTTTTATATTTTAAACCAAGTCCGGAAACAACGCGCGATACTTCCGGTTTAATTTGGAACCAAAGCTCGTCAAGCAGTTTTATCTTTTCTGTTTTCTTTTTGGCGTTTTTTAATTGAGAAACAATTTCTTCCATTTTATTATTCTCCGCTTCTTCCTGATCCGCCGGAACCGAACGAAATTTATCAGACATACAAAAACATTTACAAATTATTTAAATGCTCGGCCAAGGCTCCATCATAAGCAGATTTTTGTTTCCATACATTTCTCCCCAGATCGCTTCGGTAACAAATGGCATAAATGGATGCAGGAGTTTAAGAACACTCGCCAAAGTAATGACCAGGATATGTTCGGTGTTAGTTTTAAGTTTTTTATCCTGAAGCTGAAGTTTGCTTTGCTCAATATAGACATCGGCAAGCTCGCGCCATGTAAACTGATAAATCTCCTGAGCCGCTTCATGCAAACGAAAATTTTCCAAATGGCCGGTAATTGCCGTGGTTACGCTCTCTAATTTTGCCAAAATTTCAGTGTCAGCATGTGTCATTGGCCCAGCGGGGACTTGTTTCAGATTGGCGTTAGCCGTGATAAAACGCGCGATGTTCCACAGCTTGTTGGCAAAATGCTTCATGCCGTTTATCTTATCCTCGGCAAGCGGAATATCATTGCCGGAAGCGGTAGAAAAAATAAGCGCGAAACGCAAAGCATCGGCGCCATAGGCGTCAATCACGCCAAGCGGATCAATAACATTGCCTTTGCTTTTACTCATTTTCTGACGATCTTTATCACGCACTAATCCATGCAAAAAAACATTTTGAAACGGAGGCTTGTTGGCGCGGTAATATGAAAACATAATCATACGGGCAATCCAAAAAAACAAAATGTCCCAGCCGGTTTCCATAACTTGCGTGGGATAATAATTTTCAAAAGTTTTCGTGCCGTGTTTAGCGTCATTAGCCAGCATCGTGGCATAAGGCCATTGCCCGGACGAAAACCAAGTATCAAAAGTATCCGAATCTTGTTTCAGCCTGGCGCTAGCGCATTTCGGACATTTGACAACCGCATCATCAATATCCACAATTACCTCATCGCATTTCTCGCAATACTTGACAGGAATCGGAATCCCCCACCAAATTTGCCGGGAAATTGGCCAATCGCGAATATTTTCCATCCAATGCCGGAATGTTTTTTCAAATTTTTCCGTAACTATTTTTACTTCTTTTTTATCCACCGCCGCCACAGCCATATCGCGTAAACTAGGCCGCCCATCGGACAAGGGTTTAGTCATGGCCACATACCACTGCGGCACAATTTGCGGTTCAATTAAACTGCCGCATTTATAACACATTTGAACATTATGCGTATATTTTTCATCAATATGATCCACCAAACCTTTGGCGGCCAGCTTCTCTACAATTTTTGGCCGGGCATCAAGAATTTTCATCGCAGAAAACTCGCCGGCAATAGGCAATAATTTTCCGCGCTTGTCAATCACCGGTTCGATATCCAGCTTGTGCCGTTCCGCGATAGCAAAATCCACGGCGTCGTGAGCCGGAGTAATGGTCATAACTCCCGTGCCGAACTCCATATCCACTGCCTCGTCTTTCAAGATGGTGGCGGTGATTGGCCCGTTAATCCACTCCAAATTAATGGTCTCTCCTGCCGTATAACGCGCATAGCGCTTATCGGCCGGGTGCATCACCACATACTTATCACCGAACTTGGTTTCTGGACGGCTAGTACCAATAACAAATGGACCGTATTTAAAATAATAAAAAGGATCATGACGTTCTTCGTGCTTAGTTTCCAAATCCGAAAGTCCGGTCTGATGCTTTGGACACCAATTACAAATTCGTCCGGCGCGATAAATCAGCCCATCATCATACATTTTTTTAAAGGTCTGATAAACAACTTTGACAATCTCGGGGTCAAGCGTAAAGATATTCCGGCTCCAATCACATGACGCTCCTAACCGCCGGATGGCATTTTCGGAAATATGTTTGTTGGTTTGGACATAATCCCAGCAGGCCGCGTAAAATTCTTCTCGGGTCATCTTAAACCGGCTACTCCCTTCCTTCTCCAGTTTCTTTTCAAATACCACCTGCGTCTCAAAACCGGCGTGGTCCGTACCGGGCAACCAAAGAGTTTTCTTGCCGCGCATCCGATTAAAACGTATTAGAATGTCCTGAATCGTATAGCCAAGCGCATGGCCAACATGTGATGGCGCGTTAGCGTTGGGCGGCGGCATCACGATTGTATATGGTTCACCCTCCAAATTATCAGGATTAAAAAATCCGCTTTTTTCCCAGCGTTTATAAATTTGATCCTCGTAATTTTTCGGCTCGTAGGCCTTTGGCAATTCCTTCATACTACACTGCTCTGTTCCTCCCTCCCCTATAAGGGGAGGGATAGAGGGTGGGGTTTATCGCTTTGATGTTGTCTCGCCAACAACAAAACCCCCTCCTCTGTCCTCCCCCTTATAGGGGGAGGGTTGTATGGTGTGAATTGTACTAAAATTACGCAAAAAAATCAAACCGTCCGCCATTTTATCAACGCATAGCGCAACAGTTGACAATAAATCGCATTGCTGATAAGATGGACTGTCATGCGAATTTACCTGAACACAGCCAAACTATGTCCCTTAATGAAATTCAACAACTAAACCAGCTTTTGGAAAAAAGCAAACATATTTTAGTGGCGATAAACCACGCCCAAAGCGCGGATTCTGTTGGCGCGGCCGCGGCCTGGAAAATGTTTTTGGAAAAACAGCATAAGCAAATTGACATTATTGCCGATAATTTTGTTTTGCCAAAAAACTTAAAATTTATTAAAGAGGCGGAAGCGATAAAGCCGCAAATATCGCACTTGCAAAAATTTATTTTAAAAGTGGATGTTTCCAAAGTAAAAATTGACACCATTAGCTACGATATTAAAGATAACTGGCTGTCTATTTATCTTACCCCAAAGCAAGGCATTATTACCAAAAACGAACTTCGCACCGCGCAATCCGGCCTTAAATATGATTTAATTATTACCATCAACGCTCAAGACTTGGAATCGCTGGGCGGAATATTTTTTAACAACACGGATTTATTTTATAAAGTGCCGATAATTAATTTTGATATTCATCCGGGCAATGAACATTACGGACAAATAAATTTTGTGGAACTAACCGCCACTTCCATTTCCGAAACCATTTATAAAACCATGACGCAAATAAATGGAGCAAATATTGACGCGGATATGGCCACGGCTCTGCTTGCCGGCATGATTAGCCAAACGCAAAGTTTTAAAACCGCCAATGTTACTCCCAATACTTTAAATATCGCCAGCCAACTAATGAATTTGGGCGCGGATAGAGAAAAAATCGTGAAGCATCTTTACCGCGCCAAATCCATTTCTTCCTTAAAAATTTGGGGCGAGGCGCTAACTCATATGGAAAGCGACCCCGGCATAGGCTTGGTTTGGACCACCATTACCCGAGAAGATTTTTCCCGCACCGGCGCCAGCGAAGAAGAATTAAAAGAATTGATAGACGAGCTGACTAACAATTCTCCGGAGGCCAAATCAGTCTTACTTTTTTACGAAAACACTAAAGGCGAAAACAAGGTGCATGGTTTTCTTTCAGCTGATAAACAACACGACGCTAAAATGCTTTTACAATCTTTCCAGCCAGAAGGAAATAAAAAAACCGCTTCATTTGTTATGATTGGCAAAACTATTAAAGAAGTTGAACTGGAAGTAGTGGAGAAAATTAAGAAAATGTTGCGGCCAAACTAAATCAACGCCTGCCCGGTCATCTCTTCCGGTTGGGGCACGCCCAATAATTTTAAAACCGTGGGTGCCACGTCTGCCAGCACCCCCACCGGTTGCATTAAACTTAAATCGCCTTCTGGCGCGTCTCCGGCCGGGCCGGCTTGCCCCATAAAATCTTTGCCGATAATAATCAGCGGCACAGGATTGGTGGAGTGTTCTTTATCCATTACTCCTGTTTGCAAATTAGTCATTTCTTCGGCATTGCCGTGGTCCGCGGTAATTAACATTACGCCGTTTTGCGCCAAAACATGATCGGCGATTTCTCCCAAGCATTTATCTATAACCTCGCAAGCTTTAATGCCTGCTGGCAAATCGCCAGTATGCCCAACCATATCGGCGTTGGCAAAATTTATCACCAATAAATCATATTTAGCGCTATCTATGGCTTTGCAGGATTCTTTGGTTAATTCCAAAGCTGACATTTCCGGTTTTTGCTCGTAGCTGGAAACTTTTGGAGAAGGCACCAACAAGCGGTCTTCTCCGGGAAATGGATCTTCCACCGTGCCATTGAGAAAAAAAGTAACGTGCGCGTATTTTTCCGTTTCCGCCAAATGCATTTGTTTGAGGCCGGATTTACTGGCCACTTCGGCCAAACAATTATGCACCACAATCGGTGAAAAAGCCGCCACAACCGGCAAGTCTTTTTCGTATTCTGTAAAAGTAACAAAAAATAAGTCCTTATGATATTCTCTGACAAATTTGTTAAAACCCGGCAGAACAAACGCCTTGGCAAGTTCGCGCGCCCGATCCGCGCGAAAATTAAAAAATATCACCGCGTCTTCTTCGGCCACGGTGGCCAAAGGTTTGTCTTTATCGGTGATGACTGTGGGAATAAATTCTTCATCGTAGTTTTTTTGCGCGTACGCGTCGTCAATGGCTTGGACTGGGTCTTTGGCATAACGGTCGGCTTTGCCTTCGGCTATGGCGCGATAGGCCTTTTCACATCTGTCCCACCGGTTATCTCGATCCATTGCAAAGTAGCGTCCGGACAAAGAAGCGATTTTGCCAACTTTTAAGTAAGACATTTTTTCCTGCAATTCGGTTATAAAGTTTTTAGCTGAATTATATAAAACATCTCGGCCGTCCAAAATAGCGTGCACAAAAACATTCTTGGTTAATTTTTGTTTTTTACATAAATTCAAAAGCGCGTACAAGTGCTCATTGCTGGAATGAACATTGCCGGCGCTGACTAAACCAACCAGATGCAATTTTGGTTTAGCGAAACCATGCCGCGTACCGTCCTTTGAAACGCGGCTTTCTTTTTTCACCCTGTCTATGGCCGACAAAAACGCGGGGTTTTTATCAAAAGAGCCTTCGCTGATAGCATTATTTATTCTTGGACAATTTTGATAATAAACCCGGCCGGCGCCGATATTTAAATGCCCCACTTCTGAATTTCCCATTTCTCCAAACAACAAACCTACCTCATTGCCGGAAGCATGAATAGTCATTGTGGGATAATTTTTTATAAATTTTGTAAAGTTTGGAGCTTGCGCCCGAGTGATAGCGTTGCCTTCGGCGCCAGGAGCCACTCCCCAACCGTCCATGATTGTCAGAACTACGGGTTTATATTTCATACACAATAAATAAAAGTGTTAATTGTCATCCCGAGCGAGGCCTTAGCCGACGAGGGATCTAATCCGATTAAAAGATATTTTATTTTCGTTTATCTGTATAGATCCCTCGTCGCCGCGAGGCTCGCTCGGGATGACAGACAATTTAAATAAGACTGGCGACTGTCATTTCTTTTGGTTTTTTTATGCCCATCATTTTTAAAATTGTCGGCGCTACGTTGGCCAATTTGCCATTTGGAAGTTTGTGTGGAATTTTTATCCAACTGTTAATAATAATAAGCGGAACAGAATTAGTGGAATGCTCGGTGTCCGGCTGGCCATTTTCCAAATCTACCATCCCTTCAATGTTGCCGTGATCCGCGGTGATGATTGCTTGCCCGCCATGCTTGGTTAAAATTTTTATCATACGATCCATTTCGCTGTCTACTGTACTAACGGCTTTTTGCGCGGCCACAAAATCTCCGGTGTGCCCGATCATATCCAAATTAGCGTAATTAACAACAATAAATTCATATTCTTGAGAAGTAATTGCGCCAATAACATAATCTGTTAACTCGCGAGCGCTCATTTCCGGCTTGTCGGCATAATTTTTAACTTCCGGAGAAGCTATTTTTACCCATTTTTCATCACAAAAATGCTTGGCATATCCGCCGTTAAAAAAATAAGTGACATGGGAGAATTTTTCCGATTCCGCGGCGTATAATTGTTTTCTCGGACAAAGAACCTGCACCAAGCTTTTGGCAACATCGCGGCTTGGAAAAGCGGTAAACACGCCGGGCAAATCCGGCCCAAAATCTGTTAAGGCGACAAAACAAATGTTTTTAGGAAATTTGACGCGGCTGAAAGCGCCTTGATTAATATGTTTGAAATTCATCTGCGCAAAAGATTTGGCCAGCTGGCGAGCGCGATCACTGCGTAAATTAAAAAATACTACCGCGTCATTATCTTTAATGGTCGCCACCGGCTTATTATTTTCTACAATAATGGTGGGCGAGATATACTCATCCGTATCGCCAAGCGCGTAAGAATCGCGCAAAGCATCCTCGGCGCTGATGGCAATGCGCCCTTTGCCCAAAACCATGGCTTCATATGCTTGCCGTGTACGTTCCCAGTTTTTATTTCTATCCATGGCGTAGTATCGGCCAGTAATAGTGGCAATTTTTTCATTGCCGTGGAAAAACTTTTTTAAAATTCTTAAATGTTTGTGGGCCTGATACTGTCCCGAGTCTCGACCGTCGGTAAAAAGGTGCAAATATACTTGCCTGATGTTTTCTTGATAAAAAAAATCCAGCAAAGCCCGCAGATGTTCCGGGCAAGAATGAGCGCTGTTGTGATTGGACAGAAGGCCCATCAGATGCACGGCGGATTTATTTTTTTGCGCATGTTGAATCGCGTGCTGAAAAGCGTGATTTTTAAAAAACGTGCCATCTGTAATGGCGTCGGAAATAAAAACCGCGTCTTGTTTAACAATTCGTCCGGCTCCCAAATTCAAATGCCCGGCTTCACTATTGCCTTCCTGGCCCGGAAACAATCCGACGCTAGCGCCGCTGGCTTCCAACTGACAATTAGGAAATTGTTTTAAAGCCGCGAAATAATTTGGGGCGGTTTGTGGTGTAATTGGATTGCCCGGATCTTTTGAACTGCCAATCCCCAAGCCATCTACGATAATTAAAAGCGTTGTTTTTTGTTTTTTCATAAGTTAATTTATTTTGTCATTCCCATCACAATGGGAATCCAGCATCCAATCAAATTGACTGGATTCCCGCTGCGGCGAGAATGACAATTAAACCAATATTTACAGCCCCAACTCCATTTCAATTTCCATTAAACGATTATATTTTTCTACCCGTTCAGAACGAGACAAAGAACCGGTTTTAATAAATTCGGAATTGACGGCCACCGCCAAATCGGCGATAAAGGTGTCGGCCGTTTCGCCGCTACGATGAGAGATGCTGGTTTGATAATGATGTTTTTTCGCCAACATGATGGCGGCCATAGTTTCCGACAAAGTGCCGATTTGATTTAATTTAATTAAAATAGCGTTGGCCACATTTTCTTTTATTCCCCGGTTTAATCTGGCTGTATTAGTAACAAACAAATCATCCCCCACCAAAGTAATTTTGCCGCCAAGCTGTTTTGTTAGGGCTTGCCAATTTTGCCAATCATCTTCGGCCAGAGCGTCTTCTATGGAAATAATGGGGTATTTTTTAACCCACTGCGCCATGGTGGCGATCATTTTGTCCGCGCCCCAAGCTTGTTTTTTATTTAAAAAATAATATTTTTGGTGGTTATAAAATTCGGAAGCGGCCACGTCTAGCCCCAAAAATATCTGCTTGCCGGGCTCCCAGCCGGCTAACTTTATGGCTTCAACGATTAACTGCAAGCCGCGTTCGTTGTTTAATAATTCCGGCGCGAATCCGCCTTCGTCACCAACGGAAGTAATGTATCCTTTTTGGCTAAGCAGTCCGGCCAAAGCATGAAAAATCTGCGAACCCATGCGCACGCGTTCGCGCAATAATTTATGGCGGGGAATAATCATGAACTCTTGGATAGACAAACCATTATCCGCGTGCCGTCCGCCATTTAAGATATTCATAGTTGGGATTGGCAAACGAAAATTTTTCTCGTCTATTTTGTAAACAGCGCGAATAAATTTATAAAGAGGCAAATTTGTTGCCAAAGCTCCGGCGCGCGCGCTAGCCAAAGAAACTGCCAAAATGGCATTAGCGCCAAGATTTGATTTATTTTTTGTGCTATCAAGTTTTATCATTCTGGCGTCAATAGCTTGAATCTGACGCGCGTCCATTCCCACCACGGCTTTGGCGATGATAGTGTTGGCATTTTTTACGGCGCGAAGCACGCCTTTTCCGCCATAACGTTGGCCGCCGTCGCGCAATTCCCATGCTTCATGAGTGCCTGTGGAAGCGCCGGAAGGAACTTTGGCAATAGCAACCAAGCCGTTTTCCAAAACAACTTTGGCCTCTACGGTGGGATTTCCGCGGGAATCCAGAATTTCACGAGCGATTATTTGTTTGATTTTCATATAAAATAAATATTTTGTCTGTCATCCTGAACCCCCGCTATGCGAGGATAAACTCCGTGAAGGATCTCTGTCATCCCCTCCTTTCCAAGGAGGGGCGACCCTTTTGGGTCGGGGGTGGTTGCCGAGGTGAGGCAATCAACGGTCCCGCAGCGAGCGGGATCCGCGACTCTCGAAGTCGGGACACACCACCCCCGCCCGCTTCGCTCTGCTCAGCAGAGCGGGCAGGCCTACCCCTCCTCGGTAAGGAGGGGATTCCGAACGGACAGAGATTCTTCGCTATGCTCAGAATGACAATTGGCAAAATGCTACATAAGTTAAGAAGGCCATTATACCATACCGTCTTTAAACAAAAAAGAGCCATTTTTGGCTCCTTTTGTGCTGGCTTATTTTTACTGCAAAACTTCGAAAGTGATATTTACATTCATATTTACATCTTTACTGCCTCCGGAAATAGCCGCCGGACCGCCCATGCCTCCCATGGAAGATTCCATATACATGGCTCTTGGCTGATAATCCCCGCCTTCATACTCATTATAACTTACAATCCCGCCAAGACGCATGCGCAGTGCATTGGACAAGCGAGCGGCCTTGACTTTAGCATCAAGCAAAGCTTTGTCGCGCGCTTCAGCTTTTAAATTTTCCGGATCGTCAATGGTAAAACTTAACCCGCCAACTTCGGTGGCCCCATATTTGCCGGCCAAACCAAGCACCGCGCTAATTTTGGATAAATCCCTAATTTTTATGGATAAACTATGGCTGACTCTGTATCCTTTTAACTCTTGGCCTTTACCTTCGGTGTAGTTGTAATCCGGATAAATTGTGTAATTGCTTTGTAAATCTTTGTCAACAATACCCATTTTCGTAAGTTCGGCAAATACCTGATCCATCACTTTTTTATTTTCCGCCTGGGCTTTTGCTACATCTTTATCAGTGTTTGAGTGGCCGATGCTGGTCAAAGCAATATCATTATTACCGGTAACTTTTCCAAAACCAACCACCGTAACAGTTCTTTCCATTTTGTCGGCTTTACCGATAAAATCGTATTTCTTGATATTGTTGCGCATAAGCGTGCCCAAATAAAACACGCTGTAAACTAGTAAAACCCCAACTAAAGTTATTATAATTTTCTTACCAAAATGAGAACAATGGCCATGACCGCCAACGCCGCATGATTTTCCCGCGTCTTTTCCGGCCATAGATTCAGATTTAGAACTAACAGTTGAAATAGGCATATGAATAATTTAAAAATTAAAATTTTAGTTTAATTATTTTTTAACGCTTCAATTCCTGGTAATTTATTGCCGCTTAAGTATTCTACCATAGATCCGC
>CAYIHE010000006.1:0-23829 GCA_964363145.1 uncultured Gammaproteobacteria bacterium | reverse complement strand
GTAGGTTGTAGGTTGTAGGTTGTAGGTTGTAGGCTATAGGTTATGTTAAATATTGTACCATTATCTGCCTTTGTTGACAATATATAATTACAAAGCTGTTTTCCATGCGTTACTGGGAATATCTATAATTATCCGTTCGGCATTTCCACCTCGTTTAACAGATAAAACCGGGTTCGGACTATCCCCCCACACCGTATCAATTTTCAAATCATACAAATTACTTATTCCCGGTAAAACAAAATTTGTTAATTTTTTATTCCCGGCCCAGTCCCAAGCGCTTACGGATATTTTATTTTTCTTTAAACTGGCAGAAACCAATAAATTTTCCTTTACCGCCCACTTGGTATTTTTTTCCACATAATTTTGTAAGGGCAATTCATGCAAAACTTTTCCATCTGAAGTAATACGAACAAAATACTTCTTCTTTTTCTTAATTAATTTTGATTCAAAAACCAGCGGCGGCTTGGGCACGGAAACTGCTGATTTTGATTCCACGGCCAAAGCCACAGCCCGCCCCACATTCAAACGGCCATAGCCTATTTGCCCGGCATATCCGGGATTCAATCCATCTATATCGTCCGCGCTGGCCAATAAATTGGATATTAATTCTTTGGCCTGCCAATCTGGACGAATTGATTTTATCAGCGCGGCCGCGCCGGCCACCAACGGCGTAGAAAAAGAAGATCCTGACCAGGCGCCATCAAAATTTTCCGTATAGCCGTACTCGGGCGCGTATTTATGCGTGCTGTAAATAAGCTCGCCCGGGGCGGAAATATCCACACAACTGCCATAATCGGCAAAACTGCTTAACTGGTCTTTTAAATTTACCGCGGTCACGCCCAAAATCCAATTTTCCGAATAATCCGCGTCCAGACAAATAGGATACTGCCTGACTTTGGTTAAATTTTCTATGCCAGTGTCATCGTTGCGGTCATTGCCGGCCGCGGCCACAATTAGCACGCCTTTTTTGTAAGCGTCCCGCAAACTGTTTATCAAATCCGCGTCCACTGATGTGCCAACGAAACTGACATTGATTATGTCCGCGCCATTGTCCGCCGCGTAATTCACGGCGCTGGCCACGTTTTCCAGCGAACCGCCGCCGGCATTGCTAATGGCTCGGATAGACATAATTTTTACGCGCCAGTTTAATCCCACGCCCAAAAAATCATTATTTCCTTCCGCGCCAATAAGGCCGGCCAAAATCGTGCCATGATTTACAGCGCCGGAATCATCCTCGCTCTTTACCACTGAAATACTAACATCATTATTTTGTTCCACAAAATTCCACCCATACACGTCGTCAATATAACCATTGCGGTCATCATCCAATTTGTTATCCGGAATTTCTTTGGAGTTTTTCCAGATATTATTTTTTAAATCTGCGTGATTTATATCCACGCCGGTGTCTATCACCGCCACTACCACGCTGGTCGTGCCAATAGAAAAATCCCAAGCCGTGAGCGCGCCAATTTTGTCATAAAATGGTTCTTGCGAGCGCCAAAGCGGATCATTGGGCAGACGGGCATGGACAGGTGAAGAATTTAGAATATAGAATACAGAATATAGGATGACAAAAAAACTAGCGGCTACGCTTGCTTTTTGCTTAAATTTGAAGTACAATCGGTACATATTGGTATGTATTATACCATATTTTATTTTAGCTATGCTTCGTTTAAAACAACTGGCTTTGCTGGCCGGAGATCTGCTGGTTCTATATGTCGGGCTTTATTTAGCTATCTATGCCAGATACTGGCGCCTACCCAATGAAAATTTTTTAGAACTTCTCGCGCCTTTAAGCCAGCTCTTTATTTTGGGAGCGATAATTTTGTTTATCGCGGGTCTTTATGATATTGGCAAAGCAAAAAATTCCTGGGCTTTTTACCAAAAAATCATAATCAGCGCGCTGGTCTGGACAATTTTCGGCATAATTTATTTTTACGTAAATCCCAAAAAAGAAGTTACGCCCAAAACAATTTTATTGCTTACTTCGGTAATCGGTTTCGGATTAATTTCTTTGTGGCGATTTTTTTACAATAAATTTATTTCCACCACTTTAAAATATAATATAATTTTTGCCGGCGTTACTCCGGAAGTGACAGAGCTGATTAAAACCATTCAAAACGAACCCCAGCTGGGATATTCCGTGCTGGAGGTGGTAGATAAAAACGAATCTTCCCCGCTCGCTTTGGCTCACGCCAACATTATTGTGCTGGCGCCGCACATGATTGCCAATGAAAATTTAATGAAAGAGTTGTACCAAAGCTTATTCCACCAAGTCAGCATTGTCAGTCTGGCAGATTTTTACGAGTCAGTCATGCACCGCATTCCGCCTTTTACTTTTTCCGAGGGCTGGTTTGTGGCCAACTTGCGCGAACAAGAGAAAAAAATTTATGACCGTTTCCGCATTTTAACGGATTATGTTTTGGCGGTTATTTTGGGCGTATTTTTTGCGGCGACTTTTCCGCTGGTGGCGCTGGCTATAAAATTAAATTCCCGCGGAAAAATATTTTTTTCTCAAAATCGCGTGGGGCGACAAGGCCAGATTTTTAAAGTTTATAAATACCGCACCATGAAATCGCTCTCGGCCGACGGCAGCGCCGAAACTGGCGGGCCGCAGTTCGCGGCCGATAAAGACGCCCGCATTACGGCCATTGGGAAAATTTTGCGCCTGACACGCTTGGACGAAATTCCACAATTTATAAATATTTTAAAAGGTGAAATGTCCGTTATCGGCCCCAGGCCAGAACGCCCGGAATTTGTATCCCAGCTAACCAAAAAAATGCCCTACTATTCTTTAAGGCATTTAATTAAACCAGGCTTAACCGGCTGGGCGCAAATCCATAATTCCTACTACGGCACCATTGAAGAAAACCTGCGCAAACTGGAATATGATTTATTTTATATTAAAAACCGAGGCCTGACTCTGGATTTATCCATTATTTTGCGCACAATTAATACCGTGCTGCGTTTGGCGGGAAGGTAAAAAATAACAGAAGTAATTTAGCTGTTTTTCTTAATCTTTAAAGCTGCTTTGATTAGCCCCACAAAAAGCGGATGCGGCTGTAAAAATCTGGATTTAAATTCGGGATGAAATTGCACGCCCACAAAAAATGGGTGTGTTTTTAATTCTATTATTTCCACCAAATTTGAGCGCGGATTTATTCCAGTCATCATCATGCCCTTTTTTTCCATCGCTTCCCGGTATTTATTATCAAATTCATATCGATGGCGATGGCGTTCGCTGATTTTTTTTACGCCATAAAGCTGGCGCGCCAGACTATTTTCTTTCAAAACGCAGTCATAGGCGCCTAAACGCATAGTGCCGCCATAACGCTCATTTTTTATATTATCGGCTTGCGTGGGATTAACGTTGATGATTAAGTGTTTGCTGTTTGGATCGCATTCCACGGTATGCGCGTCAGAATAACCCAAAACATTGCGCGCGAATTCCACTGTGGCCAACTGCATGCCATAACACAGCCCAAGATACGGTATATTGTTTTCTCGAGCGAATTGGATGGCTTGGATAATTCCTTCTATGCCTCTGGTTCCAAAACCACCCGGCACGATTAAGGCATCATAATTTTTTAGTTCTTTTACTTTTGCCGGATCTTTTTCAAAATCTTCGGAATCAAACCAAACCAGTTCCGGATTAGTGTCGTTATGCCAGCAGGCATGCTTGACGGCGTTAATGACGGAAATATACGAATCGGCCAAAGTATATTTGCCGGTGGCGAAATACTTGCCCACCACGGCGATTTTTAGCGACCGGCTGGCTTTATTCATGCGCGCCACAAAATTATCCCAGCGCCTGTCAATCAAAGGCCGTGATTTTATTTTTAACTTTTTCATGAGCAAGCTGGCAAATTTTTGTTTTTCTAACACGCCCGGAATTTCATAAATACTTGGCACGTCCGGCGCGGCAATCACATCATCCGGCGACCTCAGCCAACAAAAAAACGCCAACTTTTCTCGCCTTGGTTTGTCCAACGCTTCTTGGCCTCTGGCTACGATAAAATCCGCTTGAATACCAGAATTGTTCAAGGTGCGCGCCGCGTGCTGGGTTGGTTTAGTTTTCATTTCTCCCAAATGGCTTGGCACCGGCATATAGCTGACCAGTACAAAAGCAATGTCATCCGGATTATCCAATTTCATCATGCGCGCGGCCTCCAAAAATAAAATATTTTCGTATTCGCCCACAGTCCCGCCTATTTCCACCACCATTAATTCGGCTTTATTTTTTTTGGCGGCGTATTTTATGCGCGCCACCACTTCCATTGGAATATGCGGCACCACCTGCACACAGCGTCCTTTATATTGCATACTGCGTTCTTTTTCAATCACGCTCATATAGACTCTGCCTGTGGTCATGTAATTATAAGAATAAATATTTGTTTCCAAAAATCTTTCGTAATTTCCCAAATCCTGATCTGTTTCATCACCGTCTTCGGTAACAAACACTTCGCCGTGTTCCACCGGATTCATTGTGCCGGCGTCAATATTTATGTAGGGGTCAATTTTTATGGCCGAAACCTTAAAGCCGCGATTTTTAAAAATCCGCCCGATAGAAGCGGCGGTAACGCCCTTGCCGACACCGCTTAAAACTCCGCCGATGACGAAAATGTACTTTGTTTTTATCATAATTAAATTTTTGAAACAATAACAACTATATTCGCTTCCAGCCCGTGCTTAAATTTTATTTTGGCTTTATGCTCGCCCTCTGCCTTGGCTGGAGTCATTATAATTTGATCTTTGCTTATTTTAAAACCCAACTTAGCCAAAGCTTCGGCTACTTTTTGCGGGCCGACCGCCGCGTACAGGGCGCCATTCTTTTCTGCGTTTGCTTTTAATTCCACTTCCAAACCGTCTAATTTACCGGCCATTATTTGCTGTTGATTAAGTTCCTGTTCGTTTTCTTTAACTTTTTTATGCTTACGCCCCTCCAAATCCGCCAGCATTCTGGGCGTAGCCGGCACAGCCAAATTTTTAGCAAACAAAAAATTACGCGCGTAACCGTCGCTTACCTCTTTTATTTCATCTATTTTGCCCAGTCCGGGCGCGTTTTGAATAAGGATTACTTTCATACCCGATAATATCGCCAACTTGATTAATTCACTCTTTTAGTATAGAATACTACTGTAATTTTTGCAAAAAAACAACCAATATGCTTAAGTCCGGTTTTATAACTTTGGTAGGACGATCCAATGTGGGTAAGTCTGCTTTACTGAACACGCTGGTCGGCACCAAAATCGCCGCGGTCACCGATAAGCCGCAAACTACCAGAAACATTATACACGGAGTGTTAAACACAGCGCAAGGGCAAGCAGTGTTCGTGGATACTCCGGGAGTTTTTAAAGATAAAGGCAACCCGCTATCGGGAAAATTAATTCAGCGCGCGCGCGAGGCCCTGCAAGCCATTAACATAATTATTTATGTGGCTGACCCGACTAAATCAATAGGCGCCGAAGAGCGCTCCACTTTATCAATGATAAGAAATTTGGAAATACCGAAATTGCTGGTTATCAATAAATCCGATCTGCCAACAAAAGAAAAAAAATATTTAGACGACTATAAAGCACTTAGCGATCAATTTACCGCTGTCTTTGAATTATCAGCTGAACAAAATAGAGACGTACAGCCACTGCGGGACAAAGTTTTTGAGCTTCTGCCAGAGGGCGAACCAACATACCCGCCCGCCCAACTTACAAATTTGGACAAAAAATTCTGGGTAGCGGAACTAATACGGGAAAAAATCTTCAAAGCTCTTCGCCAGGAAGTTCCATACACCACCCACGTTGAAGTGACGGACATAGAAGACAAGCCGGACCTATTTGTAATTAACGCCGTCGTTTATACCTATGACAGCCGCTATAAAAAAATGATTATCGGCGCCGGAGGCCGATCAATAAAAGAAATTGGCATTGCGGCGCGCAAAGAATTGGAAGCCGCGCTTAACAAAAAAGTATTTCTTCAATTAGAAGTGGAAACCGACCGCCGCTGGGAAGAAAAAATTTAATCCACAGTGTACCAGAGCCGCGCACGCGGCTCGGTACACTGCAAGCAGAAAGTATTGACTTATTCTGTTTTTGTGGTAAGATTAATTTTAATATCTGTTCTTTACCCAAGAAAGGGGGCAGGCGTGGGCAAGAAGAAGAGAATGAATGTGAAAAAACTTATGGATTCCAAGGATGCTACGAACATCTTGTTGGAAAAAGTGGAGATGAATCCTTCGCTCATCAAAAAGATGATTGAAGATGCGGAACATGCGGATTTGCGAAAAATGTTACATTTATTTCGTAGCACGCAATATAGTAAGCTTTTCCTAAAATATCTGCTTGAGCTTCCATTGGAAGTCTGGTCGGAACACCACCTTCAAGCAGAATATCTTGTTGAGGAATTAGAACCAGAGGAAAAAAAGTGGCTTCTTGCGCAGCATTGGAACGCCGCCGAACTCAGGCAAAACCCAATAATCGCGTTTCTCCTGTTGGAGCAAAAACAGCGCTAAAACCGCCACGGCCAATTTCGCCTCGCATCCGCGAGGCGTTTATTTTACCACTTAAAAGTGGAGGAAGAAAATAATTCCAAAGCTTTTTCTAAAACAATATCTTCGCCGATTTTTTCTTTTTCCCAGTCTTCTTTAATTTCTATATCCGGCGCCACGCCTTCTTTATTTATGTTTCGGCCTTGTGGAGTAAACCATTCGGCCACAGTTAATTTTAATGCCGAACCGTCCGGAAAAGTTTCAAAGTCCTGCACCGAACCCTTGCCAAAAGTTTTCTCGCCGATTAAAATCGCTTTTTTATTATCTTGTAAAGCGCCAGCCACAATTTCCGAAGCTGAAGCAGATCCTTTATTAATTAGCACAACAGTCCGCATTTCGGCCAATGCGTGCCGGCCAACTGTAGAATGATTGTTGCTTAATCCGTCAACGCCTTTTTCGCTTACCACCACGCCTTGCTCAATCCATTCACTGGCCATTTCCACGGCCGAATCCAAATAACCGCCCGGATTATTGCGCAAATCCAAAATCATGCCGCTGACTTTTTTGGAGCGCATTTGTTTTATGTATTTAGCAAACTGTCCGGTGGTGGCGTCATTAAACTGCATCACGCGCAGATACGCGATATTGTTTGGTTTTATGGAAAACAAAATTGACGGCACATTTATTTTTGCTCTGGTAATTTCCACTTCCATGCTTTTGGTCAAACCATTGCGCGTGATAGTAAGTATGACTTTGGTGCCGGCCTGACCGCGGATTTTACCGACCGCGGCAACAACATCCAGCCCAAAAGTGCTTTCTTTATCTATATACAAAATTTTATCTCCCGGCCGCAGACCGGCTTTTTCCGCCGGTGAATCCGGCAAGGGCGCCACCACCACCAGCTGGTTGTCTTTGACGCCAATCTCCGCGCCTATTCCTTCAAGCTCTCCTGACAAATCTTTAGCAAAATCTTCGGCCGCTTGCGGCGGCAAATAAAGCGAATATGGATCGCCCAACGCCATAACCAAACCCTGCATAGCGCCATAAAACATATCCACGTCTTTGACAGGTTGTTTTACATATTTGGCTTTTATTTTATCCCAAACTTCCCAAAACTGGTTAAACTCCACGCCGGCGCGGTTAGTGGCGCGATTTAAACTAAGAACTTTAGCGATTTGCACGTCTCCGTTTTCATTCGTAATTTGTTTTCTTACATGCCAAGCCCGGCCAACGAGCGCGCCCAAACCAAAAGAAATAATAAATAAAATTATGGCTAAATAAATCCCAACGTATTTTTTCGCCCTGATTTTTATTGGGGAATTAACCATAATCACAAATTTTAATATTTAATAAATAATAATTAATCGTTCTTTACGATTATATCCGCGCCGGCTTTATTCAACGTTTCATATAAATTTTCATAACCGCGATCTATCGTATATGTATTGCGCAAAATAGATTTGCCTTTTGCGGCCAGCATGCCGATAAGCACGTTCACGGCCGGACGCAAAGCTGGCGGACAAACAACTTCGTTGGCTTTAAATGCGGTCGGGCCTTCCACCCAGGCGCGATGCAAATCAAGCAAGATGATATTAGCGCCCAGTTTTTGCAATTCCAAAAAATAAACCGCGCGATTTTCATAGGCCCAGTCGTGCACCAGCGTGCGGCCTTTGGCTGTGGCCAAAATAGGCACAAACAATGGCAAGTTGTCTATGTTCAACCCGGGAAAAGGACGCCCATAAATTTTATCCGGCAAAGCGCGCAGTTTAGACGGCCAAACTTCTATGTCAGCCATGCGAAAATGCCCGCCGGAAAACTTTCTCTCGTTCTTCACTTGTAATTTTTGACCCATTTTCTCTAATTTGCATAATTCCAAATCCAAAAAATCCAATGGGCAATTTTTTACAGTGATATGAGATTTTGTGACAATGGCCGCGGCCAAAAAAGTCATGGCCACAATCGGATCCGGCATAATGGAATAATCAACCACTGGTTTTAATGTTTTTACTCCCTCTATTGTTAGGGTGGTAGTGCCGATGCCGTTTATTTTGGCGCCGGCTTTTTGTAAAAAATAACACAAGTCTTGCGCCATATAATTTGCCGAAGCCATGCGGATAATGCTTTTTCCCGGAGATAAAACAGCGGCCATAATTGCGTTTTCCGTGGGCGTGTCTCCGGATTCATACATCACCACCACAGCCGACTTTAAACGGTTGTTTGTCACTTCGTAAAATTTTTGTTTGGATACAACCTGCACGCCAAAATTTTCCAAAGCGTATAAATGCGGCCGCACCGTGCGTTCGCCCAAACGGCACCCGCCGGATTTGAATAATTTGTAACTGCCCGGCCGAGAAGCCAACGCGCCCAAAAGCAACAGTGAAGAACGGGTCGCTTCCGAAGCGTGTTTATCTATGTGGCTTAAGTCCAAATCACCGCTCGCGTCCAAACCGATTTTTGACGGAGATAATTTTTGTATTTTTACTCCCAAGCTTGCCAGCAATTCCAAAATGCGATTTACTTCTTCTATCTGCGGCACATTTGATAACACGATTTTTCCGCGCACCATTATTGAAGCGCACAAAAGAGCCACGGCCGAATTTTTGGCCGGTTGATTGACAATTTCTCCATGCAGTTTTTTTCCTCCATTTATCACCAAATAAGGCATACCTTTGACTATTCCACATTTTTTAGTTAGTATTAAGTATATTATAAAACCAGCCGGAAGTCAAAATCGGACTTTAGACTTTGGACTTTGGACTTTGGACTTTAGATTTCGTATGGAGTATCCCGGCACAAAATTTACCCGCCCCATCCGTGTTGCTATGCTATTTTTTTTTATCACGGCTTTTTTTGTAATTTCACCGATTATTATAATGTACACGGCCGGCTATCGCTATGACTGGCAAAACGGCTTACTCAAAGAAACCGGCGCCATCAGCATAGACATAGAACCAAAAAATGCCATCGTGTATTTAAACGGCATAAAATTGCAAGATAAAATGCCTATTCGGTTAAACAACATCGCGCCGGCCAAATATAATTTGCGCATCATCGCCGCCGGATATTTTGATTGGCTCAAAGAAATAGAAGTAAAAAACAAACAAACAAACTACATAAAAGAAATAACTTTGATTAAAAAAAATAAGCCGCAAATTTTGTTAAATGAAAAAGTAAAAACCATGTCGCTTTCTTATGACGGACGATTTATAATTTATCAAAAAGAAAAAAACAATGGAAATGAGATTTTACTTTGGGATAATAACGGCAAAAAATCAACGGCTCTGTTTGGTTTAAGCAACGTCGAACCAGTTGCCATAAATTGGGCTGAAAAAAATAACTACGCTGTCATTTCGGATTTGGCTTCTCCGCATGCGCGCCTGATAATCGTAGACGCGAATAATCCGTTAAAACAAATTAACCTAACCAAAAATAATTCGGCCATAAAAAAATTCCAATGGGAAAACTCCGCGGAACCACAACTATACTATTCCACGGAACAAAATATTTTTTTGTATTCCCCAATTACCGACAAACATCAGCTGATGATCAAAAATAAATACTTGGATTGGCGCATGGAAAATGGACAATTATGGACCATCCAAACAGACAGCACCACCAAACAATATCAAATTACCAAAGACACTCTTGGTTTTAATTCTTATTTTAACAATCTAAATTCCACCAACATAAACTTGGCAACTGGACAAATAGAAAAAGAAGGATGGCAAATTTTAGAGGCGCGCAAAGGCGTGGTCTTGTTAAAAAACAATAAAAAATCGGAAATGATGCTCTTGACCGAAACAAACAAACACCGTCTTGCGACGGAAAAATTTCTAATTTCAAAATACAATGATTGGTGGCTGTTGTGGTCGTTATGGGAGCTTTGGACTTATAGCGCCAATGAAGAACCGTACCTGCTCAACCGATCAGGCGAGCATCTGCAAGAAATCGCGCCACTGGATAAATACAATACTTTGGCTTTGGCTTGGGCAGATAAAACCGCCGCTTCATTCCCCTATTATTTGGTAAGCCACGATCTGCTAAACGAAAAAATAAAAAACATAGCTGTGGACACGGAAAATAAAATTTTATATTTTATAAACCAAGATGAGAATAAGGCGGGAATTTGGAAATTAAATTATTAAACACAGATTTAGACAGATTACAAATGGATTACGCAGATTATAATCCGTTTAAATCCTGTCAAAATCTGCGTAATCTGTGTGTATGAAACTAACTATCTACACCGACGGCGGCGCGCGCGGCAATCCTGGTCCGGCGGCTACCGGCGTGGTGATTTACAACGCGGCCGGCCAAACCATGGCCACATATGGCGAGTACTTGGGCGAACAAACCAATAACTACGCCGAATACTCGGCAATGATTTCGGGTTTAAAAAAATCTAAAGAGCTTGGCGCTACCGAAATGGAATGTTTGTTAGACAGCGAATTGGTTGTCAGGCAAATGAACCGGCAATACAAAGTAAAAGAACCAACTTTGCAAAAACTTTTTATACAGGCGTTTAATTTGGCCAGCGGATTTAAAAAGGTTATTTTCAAACATATCCCGCGGGAAAAAAATAAAGAAGCGGATAAATGGGTGAATAAAATATTGGATGAACGAAGATAAAAAAATTACGCGTAAAAACAAAAATCATCCCGACTAAGTCGGGATGATTTTTGTTTAAGTATGCTATTTTTTTTAAGTGGAAGTGGTGGATGTGGCAGGGACCGGAACAGGAACTGGGACTGGCATCACCTTTGGTATTTGAATAGTTACCGCGTTGGCGTATACCACTTTAAGATTGGTATTTAGTATGCCTTTCACCATTACCTTGTCCCCCACCTTCAAATCGGCGAAAGAAGTAGAGGTACTGCCGCGCAGATGGAATTTGGTTTTAGCGTCGGTCTTTATGGTTAAGGTTCTTTTTTCCTGTTTCAAGACAAATGACAAACCGGCTGCGTCAATGCTTTCCACTGCGCCTTTTTGATTGAGTAATATATGCAAAGACATGTCGCGAATCACGCGCGCCTCAACTAAACCATCTTTGTTAAACCTGGCGGTAATGCGCAAATCATCGCCAACGCTCATTTCAGAAACTTTCATTTTAGCGCCATAAGCGCGGATAAGCATAGCTTTTTTTGGCACTTTGATTACCAAATCCTTGCCAACTTCCGGATACACAACGGTGGAAGAAGCCGACATCCTCTTTGGTTTGGCCGGCCACGCTTTATTTACCGTTATGGTAATTTCAGTGGTGGAAGCGGCAGTGTTAATACTAACCAATTTTCCGGCCAGGCTTAAAGATTTTGGCGCGAATCTTAAGTGTTTTTCCATTTCATTTTTGTCTTCTTTCTTTTCTTTTTTCGTTTCTTTTTTTAATTCAGACATTTCTTTGCCCTTGCCGCCATTTTCGTCATTGCGGGCCAAAGCCGGCGCGAAAGACACCAAAGATAACATCGCGATTAAAGATAATACAGCTATTTTTTTCATCATAGAATAGATATTTTATTAAATTAATATTTTTGTGTTTCCCGACCTTTTGTTTTTAGTGTTTCTAATTTTTCCATTCTCTCTTTTTGTTTTTCCGCTTTCTTCTCAGATTGTTTCTGGCGTTTTTCTAAGCGTATTTCCAAACGGTTTTTTACCTCTTCCCGCAACTTCTTATCTTTTGAACCGATTTTTTCTACGATTTTTTCAATTCTCTCCAAATGATCCTCTGCGCGCTCTATGGACTTTTCGGTTTTTTCTATTCTTACTTCATCAATGAAGTCTTTCGTTTCCACTTTGGCTTTAACATTAGCTTTAGCGCCGGCTTGCGCCAAATTTTTTCTAACCAATCCGGCTTTTTCCGCTTCCCGGCGTTTAATTTGTTTTAAATAAAATTTGGCTTTGGCTTCGGGAGTAATTTTAACAACCTCTTCTACGCTTTCCACGACTTGCTTAATCGGGTAAAAAACCGTGCCTTCGGTCACTTCCGGACTAACATAAGCATACGCGCCGGTACTGCCGATTAAAAGCAGAGTTACCACCGCAAAAGCTGCGCCTTTGTGTAAAAGTCCGATTTGTAGCCATGTCGGTCGGCCATACCGCGAGTTCCAAGCGCTGTTTAAATCGCGCCAAAGGCCATCCTTAAAAATCTTGCTTGGGGCAAAATTTTGTTTTAATTTCCATAAATTGTAGCGATTTTTCAAAGACATACCGTGTTGTTTTGTCATCGCGAGGCCTTTAGGCCGCGGCGATCCCATAAATTTGAGGATTGCTTCGTCGCTACTCTCCTCGCAATGACACTTTATTAAGTTTTTTAATAGCTCGATGCGCCGCCACTTTTACCGCTGTTTCGGTCATACTTTTCATAGCGGCTATCTCTGCATAATTATACCCTAAAACATAGTGAAAGGTTACAATTTCCCTGTCTTCCGAATTTAATTTTGCGATAAGCTCGGCTAGTTTTCTTTTATTTTCTTCTTTTTTAAACGCATTTATGGCTGATTTTAGCCAAAATGCGTCAATAAAATCATCCTCATCTTCTGGCATCGGCTCGGTGGGTTTTTTATCGCGCCAATAATTGGCCAAGTGATTTTTGGCAATAGTCATTATCCATGCCGACTTGCTTATATTTTTATTATAATCAACAAAGTGTTCCAGCGCTTTTAAAAAAATTTCTGACACCAAATCCTGAGCCAATTCTTTGTTCGCGCTGACGCGAAAAAACACATAGCGGCATACTTTGTCTATATGGGTATTATAAAAATCATTAAACTCGGATTTGCGCGGATTTTTGAACATACTAATAAGTATAGCATTGCGCGCGGGGCAAATCAACAGCTTGAAGTATAAAAAAAAGCCCGGAACTAACTGCTTGCCGGACTTTTTTATAACTCCCCTTTCAGCTCTTCCAGTTTCTTTCGCGATTCGCGACTTAATTTTTTCGGCACGCGGATTTTAATTTTTATAAACTGATCTCCGCGGCCGCGGCCTTCCAAATGCGGAACGCCTTTGTCGCGCAAACGAATCATCTGGCCGGATTCCGTGCCCTCTGGAATTACTAATTTTACAACTCCTTCCAAAGTTTCCACGTCTATTTTGTCGCCCAACACGGCTTGCGGATAACTAATTTCCGCTTCGGTGTAAATATTATAACCCTCGCGCGTGAAACCTCTTTGCGGATGCGCATGCACACGCGCGTATAAATCTCCGCTTTGCCCGCCATGCGGCGCGGCCTCGCCGTGTCCAGTTAAACGGATAGATTGTCCGTCGTCAATGCCGGCTGGAATTTTTAATTTTATATTTGAAGTTTTTGCCAAAATACCGTCGCCGCCGCAATGCTTGCATTTTTTGCTGGCGCGTTTGCCGCGGCCATTACAATCGGCGCAAGTGGCCACGGTTTGCATTGAGCCCAAAAAAGTTCTTTGCATCTGTACCACCCGGCCTTGTCCTTTGCAAGTATGGCAAGTATCCACGGCGCTTCCCGGCTCGGCGCCATTGCCTTTACAAACATCGCACTTTTCCTGTTTGCGCAAAGAAATTTCCCGCTCCACGCCAAAAGCCGCTTCTTTAAAATCTATTTGTACGTCAACTTGAATATCATTCCCGCGCGCTTCGCGTCTGCTTTGTCTGCCGCCGCCGAAACCAAACATTTCGCCAAAAATATCGCCCAGATCAACCCCGCCAAAATTTCCACTAAACCCGCCGCCTCTGGCCTGTTGCATAAAATCTTCCCAATTCGCGCCACCGCCAAAACCGCCCTGCTGTTCAAAGTCAGAACCAAATTGATCGTAGCGCTTTCTTTTCTCGGCGTCGCCCAACACCTGATAGGCCTCGTTAATTTCTTTGAATTTCTTTTCGTCTCCGCCTTGTCTGTCCGGATGGTGTTGCATGGCCAATTTCTTGAACGCTTTTTTTAATTCATCCGGCGAAGCGTTTTTTTCCACGCCAAGAATTTTGTAGTAGTCTTTAGACATTCATTTAAAATTATCGCATTGATCCTTCAGCTTCTAATTGAATCTCGTTTAATAATTCCTGATAAAAACTTAAATACTTGTCTCGATACTCGTCTTTTAGAAGATCATCGCCTTCCCATTTTTCATCTTGCTCCGTTCTTATGCCGCTTTTCAAACGTTCAATTATTTCCTTGGCAAGTTTTTTTCCTCTTTGTTCGGCGCCTTCTTTATATATCATTGCGGCGCATCTGGGACAATAAGTATGAGACGATTCGTTGGGATTTCCATCCAACTTAAAACGATAGCGCTGGCAAAGTGAGCAGATAACTTTCCTATATTTATTTTTTATCATCAACTACCTCGCCCTCAATCGGACCCTCGGCACCAGACTCGCCGTTTTTTGGCTCTTCCGCGCCCGGCTTGGCTTCTCCGGCTTTTGCCTGTTCATACATTTTAGCGCCAACAACTTGGGCGACTTTAGACAATTCCTCCGAAGCTTTTTTAATCGCTTCCACATCATCTTTATCTTTTACTTCTTTCAAAACTTTTAGAGCTTCGTTCACTTTATTTTTTTCCTCATCACTGACATTTACCTTTTTTTCTTCCACTTCCTTCATCATTTTTTCGGTGGTGTAAGCCATTGTATCGGCAATATTTCGCGTTTCAATCAATTCCTGTTTTTTCTTGTCTTCATCCGCATGGGCTTCCGCGTCTTTTTTCATTTTTTCAATTTCGTCTTTGGATAAACCGGAAGACGCTTCAATGCGAATTGATTGTTCTTTGTTGGTGGCTTTGTCTTTGGCTTTAACGCTTAAAATACCATTGGCGTCAATGTCAAAAGTAACTTCAACCTGCGGTACGCCGCGCGGCGCCGGTGGCAGACCATCCAAAATAAACCGTCCAAGGGTTTTATTGTCAGTGGCCATCGGACGTTCGCCTTGCAATACGTTTATTTCTACGGCCGGCTGATTATCGGCCGCGGTGGAAAATGTCTGGCTCTTGGATGTCGGCACTGTTGTGTTGCGTTCAATAAGTTTCGTCATTACTCCGCCCAGTGTTTCAATACCAACCGACAGCGGAGTCACATCAAGAAGTAAAACATCTTTCACATCTCCGCGCAAAACGCCGCCTTGCACCGCCGCGCCAACCGCCACTACCTCGTCGGGGTTAACTGTGATATTTGGTTTTTTGCCAAAGAATTTTTCTACGGCCTGCAATACCAACGGCATGCGGGTCATACCGCCGACCATCACCACTTCGTTTAAATCCCCGGCCGAAAGTTTGGCATCAGCCAAAGCTTTCTTTACCGGTTCCATGGTTTTTTCCACCAAATCGCTCACCAATTCTTCCAATTTGGCGCGTGTCAATTTCATCACCAAATGTTTTGGACCTTCGGCATTAGATGTAATAAATGGCTGGTTGATTTCGGTTTCCTGCGCCGTGGAAAGTTCTATCTTGGCTTTTTCTGCGGCTTCTTTAATACGTTGTAATGGCAGAGTATCTTTGCCCAAATCAATGCCATTTTCTTTTTTAAATTCATCTATAATCCATTGAATAATTACTTGGTCAAAATCATCGCCGCCTAAATGCGTATCGCCGTTGGTGGACAAGACCTGCACCGAATCGGCGCTGACTTCCAAAATAGACACGTCAAACGTGCCGCCGCCCAAATCATAAACCGCGATTTTTTGATCCTGTTTTTTGTCAAAACCATAAGCCAATGCGGCCGCGGTCGGTTCATTTATAATACGCAAGACTTTTAAGCCCGCGATTTCGCCAGCGTCTTTGGTGGCCTGGCGCTGGGAATCATCAAAATAAGCCGGCACTGTAATCACCGCTTCGGTAATTGTTTCGCCCAAACGTTCCTCGGCATCGGCTTTCATTTTTTGCAAAATCATAGCCGAAATTTCTTGCGGGGAATATTCTTTATCGCCCATTGCCACTTTTATGCCATCGCCAGCTTTGACGATTTTGTAAGGCATGAGTTTTAAGTCGCGCTGAACTTCCGCGTCATTCCAGCGGCGACCGATAAGCCGTTTGATAGAATACAATGTATTGCCCGGATTGGTTACGCCCTGCCGTTTGGCCAGCTGACCCACCAATCGTTCGCCTGATTTTGACATTGCGACCATAGACGGCGTGGTGCGCCCGCCTTCTTTGTTTTCCAACACCTTCGGCTGTCCGCCTTCTATTACGGACATGCAGGAGTTGGTGGTGCCGAGGTCGATTCCTAATACTTTTGACATATAATTTTTTAGTTATTATTAAAATTGAAGATTTTGTTTACCTGCTTAACTCTAAAAGTGCCGCTTTAACCTTTTCCTTTATATTTTGAGGAGCGGACCGGCCATGGTTTTCATATTCACTGTAAAGCTGGTCCAATACTGTAAGGTGTATTTTACGTTCCAGAACCATCTGCGCCAAATCGTAATTTTGCGCCATTTGTTCCGCCTCCAATACAACCTTGCCGTATTCTGCGGGACTACTTGTTTTATCAATTGAAAATAACGGGGACATAATCGATAATTCTATGCCCGCATTTTTCGGCTTTTTTTCAACCGCTTGCCCATAAAATTCTTCGTCACCTTTTTCTGGTATCATATTATTTAGAAATAATTACTCTTGCCGGTTTGATTACTTTGTCGCCCATTTTATATCCACCTTCAACCTCTTCAACAATAATATCTGTTTTGTTGTCACCCTGAATCCGCCCTGAACCAGAGTCATCTCGGTTTAGGGCTAGTTCACAGGCGCCGGCTGCTTCGTGCAACCGCGGATCAAACTTTTCACCAATCGTTTTTATTTCTTCAACATTATGCGCTTTCAAAATCTCGCCAAACTGTTTCATTATATAACCGATTCCTTCTACCCACTTTTTCTGTTCCGGGCTATAGTCTGAAGTCTGAAGTCTGAAAGCCAGCTTAAAATGATCATACACCGGAATAAATTCTTCCAAAATTTGCCGTTCGCTCATTTGCGCAAATTCAACGCGGCGCGCGGCTGTTTCTTTTTGCAAATTTTGATAATCAGCCACGGCTCGTTGCCAGCCAAACTTATACTCTTCGCATTGCTTATCGGCTTCCTTGCGTTTTAAATGCGCAATATAATATTCAATTGTTTTTATAGTAAACTCGTCTATTTTATATTTTTCCAAAGCTTCTTCCGGCTTAACCCAAACATACTCGGACATTTCGTCGCTTTTAGTAACTGTGCCGCCACTCATCCGAGCGCAGAAATCCAAGAACACAAAATGTCTTTTTTTATGAAAAGATTTTGGATAGACTGCGTCCTGCCAACCAATAAATTCTATTTGATCTATTTCCAAACCGGTTTCTTCCATTATTTCCCTTTTCAGAGCTTCTTCGCTCGTCTCGCCCAACTCCACATGCCCGCCCGGAATATGCCACATCTCCCCCCACTTGGGACTACGAATCAGCAAAATTTCGTTTTTATCATTATAAATAATCGGACCGACGGTTGGCTCCGGGAAAACTTGTTCACGCGCGGATTTTTTTATTTCATCTGTCATAATTTTTATAACATTTTTTATTAAAGTCCTTCACAAAACCCCTCCCTCTGTCCCTCCCCTTATAGGGGCGGGAATTGATTGAACACCCTGACTTCGTGGTCTCCCTCCCCTATAAGGGGAGGGGCAAGGGGTGGGGTTTTTTAAATTAATTCCAGCAATTTTTTCATCAGACCAAAATTATACTTATAATCCATTCTTTGCGGCCCCAAAATAGCCACCAATCCTTCTTTGCCAAACCGCATAGACAACACGCTGATCATTTCTCCAAAAGGATGCTCGTCGCCAAAAAAATATTTGGGACTATCTTCAACTTTTTCAAAAAAACCTTCCAAAGAATCTTCGCAATTATCAAAAATTTCGGAAATGTCCGCCACCAAACTTAATTCGTCAAATTCCGGCTTGTGAAACAAATTTGCCAGGCCGGTATAATATACCTTTTCCGGAGAAAAAGCTATAATGACAGTTTCGTCCGATAACTCCACCATTGTCTTGGCCAGATTTTTTAACGTTAATTCATGATTTCTGTCTTTGACCAAAGAATTTGATAAAATTTTGCTGTCGCTTTTAGAAATTTTACTGCCGGCTAAATTAAGACTCTTGATATAATGGCGGTATCCTTTTTCCGTAGGGATGCGGCCGGCCGATGTGTGCGGATGAGACAAATAACCTTCCTCTTCTAAAGCGCGTAATTCATTGCGCACCGTGGCTTCGCTAATATCCAAATCCGCGTTGGCAACCAAAAATTTAGAACCCACCGGTTCAGCGTTGGCAATATAACTTTCTATCACCAGATTTAAGATTTTTTCTTTACGGTTGTCCATAACAAATTTTCAATTGTCATCCTGAGTGCAACGAAGGATCTCTGTCCGTTTAACGATTGAGACAGAGATTCTTCGCTTTGCTCAGAATGACAAAATGTTATCACTCCCTCATTACGAGTGATAATATACCATAACCTAAAAACCACGTCAAGATGCCACTTATACACACAAAACCGACCGCTTGGACAAGCCAAAACGATCGGTTATTTGCCTTTTGGCGGCGGGTAGGGTTCGGCCACTACCCTGCACTTTACGCCATTTACCACCACATACTTATCCTTCATTTTTATCAGGCCAAACCTCTCCAAAACCCATCTCACCATTTTCCACATCGGCATCCTCCTTGTTTTGCGCTAAAACACAAAATCCCCGACATGGGGACTTTGGGATTTGAACTTTAAATTTTTGCAATTTCGCTTAACAGAACATTTTCCACATAAATTCCACGCGCGTAGAATATTCTTTCCAGTTCATTTTTTAATTCCATTTCCACCGCGTCTCTTTTGATTGTAATTATGTCTTGATAATCAAATTTGCTAAACACCATGCGCACGCGGCTGCGAATGGTGGGACGGACAATTTTGGCCACAAAATCTTCACCAATTGTCTGCCAAATGGATGGCACCTGATGCACGTCTAATCGCAATAAAATCGTGCCTTCCACGCCTACGCGCTGGCCGTCTTTGGTACCCGCGGCAATAGGAATATCGCCTAGCGCTTTTTCATTTTCCAGATTAAATTGGCGGGAAATGCTGTATTCCAAAGTTTGCGTGTTAAATAATTTTGCTTTTTGCCAAAAAGGAATTTTTAGGTGCAAACCCGGGGTTAAAACTTTTTTCAACACTCCCCTGCCTAAATCGTAAACACAAGCCACATAGCCGGGTGGCACGTTTATAAAAAGCCCCTTGAGCACATCGTCCATGACAAACGAATACATTAATTTATCTAGAGAATCTCCGGACATATATTTATTTTTTAATAATCTTGGCCAATTCCGGTTCTTTTTCCGGAAAAATCAGCTTTCTAATCAAAGTGATTGTATCAGAAAATATCATAGTTGTCAAAATAAAGAGAGATTTCACCATTGGCAAAAACCATAAAATAACAAAGGTAAACAATGGGAAAATAAACAAAAAAGCGGTGCGTGGCGCGCCTTTTTTCTGTTCTTTCTTGCCGCTTAAGTAGATGGAAAAAAACAAATATAAAGCCGCAATTCCGGCCCAAAGAGTGTCACGGCGATTGCCAATATTAAACCCGTAAAAATCAATATTGATTTTTCCCGGAAAACCAATGCCGGAGTACAAAAGCTTGACGACTTTTTCACCGGTAATGCCGCGCACAAATACCTGATACAAAAGAACTAAAACCAAAAGCTGTAGTCCTAAAGCCATAACTTTTGCCCAAGGTGAAACATGGTTCTTTCTCATTATCCTGCGAATTTCTTCTTTTTGCGCCACCCTGTCATTTTTGAAAGCTTTTACGGCGTGTTCGGCTTCTTCTTCCACATTTTTCTGGCGCAAAGCGTCGCGTTCGGAAATAATGGTTAATGGCAGTAAAACCAGACGCAAAAAAACCGTGAGCCAAACCACAGCCCAGCCCAAATTCTTTTCAGCAATATTCATGTAAATCCAAATCAAGGCGTTAAATAACGGCCGATAAAGATAATCAAACCAAATTTCATTTAGCATACTCTATTGATAGTATCACAAAGTTCAGCCAATTTCCAATTTCTAGTTTCAAACCCGCCCCCTATCCTTCATGGCCTGGGCCACGCGCTCCACGGCCAAAGCGTACGCGCCCATGCGCATATCGCTTTTGTATTTTTCTTTTCTTTCCCAAACTTCATTAAAAGAAACTACCATTAATTTTTCCAATTTTTGCAAAACCTCGTCTTCTTCCCAATAATAACCATAGGCATTCTGGACTTGTTCAAAATAACTTACAGCCACGCCTCCGGCATTAGCCAAAATATCCGGCACAACAGTAACATTGGCGGCAGACAAAATTTCATCCGCATCCAAAGTTATCGGCCCATTGGCCAACTCTATTATCAAATGCGCTTTGATCTGGCCGGCGTTTTCCGCGGTCACGCTATTTTCCAAAGCCGCCAAAACTAAAATATCCGTTTCTTGCTCCAAAATAGCGTCTTCAATATTTTTCGCGTCAACGAAATTTACCACTGTGTTGGTTTTTTCTTTATGCGCCATTAATTTTTCCACATCCAAACCTTTGGCATTGGCAATTCCGCCTTTGGAATCGCTGACTGCCACGACCTTATAATCATTTTCAACCAAAATTTTTGCCATAGAAGCGCCGGCATTTCCAAAACCCTGAATGGCCGCTTTGCTATTTTTTAATCCAAGTTTTTTTATTGCTTCGCGTAAAACATAAAATCCGCCCTGCGCCGTGGAATAACCGCGGGCTTTAGATCCGCCAATAGACAGCGGTTTGCCGGTAATCACTCCGGGCGCGTGCTGACCGACTAGTTTTTCGTATTCATCCATCATCCAACCCATAATTTTGGGATCAGTATACACATCCGGCGCCGGCACGTCGATATTCGGACCGATAAATTGCCAAATAGCATCTATATATCCGCGCGACAATCTTTCCAATTCGCCTGCGGATAATTCTTTGGGATTAACAATGACTCCGCCCTTTCCTCCACCCAAAGGAATATTTACCACAGCGGTTTTTAAAGCCATCCACATGCTTAGGGCTTTGACTTCGGATTCGTTTACTTGCGGGTGAAAACGTATTCCGCCTTTAAACGGCCCGCGGGCGTCGTTGAATTGCGAGCGATACCCTTGAAAAACTTTTATTTTCCCATTGTCCATTTTTATCGGAATAGACACGGCCAAAAATTTTTGCGGCGATTTTAACTGCTCGTAAATATTTTCCTCCAAATTAACTATTTTTTTTATTTTTTCCAGCTGTTTCAGCGCGCCGGCAAATGGATCAGACATAATAATTTTAAATTTATGATTTAAAATTTCAGATTTAAAAATTATATCTCTAGCACCATACCGTCGACAGCGGCTATGGTATTGGGAAAAATTTTTCTGGCCACGGATTCGGCGTTTTTTCTAATATCCAAACTACTATATCGCGCCGCTCCAAAATGAGTTAAGACCAGCTTTTTTACTTTGGCTTTCGCCGCCAGCGTGGCCACTTCTTCCGGATTAGAATGTCCCCAAGTACCGGTTTCACCTGGCATAAACGCGCATTCATGAATCAGCAAATCCGCGTCTTGCGCCAGCAAAAAATCATTTTCACACATAGCTGTATCCGAAGAATAAACCACCACCTTTCCATCTAAATGCAGACGATAACCAAATGCCAAATCATGGTGTTGCAATTTTTTACAGCTAAACTCAAACGGTTTGGCATACTTGCCTTCTTTGAGCGGCACGAGATTAACTTTGTAATCCAAATAATCCAGCGAGGCCGCATAAGGGCGATTAACAAAAGTTTTAAAAACTTTTTTTAAGTCCCGACTGCCAAAAATCGTGAGTGGCTGTTTAAAATGAAACTTTGGCAAAACATGCAAACCGCAAATATGATCTATATGGAAATGAGAAAGAAACAAAAATATCGGTTTATTAGTTTTGATACATTGATCGGCTTTGGCCAAACCAAAACCGGCGTCAAAAATAATATAGTATTTTTCCGTTTCCAAAACAGCGCTTGGCGTGTTGCCAGTTGGCGAATCAAACCAGCCGTTGGTGCCTAAAAAAGTTAACTTCATACAAACGCATAATCCGGTTTATAGCTTGCCCACAATATCAATCCCGGGTTTTAAAGTGCTGTTGCCAGGACGCCAATTAGCCGGACAAACTTCTCCGCCATGCTCGCGCACAAATTTGGCGGCCTGTAATTTACGCAGTAATTCGGCGGCGCTGCGGCCAATGGAATTATCATGCACTTCGTAAGCTTTTATTACACCGTCCGGATCAACAATAAAACTTCCGCGCAAAGACAAACCCGCCTCCGGCAGATAAACACCCAGCTCGGCGCATAAATTCCCGGTGGGGTCGGCCACCATTGGAAATTGAATTTTTTTAATAGACGGCGAGCTGTCGTGCCATGCTTTGTGGGTAAATTCCGTATCCGTGCTAACGCTTAATACTTCGGCGTCCAATTTTTTAAATTCCGGATATAAGTCGGCTAATTCCGATAATTCCGTGGGACAGACAAAAGTAAAATCCGCCGGATAAAAAAATAACACCAGCCATTTGCCTTTATAATCCGCGGACGAAACGTCCACAAATTTATTATCCACCAGAGCTTTTAATTTAAACTCCGGCAATTTTCCGCCTACCAAAGGCGCATACCCCCCGCTGTGATTTTCACAACACATATAAATAAATTAAATTGTTAATATTTTTGGTTAATGGTTATACCATCGTATCACCGATATAAAAAACTGGCAATCTTATAGAGGCAAAGTAGACCCCACCGCCTCCCACCAATAAAGCGGCTCCGCGATATAATCAACATTGATAAAATTGGCGCTAGACATATTGGTTTTATGCAATTCCGGATGCGCGCAATCGGTACAGCCGGCTTCCACGCCGACAAACAGATTGTTAAAAGTTACATTGTCCAAATTTAAGATTCCGCCGCGAGCGTTGATGCCAAATGTGCCATAGGTTTTATGGGTTTTAACAGTGGCGCCGATGGATGTCTTGGATATATTAAACACAGAATTAGTTCCGCCGATAGCGTTGGCTTCGCTGTCCCAAATGGTGGAGTTGGATATATTCAAACTGGAACTGTTGGCTAAAATCATCCCATCTAAATTGTGCAGCAGACGGGTTATCCTATCTCCTTTTTTAATGTTCACAAAATTTAAGGTGGAGGTGGAGTTATTAAACACCAAATGTCCCCAACTGCTGGAGATTGGATACGGAAAAAAATTAACAGGATTGTCCTGCGTGCCAAGCGCGTTGAGCGAACCGTTAATTTCCATTGATCCGTAAGTAGGAAAGAAAATATTTACATCCGGGTCAATATTTAAAGTTTTTCCAGCCGGAACTTCATAAAATCGCACTA
>CAYIHE010000005.1:0-24418 GCA_964363145.1 uncultured Gammaproteobacteria bacterium | reverse complement strand
ATTAAACCATAAGTAATGACCCTATGCCAACAATAAACCAACTCATCCGCAAAGGCAGAACCAAACAAGTACGCAAAAGCAAAGTGCCCGCCTTGCAGTTTACCGTGGACAATTTGCACAGACGCAAAACTGTTTTTGCCAAAGGCTCAGCTTTCAAACGCGGCGTATGTACCAAGGTATATACCACTACTCCAAAAAAACCAAACTCGGCTTTGCGCAAAGTCGCCAAGGTGCGTCTTTCCAATGGAATGGAAGTAATCGCATATATTCCCGGAGAAGGACATAATTTGCAGGAGCATTCTATCGTTTTATTGCGCGGCGGCCGCGTAAAGGACTTGCCCGGCGTACGCTATCATATAGTGCGCGGTGTTTATGACGCTCAAGGCGTGGAAGGCAGACGCAAAGGACGCAGTCTTTATGGAGCCAAACGACCGAAAGCGGCGAAGAAGTAAGACGGACTCCAGCTCTCTGTCTTCAGACTTCAGTCCGAACGACAATGTCGAAGTCCGAAGTCCGATTGCCGAAGTCTAAAATTTAATAAATTAAATTTTTATTATGCGCGGTGGAAATAAAGATTACAAAAGAGCCATTGCCCCTGATCCAAAATACGGCAGTGTGGCTTTGGCAAAATTCATCAATTACGTAATGCAACGCGGCAAGAAAACAGTGGCGCAAGAAATTGTTTATGGCGCATTTGCTAAAATTTCCGCGGCCAAAAAAGATCCGATGAAAGTTTTTGAGGACGCTGTAAAAACCGTGGCGCCTCAAGTTGAGGTTCGCTCCCGACGGGTAGGTGGCGCAAATTATCAGGTGCCGATGCCTGTTAACGCCAGCCGACAAAACGCTTTAACCTTTCGCTGGATTGTAGACGCGGCGCGCAATAAAAAAGGCCAGGCCATGGAAGAAAAACTGGCCACAGTTTTGTTGGACAGCGCCCAGGGCGTTGGCGATGCCATTAAAAAACGCGATGATGTTCACCGCATGGCCGAGGCTAACAAGGCGTTTGCGCATTTTGCTCGATTTGCGAAATAATATTATCTGTCATTCCGACCCGTCCATTGTCATCCCGAGCGAGCCTCGCGGCGACGAGGGATCTCTGTCTAGTCAATGTAATTATAATTTTTTATAAAAAGAATAGATCCCTCGTCGGCTACGGCCTCGCTCGGGATGACAAAATAAAATAATTTTTTATGCCCCGAGACTTCTCATTAGACAAAACCAGAAACATCGGCATTATGGCGCACATTGACGCCGGCAAAACCACCACCACGGAGCGTGTTTTGTTTTACACCGGCAAGAAACACAAAATCGGCGAGGTGCATGAAGGCGCGGCTGAAATGGACTGGATGGAGCAGGAAAAAGAGCGCGGCATCACCATTACTTCCGCCGCGACCACTTGTTTTTGGAAAAGCCATCGCATAAATATTATTGACACTCCCGGACACGTGGATTTTACCGTGGAAGTGGAGAGATCTTTGCGCGTATTAGACGGCGCCGTGGCTGTGTTTGACGGATCCCAAGGCGTGGAGCCGCAATCCGAAACTGTCTGGCATCAGGCCGACAAATATAATGTTTCCAGAATTGCTTTTATTAATAAAATGGACAAGCTGGGCGCGGATTTTTTTATGAGCATGGCTTCTATTGCCGAACGTTTGTCAAAAAACGCTGTCGCCGTGCAGTTGCCGATTGGCGCGGACAGTACTTTTTCCGGATTGGTTGATTTAATAGAAGAAAAAGCATATCACTTTGAGGGTCAGCATGGAGAAAATATCGTGGAAATTCCCATCCCGGACGATATGAAAGAAATGGTAAAAGAATATCGCGCCAAAATGGTGGAAAAAGTTTCCGAGGCCACTGACGAGTTAACGGAAAAGTTTTTGAACGGTCAGGCTTTGACTATTGATGAAATAAGAACAGCTATTCGCATATTGGTTTTGGCCGGCAAAATGTATCCGGTTATTTGCGGTTCGGCTTTATCCAATATCGGCGTGCAATTTATGTTGGACGCGGTGGTTTGGTATTTGCCTTCTCCTTTGGACGTGCCGCCGGTAAAAGGCATAAACCCGGATACTGATGCTGAAGAAGAACGCAAAGCCGATGACAGCGCGCCATTTTCCGCCTTAGCTTTTAAAATCGCCACTGATCCGTTTGTGGGAAAATTAATTTTCTTCCGTGTTTATTCCGGCCATGTTTCCGCGGGCAGTTATCTTTTTAATACTACCAATAATACCAAAGAACGTTTGGGCAGAATTGTCCGCATGCACGCCAATCACCGCGAAGATGTAACCGATGTTTATTCCGGAGAAATCGCCGCGGCCATTGGACTTAAATCCACTTTTACCGGCGACACTCTTTGCGATGAGGATCATCCGATAATTTTAGAAAAGATTGTTTTCCCCGAGCCGGTAATTTCCGTGGCTATAGAACCAAAAACAAAAGTTGATCAGGAAAGAATTGGCATGGCGCTCCAAAAAATGACCGAAGAAGACCCGACTTTCCGCGTGCATACCGACGAAGAAACTTTACAGACTATTATTTCCGGAATGGGTGAATTGCATTTGGATATTATTGTGGACAGAATGCGCCGCGAATTTAAAGTGGAAGCAAATGTGGGCAAACCGCAAGTGGCTTACAAAGAAACAATCAGAACTTCCGCCGAAGCCGAAGGAAAATATATTAAACAATCCGGCGGCCGCGGCCAATATGGCCATTGTTGGTTGCGCGTTGAACCGCAAGCGCAGGGCGTTGGTTATGAATTTGTGGATGAAACAAAAGGCGGTTCTATTCCAAAAGAATTTATTCCGGCTGTTGAAAAAGGCGTGAAAGACGCGCTTACCCGCGGTATTCAGGCCGGGTATCCGGTGGTGGATATAAAAGTAACGGTTTATGACGGTTCTTATCATGAAGTAGACTCATCCGAGCAGGCCTTTAAAATGGCCGGTTCTATGGCTTTTCAATCCGCGTGCAAGCGTGCTAATCCGGTGATTATGGAACCGATTATGAAAGTGGAAAGTGTTACTCCGGAAAACTATATGGGCGATGTTATTGGCGATTTAAATTCTAAACGCGGGCAGATTCAGGAAATGTTTGATCGCGGGCAAATGAAAGTTGTGAAAGCGATTGTGCCACTAGCCAGCATGTTTGGCTATGCCACCACTCTGCGCAGTATTAGCCAGGGTCGCGCCAGCTACAGCATGGAATTCGGCCATTACGCCGACGTGCCGAACAATGTGGCGGCGACCATAATTTCGGGAAAACAAAAGTAATTATATATCCTAACAAAAAAGACTGGCACTGGTCAGCCTTTTTTAATTGAAAAAGTGTGGCGCGATCATTATTTTTATGGTATACTATTTTTAGCGGCACGCCAACCAAGTGATTAATTTTTGGTTAAAATTTTAATGCAACATTTTTGTGGAACCGATAATTAAAACCGAAAATTTAAAAGTCGTCTACAACAAGGGAAAAGACAATGAATTTGTCGCCCTTAACGATATTAGCATAGAAGTATTTCCCGAAGAGTATTCTATTTTTTTCGGCCCTTCCGGCTGCGGCAAATCCACGCTTTTGTACGCTATTTTGGGTTTGCAGGCCATTAGTGAAGGAAAATTATACATCAACGGCCAAGACAGTTCGGTTTTTACCGAACAAGAAAAAAGCAAAATGGATTCGCAGTTTTTTGGCATTGTGTTTCAAAATTTCAACCTCATTTATTCTTTGGATGTAATGGACAATGTTATTTTGCCGCAAGTTTTTATCAACATAGATCCGGAAATGAGAAAACAAAAAGGCGGCGCCCTGTTAACTCGTTTTGGCATAGAAACGCGCGCCAAAAATTTGCCATCTTCTTTGTCCGGCGGCCAACAGCAAAGAGTGGCCATTTGCCGTTCGCTGATCAATGATCCGGCTGTGTTATTAGCCGATGAACCGGTGGGAAACTTGGATAGCGAATCAGCCAGGGTGGTAATGGAAACCTTAAGCGACATTAACAGAAAAGATAAAAAAACCGTAATTTTGGTCACGCACGATCCAAGCTATTTGTCTTACGCGGATCGCGTTTATTATTTTAAAGACGCAAAATTGGTGCGCATCGTAAAAAATGAACGCAAAAAATCTCCCACAGAAGCCGCCATTGGCATGGGAGAAGGCGGGGGCGAAGAAGATTTGTCGCAATTGGGCGAGCTGGAAAAAATGGCCCGCACGCACAGTTTTATGACTGTGCAGCAGTTAAAGGCCTGGAGCTTAACCAATTATTTATCCGAAGAATTTACCGTCAACCAAATGGATCGGCTGGAAAAAGCCATGGAAGAAATGCTGTCTGGAAAATTAAGCGAGCATGATTTTTTTGAAAAGCTCAATTCATCGTTTGGCGAGGGAGGCGTTGGCTTGTATCGTTCCACGGCTATTAAATTTACAAAAAAAATCAGCGAGATTTTGCGCGAGGTAAAAATTTTTTTGGAAGATATTAAACATTTGGCCAAACCGGAAGACAGCGTTCGCATGGTAAGCATGTTGCGTAAGTTTTTGTTAAACGAGTACCATGGCCAGCTAAACAAAGAACAAATTGAACGGATGGAAAAAGCCATTTTGGATCGTTTAATCGGCATTGTCAGCATTAGAGAATTTACCTTGTTGTTAGACAGGCCGTTTTCCAAAGGCGGCGTTGGATTGAACGTTTCCACTGCCCAACGTTTGGTGGAAAAATTTGAAATAATATTGGCGCAGGCCTATGAGAACCGTTGATTTATTTTCTTTATCTACCAGAATGTTTAGAACCAGGCCAACTCGCACATGGCTTACGGTTTTGGGCATTAGCGTTGGCATTGCGGCGGTGCTATTTTTGGTTTCTTTGGGTTATGGATTGCAGAATATTATTTTGCAGAAGATTGTTTTTAATCAGGCCATGTTGAGTTTGACTATCACCCCGGGTTCGGAATTGATTGTTTTGGACAATCAAACCATTGCCGATGTGGCGCAAATTCAAAATGTTGCCGACGTGGCGCCGCTGGCCAAATTTATCGGTCAAGTTTCTTTGGACGACATCAACGGCACCGTGGAAATGCGCGGCGTGAATCCGGTTTATTTTGCCTATTCCGGCACAATGGCCAAGCACGGCGATTTATATTCGGAAAATGAAAAAAATCAGATTTTAATTTCCGAAGCGGTGTTAAAATTATTTGGTATTTCCGATCCGGAGTCGGTATTGGGCAAACAGATTAGTTTAAAAATTTTTATTACCAAAAATTCCGCTGATCAGTCCAATTTAGAAATAGTTGACGTGCCGGTAAAATATACCATTAAAGGCGTGACGGAAGATGGTCAGGAAAGCTATGTTTATTTTTCGCTTAACGAAATGGCTGATTATGTGAAAGTGGAAACCTACGAACAGGCCAGAGTAAAAGTGGAAAAGAGCGAATATTTAAGCGCGGTAAAAGACGAAGTGCTGGTCAAAGGTTTCCAAACACAATCTTTGTCCGAAACTATTGATCAGGCCAATAAAATTTTTAGAATTATTCAGATTGTTTTGGGATTATTTGGCGCCGTGGCGCTGGTTGTTTCTTCCATCGGCATGTTTAATACCATGACTGTTACTTTGCTGGAACGCACCAATGAAATCGGCATTATGCGCGCTTTGGGCGCCAGCAAGGGCAATTTACGGAATTTATTTTTAAGCGAGTCGGTGATTATCGGATTTTTGGGCGGATTGGTCGGTATGGTTTTAGGTATCATCGGCGGGCAGTTGTTTAATTTTATCGTTAATAGTTTGGCGGCCAGATTCGGCGGCGCCAAAACAAATTTATTTGCTTACCCGCTTTGGTTTTTGCTGGTAATTATTATTTTATCAGTTACCATCGGTTTTTTCTCCGGCGTGTTTCCGGCCCGCCGCGCCGCGTCTATGGATCCGCTGGAGGCTTTGCGGTATAAGTAGAAAAATTTTTTTTGGAAAAACAGCCGGCGTTTAGCCGGTTTTTTAATTTCCATTCTAATTTTCCGTTTTTTTTAAATAGTCCCCTTGCGTAATTGTAACAAAAATGTTACTATATTGGCAGTTAAATGTTACATTAAATAATTAAGATTATATGCCTAAATTATTAAATAAACGGCAGGAATACATTTTAAATTTTTTGGAAAAAACTGAATCGTCCAAGGCAGTATCGGACATATTATTTTTTCTTCAAGAAGAATTCGGCGCTATTTCCCGCATGACCGTCAATCGCGATTTGCGATTGTTACAAAGCAATGGTTACGTGACAAAAAGCGGTTCTGGCAGGGGCGCTGTTTATGGGCTTATGTCGGCGTATAAAGCCATCAAGCCCATTAACATAGAAGAATATTTTGCGACTGACACCGATAAGAGGAAAATTCAGCCAAATTTTAATTTTGAAGTTTTTTCTCTTTTTGGCAGCGCTTTTACGCCAAATGAGTTTGACCGCCTAGAGAAACTGAGCGCTGTTTATCAGCAAAATCTCAAGAAGCTGTCACCGACGGCTTTAAAAAAGGAATATGAAAGATTGATAATAGAATTATCATGGAAATCATCAAAAATTGAAGGTAACACCTATACGCTTTTGGAGACGGAGTTTTTGTTGCGTGAGCGAATAGAACCGAAAGGCCACACCAGAGAGGAAACAACCATGATTTTAAATCATAAAATCGCGCTTGATTATATTCGTGCGCATGCAGGCCGGTTTAAGAGGTTGGATTTACGCGATATAGAGGCAGTGCATAGTTTGTTAATTACAGGTTTGAATGTGAAAAAAAATATTCGCCATGGTTTGGTGCGTATTTCGGGTACGGCCTACAAACCCATTGATAATAGATTTCAGATTAGGGAGGCAATGGAAAAAACTTGCAAGTTAATAAATAAACAAAAAAGCCCGTTTGCAAAAGCGCTGATCGCGATGTTGATGCTTTCATATATTCAGCCGTTTGAAGACGGGAATAAACGCGCCAGTCGTTTAATTGGCAACGCGCTTTTGTTGGCGCATAATACCTGTCCCTTATCATTTCGCAGTATTGATGAGTTGGAATATAAAAAGGCCGTTTTGCTTTTTTATGAACAAAATAACTTTAAATATTTTAAGGAATTGTTTATCAACCAGTTTAAATTCGCGGTTGAGAATTATTTTGGGTAAAAAACAAGGTTCAACTATCGGGGTTTTCGCAAAGTGCGAGGCCCTGTTTTTTTATTTTTGTATAGGATTTCATAAAATTTGTTCTACTAAATTAAGATACAATAACCACATCATCAGCCCGTATTCTAAAGGCGATATTTCCAAAAATAATTAGAGCAGCCGCAGATATAAATGCGGCGCTCAAATTTTTGTCAGCAATCCATCCTATTACCGGTAACATGATTGCAATATAACCGTTGGTAAGAAGTGAAATAGTGGAAAGGACTGTGGCTCTGTTTTGACTATCAATATGTCGATTCTGGTAATCGACAATGATAGGGTCGCGTGTATTTCCAATTACATCATTAAATATAAAAAGCATAATAGCAATGACCGGATGAATAATAATTGCCATCGCAATCCAAAATAATGCCGGCAGAACAGAAATTATTAGCATGCTCTTTTCCACGCCAAACCATCGTTCAAGTCTGTAAGCATTCCATTTTGCAACCGCTATTAAAACCGACGATAAAGCCAAGGCATATCCATACCAAGAGGCGGGGACAGCGGCTCGAGAAAAGTAGACCTGATATAATTCCATAAGAGCGAATGAAACGGTGAGTGTAGAAAAGAAGACAATTTTACGCAATTTGCTATTCTTTTTAAGGAGGTTTATTCCAACACTGAATTGTTGTAAAGCTTTCTGCTCTTTATGACTTACATCATCTCCCAGCGGAGCATGTTTTGTTTCTTTAATAGTTAAAGTAAATAAAAATCCTATTATTGAAGTGATAAATGTCATTTTAAAAAGTATGTAATAGGTTGCCATAGTGTGAGTGCTTGCAATCAAACCGCCAATGAAAACAGCTATTGCATATGTGCCAGCTAAGGCGCCATTATACCTTGAAAAAGTTTTTTGAGCATCATTTTCTCGTCCTATTATTTTTAATTCATCATAAACAAATGCCTCGTTAGATCCGGACCAAAATGCGTTTGCCAGACCGAATAAAAAATAAACAAAAGCAAAACCAATAAAGGTATTGATGTAGAACCATATTAGCCAGCCAACAACTGAAACAAGAGACCCGATAGCCATACTCCATTTTCTTCCATATTTATCCGCAAAAATGCCGGTAGGGATTTCAAAAAGCATTCCGGATAATAAAACTACGGAGGTAAGTGTAAGAGCCTGTTGTAGAGAAAGTCCTTTGGCGAGAAGAAATAAAGTAAAAATTGGCCCGGCAAAAAATAGGGCTCTAAATACTTGGGCAATAATTAAGCGATTAATAGATGGTGTCATAAAAAGTTCTTGAATTACAGCATAATTATTGACAACTAAACATTACAAGAAAGGTCGCGTGAGTGACACCACGCAACGCTGGTTGCGCAAAAAGCAATCATAAGTTCATTTTTCCAAGCTCCGTCACCGACGGAGCTTGCATTTTTTTAAGCCAGTGGTAAGATATACGAAATTATTCAACTCATTCAATTGTCATTCCGACCGAAGTGGAGGAATCCCTTACACCAGACGAAAGGGATCTCTCGACACGGCTCGAGATGACAGAAAATTATTTCGTTCTCATATGCAAAACTCCCAACTCAACCGAGTAATAAATTTGGTAAAAAGAACCGGAGACAAAACAGTAATCATGGACAATGAATCGGACAGCACCATGATGCTGATGGATTTGGGCGCGTATGAAAAAATGTTGGACCAGCCGCGTGGCGTGGATGTAAAACAATTAACCGAGGAGGAACTTTTGGAAAAAATTAACCGCGATGTGGCTGTCTGGCGAGCGTATAATGACAAGGAACAAATAGAAAGATTTGACGAATCTGTGCCCAACTTTGAGGAGTCTCCGGCAGTGAGAGAAAAACTTGCGGAAGTAAAGCAAACCCCGAATGTTTTTCCGGAAGCGCCAGTGGTTATGGTCAAAACAAATGACATAAAAATGAACCAAGAAGAGTCGGCCAGCGATATTGTGGCCGAAGAAGAGGAAGAAAAGTTTTACTTGGAACCGGTGGAATAAAAAAGCAGAGTAAGCAAGGTAAGCAGATTAGGCAGATTAAGTAACAAACGTACTTACCTTGCTTACTCTGCCTAATCTGCTTAATCTGCTGGTTTTCCGTTGTCCACAAGCTTGCTCTTGCATTTTTTTTGGACTTCTGTTATAATGGCTACGCTAATAAAAGTTATTATTTAACATAAAAAATAACGGCTGGAGAAAAATCTATTCCGACCACTCGGTAATAGTGCCGTATAAGGATTAAGTTTATGGCTGAGTTTATCAGAAACAAGCCACATTTAAACGTTGGTACTATTGGTCACGTTGACCATGGAAAGACCACATTAACCGCAGCTATTTTAGCTGTTTTGCGCGCTCGTGGTGGAGCCGCTTCTAACAAAGGCGTTGATGATTTGGATAAATCCCCGGAGTCAAAAGCCCGCGGTATTACCATTTCCACCGCTCACGTGGAATACGAAACGGAAAAAAGACATTATGCTCACGTTGACTGTCCAGGTCATGCCGATTATGTCAAAAACATGATTACCGGCGCGGCCCAGATGGACGGCGCTATTTTGGTTGTTTCCGCCGCTGATGGCCCTATGCCGCAAACCAGAGAACATATTTTGTTAGCCCGACAAGTAGGCGTGCCTTATATTATTGTTTTCTTGAATAAAGTTGATCAGGTTTCAGATCCGGAATTAATTGATTTGGTAGAAGCCGAAGTGCGCGATTTATTGAAAAAATATGAATTTCCCGGCGACACTACCCCAATTATTCGCGGTTCTGCTTTGCAAGCTTTGCAAAACCCGACCGATGAAGCCGCGGCCAAGCCAGTTTTGGACTTGATGAAAGCGGTAGATGAATATATTCCTCAACCGCAACGTGATACGGAAAAACCATTCTTAATGCCGATTGAAGACGTCTTCTCTATTGAAGGCCGCGGTACTGTGGTTACCGGTCGCTTGGAAAGAGGCATGATCCATTTAAACGATGAAGCGGAAATTGTCGGTATGAATGAGGCCACTTCTAAAACCGTTATTACCGGTATTGAAATGTTCAACAAACAATTGAAAGAAGGCCAGGCCGGAGACAATGTTGGTTTGTTGTTGCGCGGCACTAAGAAAGAGGAAGTAGAACGGGGCATGGTTATTTCCAAAACCGGTTCTATTACTCCCCACACCGAATTTGAGGCCAAAGTTTATGTCTTAACCAAAGAAGAAGGCGGCAGACACAAGCCATTCTTTAAAGGGTATAAACCGCAATTTTATATTCGCACCACTGACGTAACCGGAGAAGTGGAATTGCCGGAAGGCACTGAAATGGTTATGCCAGGCGACACTATTTCTTTCAAGGTTAAATTGATTATTCCGGTAGCTATGGAAGAAAAGATGAATTTTGCTATCCGCGAGGGTGGTAAAACAGTTGGCGCTGGCGTGGTAACTAAAATTATAAAATAATATTGGATAGCCCCCCCTCCCCGCAACTGCGGGGAGGGGGGGCTTCTAATAGTTCTTTAATGTATGACCGCAACATCTGCTAGTACAAAACAAAAGAAGGATGACCGCCAAATAGTTGCTGGACATAAAACTCCGGCGGTGGCTCCAGAAACCATTAGCCGAATCCGCATAAAGATTCGCGCTTATGATAATAAAATTATTGATCAGGCCACCAAGAATATTATAGAAACCGCGGAAAGAAACGGCGCCACTATTGTTGGGCCTATTCCTTTGCCCACTGAAAAGACCAAATTTACGGTAAATCGATCCACTTTTGTGCACAAAGACGCCCGCGAACAGTTTGAAATGCGCGTTCATAAAAGATTGATTGACATTTTGAATCCTACAGCCAAAACCGTTGACGCGCTGATGAGCCTTCAAGTGCCAGCAGGTGTGGACATTGAAATAAAAATGTAAACACGGATACACAGATACGCGGATGATGCGGATTATCAAATATCCGAATTTGCATATTTGTAGATTGGCGACATTCGCATATCTGTGTATGCTTGACAAGAATTAAGAAGTATAGTAAAATCCGGTTAATCCTGCCATTGTGGGACAAGTAAAAAATGTTGATTTTGGCCCAGTAAATAAGATCGAGACACGAATTTTAGACACAAATCAAACACGAATATTAGTGAAAGATTAGTGTAAAAAATTAGTGTCTTGAAAACATTTATCAGGCCTTAAGAAACTTGGAGAAAAAAGTATTAAAAATTCATAAAAATAAAGCCAATCTATTTTAATGATTTAGATAAGGCTAGAAACAAGAGCGTGATTAGCAGTCGGACTTCAGACTCCAGACTTCAGCCAAATTGTGCCGAAGTCAGAAGACTGATAGCCGAAGTCCAATTTCGTTGTTGTTTCTAGTTTTTTATATGAAATTCATTTTAGGCAAAAAAATAGGCATGACCCAGGTATTTTTGCTAAACGGCATGGTAGTTCCGGTTACCAAAGTTCAAGCAGGTCCTTGCCAAATTTCTGAAGTAAAAGAAAATAAAAAGAATGGCGTAAAATCCGTTCAGATTGGTTTTGACGAAGTGAAAGATTCCCGACTGTCCAAACCGCAGCTTGGTCATTTAAAAGATTTGGACAAAGTAAGAAATTTAAAAGATTTTAAAATAGAAAAAGACACTTTGGTAAAGCGCGGCGATACCATTACTGTGGAAACTTTTGCGGTGGGAGACAAGGTGACTGTAATTGGAGAGTCCAAAGGCAAGGGTTTTGCCGGCGTGGTTAAGCGCCATCATTTCCGAGGCGGTCCTGCTTCTCATGGCCATAAAGATAATTTGCGCATGCCCGGCACAATTGGCGCCGGCGGCGTACAGCGCGTTTTTAAAGGACAGAAAATGGGCGGACGCATGGGCGGCGAAAGAATTACTATAAAAAATTTGGAAATTATAGAAGTGCATCCGGATACCGGCGAGCTTTTTATAAAAGGCGCGGTGCCTGGCGCGCGCAATGCTTTGCTTTTAATCAGCGGTGAAGGAGAGCTTAAACTGAAAACAAATGAAACAGTTGTAGTTCCAGAAGTAGCAGAAGCAGTCCCAGAACCGGTTGTGGAAAACAAATCTGTGTAAATCCATCGTCAATCTGTTTAAATCTGTGTTTTATGAAAGTAAAAGTCTACAACCTAGAAGGAAAAGAAACCGGTGAAATGAATCTGGCGGACAGTGTTTTTGGCGTAAAGATAAAACCGGAAGTGGTGCATGAAGTTTTTGTCGCTTTGCAAAACAATCAACGAGAACCGTGGGCTGATACCAAAAAACGCGGCGAAGTCAGCGGCGGCGGCAAAAAACCCTGGCCGCAAAAAGGCACAGGCCGCGCCCGACATGGTTCCATTCGCTCTCCAATTTGGAAAGGCGGCGGTGTGACTTTTGGCCCATTATCAATTCGCAATTATAAAGAAAAAATAAATAAAAAAACCAAACGTTTAGCGCTTAAAATGTGTTTAAGCGATCGGGCGCAAAATAACGCGCTGTTGGTGGTGGAAGATTTTAATTTTGCCGAACCTAAGACAAAACTTTTTGTCGGATTTTTGAAAAATTTACCAGTAAAAGTTAAAACATTTTTATTGCTTACTCCAGGAAAAGACGAAAAGGTTTTGCGAATGACCAGAAATTTAAAATCAATAAAAACCGTCAGAGCCGAAGATGTGAATGTGATGGATTTGCTGGCAAAGTCCGCGGTTCTTACCAGCAAAGCCGGAGTAGAGACTATTGAAAAAGTTTTTAGTAAATAATAAAAATAAATGGACAAAAGTCTAGGGTCCAAAGTCTAATTATATGGGTTTACTCAACAATTGGCTGCACAAGAAAAAGAAAGAACAGCTGCATAAAACTGGCGCCAAAGCCAAGCATGTTGAGGTTGCCGAGAAAGCAGAATCAACAGAAGAAAATAAAGTTAACACTCACAAAGAACATCCCACAAAAAAACATAAAGTTAAATTATCCGCGGATAGCATAGCTTTTCGAATTTTGGTAAAACCGCTGGTTACCGAAAAAAGCGCCGTGGCGGAAAGTATAAATAAATACAGTTTTGTGGTGGCCAGATCAGCCAACAAAAATCAGATAAAAAAAGCGGTTGAAGAGATTTATGGCGTAAAGCCGACCGTTGTAAATGTGATAAATATGGAAGGCCGCCGCTTGCGTTTTGGCCGATCCGCCGGACGCCGCAGTGATTACAAGAAAGCGATTGTTACTTTGCCTCAAGGCAAGACAATAGATATTCATAGTGGTGTCTAACTGTCATTGCGAGGAGTGAAGCGACGAAGCAATCCCATTGTATTAAGCCAGTTCTTGATTCAAGGGGATCGCCACGGTCGCCTTAAGCGACCTCGCGATGACAAATAATTCTATGCCTATAAAGATTTACAAACCGACCAGTCCGGGACGCCGCGTTTCCAGTGTAGACGCTTTTTCTGATATCACAAAAACTACCCCGGAAAAATCTTTGATTGTTTATCTAAAATCAAATGCCGGCCGTAATAATCAGGGCGTGCTTACTGTTCGGCATCAGGGCGGCGGCGTTAAAAAGTTTTATCGCATGGTTGATTTTAAATTGCCAAAGTTTGACATTGAAGCCGTAGTTTTGGCTATTGAATATGATCCAAATCGCGGCCCGCGCATTGCGTTGGTGCAGTATGCCGATGGCGTGAAGTCTTATATTTTGGCTCCTGAAGGATTAAAAACAGGAGATAAGATTTTGTCTTCGAAGAAAGCAATTGAAGCCAAAACGGGCAATCGCATGCCTTTGCAGTTTATTCCGGTTGGCATGTTTATTCATAATGTTGAATTAACTCCTGGCAAGGGCGGACAATTGGTGCGCGGCGCCGGCATGTCCGCGCAATTGGTTGGCATGGAAGCAGGACACGCTTTGGTAAAGTTGCCTTCCGGAGAAGTAAGGAAAATTTTAAAAGAATGCACCGCCAGTATTGGCGCCATGGGAAATGCCGATTACCGACTGATTCGCTGGGGCAAAGCCGGACGCAATCGTATGCGCGGCATCCGTCCCCGCGTTAAAGGCAAGAATATGAATCCGGTAGATCATCCGCATGGCGGCGGCGAGGGCCACAGTCCAATTGGTCAGAAACGAGGCCCGCAAACTGTTTATGGCAAACCGGCCCGCGGCGTTAAGACGCGCAAACCCGGAAAATTCAGCGATAAATTCGTAGTTAAATCACGTCGTAACAAAGGTGAGTAAACTAACAATCTAAGAAGCTACAAGCTAATAAGCTAATTTAATATATGTCCAGAAGTTTAAAAAAAGGCCCTTACGTTGATCCGCGCGTTTTAAGCAAGGTGATAAAAATGAAGGCCGGCGGGAAACGACAGCCAATAAAAACCTGGTCGCGCGCCTGTGTTATTTCTCCGGAAATGGTAGGGGTAACGTTTCAGGTGCATAATGGCAAAGATTTTCTTTCCGTATTAGCTGATGAAAATATGGTTGGGCATCGTTTAGGCGAGTTTGCTCCAACCAAAAAATTTGTCCGCCATGGCGGCAAGATGGCCAAAGAACAAGAAACAGTCGCCGCGGCCGCGTCTGCTCCGTCAGCCGCGGATAAAAAGGAAGAAAAAAAGAAAAATTAAAAAACAGCGTCGCGTTTCAAAGGACGTTACGCGACGTGATTTCGCTAAATCAATATGCAAGAAGTAACAGCAAAATTAAGATTTCTAAGAATGGGCCCCCGCAAGGTTCGTCTTATTGCGGATATGATTCGCGGCAAGAAAGTTGTTCGCGCGCTGGATCTTTTGTCTGTTATGCCAAAAAGAGCGGTTAGACCTGTTTTGAAACTTTTGCAATCAGCCGTAGCCAACGCTAAACATAATTTTTCTTTGGCTGTGGAAGATTTGAAAGTGGCGCAAATTTATGTGGATGGCGGTCCGTCTTTGAAAAGATGGATGCCAAAAGCGCATGGCCGAGCCACGCCTGTTAGAGAAAGAACCAGTCATATAAATTTGGTTTTGGAGCCAATGGAGAAAAAGGCGGCCGCTAAAATTAAAGAAAGCAAATCAAAAATCTTAAATCAAAAATCTTAAATTGTACGTATGGGTCATAAAGTCCATCCCAAAATTTACCGCATCCCGACTATTTATTCCTGGGATTCAAAATGGTTTGCCAAAAACAAAACCATGCCTACTTATTTGCGGCAAGAAATTAGCATCCAAGAATTTTTGGGCAAGAAATTAAAAGAATCTTTGTTGGATGGAATTAGTATTGAAAGAACTTCGAAAGATTTGACCGTAAATATTTTATCGGCTAAACCGGGCACTATTATTGGCCGCGGCGGACAGGGTTTGGAAGATTTGCGAAAATTTATTGAAAGAAAAATTTTACAACAAAAATTAAAAGTTAAATTAAATGTGATGGAAGTCCGCCAGCCGGCTTTATCAGCTCAAATTGTAGCGCAAAACGCGGCCGCGGATATTGAAAAACGATTGCCGTTTAGACGGGTGATGAAGCAATTGATTGAAAGAGTGATGAGCGCCGGCGCCCAGGGAGTAAAGGTGCGCATGAGTGGGCGTTTGAATGGCGTGGAAATCGCCCGCACTGAAAAATTAGCCGCCGGTAAAATGTCGCTGATTACTTTGCGCAGCGATGTTGATTACGCCATTGTGGAAGCGCAAACATTATACGGGAAAATCGGCGTAAAAGTTTGGATATATAAGGGTGAAGCTTTTGGCCGCAGAGATAAATTTGCCAAAAAAGAAGAAGGTTCTCAAAAGGATAACTCTAAAGGGCAAATTTTGGTGGAAGATAAAAAGAAAAAATCGACTAAATAAAATATGTTGTTACCAAAAAAAGTATTACATAGAAAATGGCACAAAGGCAGACGCCGCCATCTGGGGGTAGCTACCAGGGCTAATTATGTTGCGTTTGGCGAATGTGGCATGAAAAGCCAGGAGCATGGTTGGATTTCAAGCCGTCAGATTGAGGCGGCTCGCCGCGTGCTTACCCGTTATGTAAAAAAAGGCGGCAAGATTTGGATACGTATATTTCCGGACAAGCCCATTACTAAAAAAGGCAACGAGACTCCCATGGGCGGAGGCAAGGGCTCGCCGGATCATTATGTGGCGGTAGTAAAACCTGGTACTGTAATGTTTGAAATGGGCGGCGTGCCGGAGGCTATAGCCAAAGAGGCCATGAGATTTGCCGGGCATAAAATAAGCGTCATGACAAAATTTGTTCTTAAACACTAAAATATGGAGTGGGAAGATATAAAAAATAAAAGTAAAACCGAATTAAAGGAATTATTAGCCGCTACTAAATATGAGCTGCATGGTTTAAGTTTTCAGGCGCATCACAGGCAGTTAAAACAGGTGCATAAAATACAACTGCTTAAAAAAACCATCGCGAGAATTTCCGCGCTTTTGAGAAAATAGATTACGCAGATTATAAACGGATTACGCAGATGATATAAATTGTAAAATGTTATATGGAAACAACAGCCCAAACTAATAAAAGAAAATTTGAAGGACAGGTAGTTTCTGCGGCTATGACTAAAACCGTAGTTGTTCGCGTTGATGCAATGAAACTGCATCCTAAATACAATAAAAGCTATAAAGTAAGCAGAAAATATTCAGTGCATGATGAAAAAAGCGCGGCCAAAGTGGGTGATAAGGTTGTGTTTGTAGAAACCCGCCCGTTATCAAAAACTAAACGATGGAGACTGATTGAAGTTAAAAAGTAAGATACGAATAATACGAATACAATCATGCGAATATACGAATATAACAACTGGATTAGCATATTAGTATCAATCGATTAGTATAATTAGTATAATATGATTCAACATCGCACAATGTTAAAAGTTGCGGATAACAGCGGAGCAAAGAAACTGCAATGCATCCGTGTTTTGGGCGGCTATAAGAAAAGATACGCCCGTCTTGGCGATATTGTTACTTGCACCATAAAAGAAGCCGCGCCGCATGGTTTAGTAAAAAAAGGCGAAGTGGTGCATGCGGTTTTGGTTAGAATACACAAAGAAACACGCCGGCCGGACGGGACTTATATTCGTTTTGATGAAAATGCCGGAGTAATTATAGATCGCAAAACCAAAGAACCGAAAGGCACCCGTATTTTAGGTCCGGTGGCCAGAGAGTTAAGAACTAAAGGTTTTCAAAAAATAATTTCTTTAGCTCCGGAAGTTTTATAAAGTGTCATTGCGAGGAGCCAAGCGACGAAGCAATCCCCTTGCTAGCACCACCATACCTTGGGATCGCCACGCGGAGTTTATACCCCAAGGGGTACTCGCGATGACAAAAAAATATATGAAAATAAAAACAAACGACAAAGTAAAAGTGATAAGCGGAAAAGACGCCGGAAAAACCGGCAAGGTTATTCAGGTTTTTCCAAAAGAAGAAAAAGTGGTGGTAGAAGGCCTTAATCTCATGAAAAAACACATGAAAACAAAAAAGCAAAGCGAAAAAGGCCAGACCATAGAATTGGCCGGACCGATGCATGTAAGCAAAGTGGCCTTAACTTGTCCGAAATGTAGCCAAGAAACCAGGGTGGGATATAAAATTGAAGCGCAAACCAAGAAAAGAGTTTGTAAAAAATGCCAGGAATTAATTGATTAAGTAATATGTCTGTCAATTTATACGAAAAATACAAAAAAGAAATTATACCGGCTTTGCAGAAAGAGCTTGGCTATAAGAATGTGATGCAGACGCCGAAAGTGCAAAAAGTGGTGGTCAATGCCGGCATCGGCCGTTTTGTGAAAGAGCCACGTTTTATAGATAACGTGGAAAGCACTCTTAGCAAAATTACCGGCCAAAAACCAATACGCACCAAAGCCAAGAAATCAATTTCTAATTTTAAAATTCGCGAGGGCATGGAAATTGGCGTGGCCGTTACTTTGCGCGGACCAAGAATGTATCAATTTTTAGAGAAACTTGTTTCTATCACTTTGCCGCGCGTGCGGGACTTTAGAGGTTTGTCGGAGAAAAGTTTTGATAAAAATGGAAATTATACCATTGGTTTTAAGGAAAATTTGGCTTTTCCGGAAATTAAAGCCGAAGAGCTAGATAAGATGCACGGCTTACAGATTATTATCAATACCAGCGCAAAAACTAAAGCCGAAGGCAAGGCATTATTAATTCACTTGGGTTTCCCTTTTGTAAAGTAGTTGATTATCCCGATTTTGCTTTCTAGCAAAATCGAGGATCCGCGATTTCGTCAAAACGAAATCGGGACACGGATTACAATTAAACAGATTATATTAAAGTATGGCTACACAATCACAAATCGCAAAATCAAATAGAAAACCTAAATTTACCACTCGCATCGTGCGCCGATGTTGGAAATGCGGCCGCGGCCGCGGTTATATGGGCGAGTTTGGGTTGTGCAGAATTTGTTTTCGCGAGTTAGCCAATCAAGGCAAGATTCCCGGAGTGCGCAAATCAAGCTGGTAAGTTGGACTACAGACTATCCCGCCCAAGGCGGGACCCCGCCTCATGGCGGTGGCGGACTACATACAAAATTTTATTTAATAACCTAATAAGCTACAAGCTAATAAGCTAAATATATATGATGACGGATCCTATCGCTGACATGTTAACCCGCATTCGCAACGCTTCTTTGATACATAAAAAAGAAGTGATTGTTCCTTTTTCCAAAATAAAAATTGGCTTGGCCAAAATTTTGGTGGAGCAGGGTTATTTGGAAAAATCTGAAGTAAACCCCAAAGCGGTCTCTTCAGGAAAGGATGCGCATCCGTATATTTTGTTAACTTTGAAATATCACGGTCATACTCCGGCTATTACTCATATAAAAAGAATCAGCAAGCCGGGCCACAGACAATACATAAAAAGAGATGCTATTTCTAAAGTGTTAAGCGGTTTTGGTTTAGCCATTTTATCCACTCCCAAAGGCCTGCTTACTAACGATGAAGCTAGAAAACAGCAGGTGGGCGGGGAAGTAATTTGTGAAGTATATTAATACTACTTCGTCAATTGTCATTCTGAGCAAAGCGAAGAATCTCTGTCCAATTCAACAACAATAACTGACAGAGATCCTTCACTGCGTTCAGGATGACAGATAAAAAACGTATTTATAAGCTAAAATCATATGTCTAGAATAGGCAAAAAGAAAATAATAATACCAGCTGGAGTAACGGCGGGTGTGGAGAAAAACCAGGTATATATAAAGGGTCCAAACGGCGAATTGCGCCTGAATTTGCATCCCCGCATTACCGTAGCTTTTGAACAAAATGATATAATTACCCAAGTGGTTAATGAAAATAATAAACAAGACCGCGCCTTGTGGGGCACTTTTGCCAGTTTGATTATAAATATGGTCAAGGGGGTAACGGTCGGTTTTAAAAAACAATTGGAAATAAACGGCGTGGGTTATAAGGCCGCTATCAAAGGAACGAGCTTAATGCTGGAAGTGGGTTTTTCTCATTCAGTAGAAATAAAACCAGCGCCTGGAGTAAAATTTTCCGTAGAAAAAAACTTAATCACTGTGGAAGGCGCTGATAAGCAGTTGGTTGGAGAAATGGCTGCGCAAATCCGCAAGGTAAGAAAACCCGAGCCGTACAAGGGCAAGGGCATTAAATATATAGATGAAGTAATTCGTCGCAAGGCCGGCAAGACCGCGGCCAAGGGCGCGGCCGCGTAAATCAAATGTTAATCTGTTTAAATCCGCATCAAATAATCCGTTTAAATCTGTGTTATGAAAAGACTATCAGTAAAAAACAAAAGTAAATTGCGACAAGTCAGACATGCCCGTGTTCGTAAGGTTTTGATTGGCACAGCGAAAGAACCGCGCCTTTCTGTTTTTCGCGGTTTAAAGAGCATGGTGGCCCAGCTGATTGATGATGGCGCCGGTAAAACTTTGTGCTATGTTGATACTAAAAGTATAAAACTCGGTTCCGCTTCCTCCTCCGCCAAGGCTTCGGCGGACAAGAAAGCTAAGGCGGGCGAAGGAAAAGCAGGAGAACGCGGCGGCAAAGTAGCGGTAAGTTATTTATTGGGAAAAGTTTTGGCGGAAAAAGCCAAAGCCAAAGGCATTAGCAAAGTAAAGTTTGATCGCGGCGGTTATAAATATCATGGCCGGGTAAAAGCGCTGGCCGAAGGCGCCCGTGAAGGCGGGTTAATATTCTAGCTACTTAGCTTGTAGCTTATTAGCTTTTTAGGCAGTATGTCAAAAAAGTTAGTAAGTTGCGAGCTTAAGAAGCTGCAACCTAATAAGCTAATAAGCTAAAAAAAGTATGAGTAAACCAATGGGAAGAAGAGGCGACAAACCACGCGAAAAGCCTGAATTTGATCAGTATATTTTGGATTTGAGCCGCGTGACCAGAGTGACTAAAGGCGGCAAACATTTAAGTTTTCGCGCCTGTGTTATTTTGGGTGATCACCGCGGCCGAGTTGGTTTTGGATTGGCCAAAGGCAAAGACGTACAGTTGGGCGTGGAAAAAGCCGTGCATCAGGCCAAAAAAAATATGATCAACGTTCAAATTATCAACGAAACCATACCTCATTCTATTACCTACAAATTTAAATCCGCCACCGTATTTTTGAAACCAGCTCCCAAGGGTTCCGGTATTATTGCTGGTGGCGCCGTGCGCGCCATGTTGGAGTTGGCCGGCATTCCCAATGTATCTTCAAAAATTTTAGGCAAAACAAAAAATAAAGTAACTATCGTGAAAGCTACTTTTTACGCATTGCAAATGTTTAAAAAAATACACAAGAAAGAAGTTGAAGCAAAAGAGTTGCTGGTAGCGCCGACAATAACAGAGCAGGTTAATCCTCAAGTTTAGAAAATATGTCTTTATACATACATACAATTCAACCGTCTAAAGGAGCCAAACGAGGCCGCAAAATTTTGGGCCGAGGCAACGCGTCCGGCCATGGCACTTCTTCCACACGAGGCGGCAAAGGCCAAACTGCCAGATCCGGAGGCAGTCGCGGCACACAGCGCCGAGGTTTTAAATTTCAATTGCAATCCACGCCAAAATTGCGCGGCTTTACCAGTCTTAACACCAAGCCAGCCGAGGTTTATTTGTCTGATTTGGAAAAAAGTTTTCAAGCCGGTGAAATTGTAAATTTGACCTCTTTGAAAGAGAAAAAATTGGTTAGCATCAATGCCAAGTCCGCCAAGATTTTATCTACCGGAGACATTACCAAGAAATTGGTTGTGGAAGGAATTGCCTGTACTGCCAGCGCTGCCACAAAAATCAAGGATGTAGGCGGTGAAGTAAAATAAAGCAGAATAAAGCAAATTAAGGCAGAATAAGGCAAAGTAAAGTCCGCACAATGTTGCTTTGCTCTGCTCTACAAACCTTAATCTGCATTACATACTTTCAAATACTATGTGGGACAAAATACAGCAAATTTGGAAAATTAAAGATATCAGAAATAAAATTCTTTATGTTCTTGGAATGCTCGTATTATTCAGATTGGTAGCTCACATTCCAATTCCAGGAGTAAATTTGGAAAACCTGCGCCAATTTTTAGCAGGCAATCAAATTTTTGGCCTGTTGGATGTTTTTTCCGGCGGCACAATGAAAAATTTTTCAATCGTTATGTTGGGTGTGGGGCCATATATTACTTCTTCCATTATTTTCCAACTGCTTACCATGATTGTGCCTAAACTGGAGGAACTTTCCAAAGAAGGCGAATCAGGCCAGCAAAAAATAAATACTTATACCCGCTTGCTTACCGTGCCGCTGGCTTTTTTTCAGGCCTATGCCATGGTAAAATTGCTCAATAATTCCGCATTGCCTATCATTACCGATTTATCTGTTTTCCGTTTATTTACAATTATTATTACTATTTCCGCCGGCACTATGTTTTTAATGTGGATCGGCGAACTTATTTCCGAGCAAAAAGTAGGCAATGGCATTTCGCTTTTAATCTTTGCCGGCATTGTGGCTAGTTTGCCAGAAGGCGTCAGAAATCTTTTGATAAATTACACTTCTGCTGATTTGTATACTCTTGTTTTGTTTTTAGCTGTGGCCGTGTTTACCGTGGTGGGCGTGGTATTTATAAATGAAGGCCAAAGAAATATCCCGGTAAATTATGCCAAGCAAGTGCGCGGTAATCGCGTGTATGGCGGCAGTACAACCCATTTGCCTTTGCGCGTAAATATGTCTGGAGTCATTCCAATTATCTTTGCCATTTCCATCGCCTTATTTCCTTCTTTAATCGCGCAATTTTTTACTCAAGCCAAAACGGTTTGGCTAGCCAACATGGCGGCAAAAACCATCAATTTATTCCAAAATCAATTATTTTACGGCGCTATTTATTTTTTGTTGGTGGTGGGTTTTACCTATTTTTATACGGCGGTAATTTTTCATCCGCAAAAAATGGCCGAGAATCTGCAAAAGCAGGGCGGTTTTGTGCCTGGCATACGTCCGGGCGTGGAAACCGAAAAATATTTAGGCCAAACTATGAACCGCATCAATCTTACCGGCGCTTTATTTTTGGGCATTATCGCCATTTTGCCTTTGCTCGTTCAGTATTTTATGGGAACGCAGAATTTGGCTATTGGCGGCACCAGTTTGCTTATCGTGGTTTCGGTGGCCATTGAAACAGCCAAACAGATAAATGCCCAGCTGACTATGCATGCTTACGATACGATTTAACCAGACACCAGATATGTTACAAAATAAAAAAATAACAACTTGGTCCGGTTTTACTTCTTGCATCTCTTTTGTCTGACCGAGAGGGTAGGCTTTGAATTTTCAAAGTCTTCGAAATCTGCCCTTCTCGGGCGGATTTTTTGTTCTTTATCAATAACAACAAAGGAGGTCTGTAATGCGGCATGATCTATCTCTTAAGAATTATAAATGGACCGACAAAAACTTTAGCTGGGTATTTGAATTTGTTATTGGTTCTCCAGTTGTCATCACCGTACCGCACGATTATGGATTTTCTTCATCTGAAATCTTTGGCTTGTTTGAGCAGAGAAAAGATGGTGTAAAAGGCCGTGATCACCATGTCTGGCCGATAGCAAAGGATGTTCTGCTAAAAGTTGGGGTACATGCTGTGCGAGGGCTTTTTCCGCGTAGCTTCATTGACTATAATCGCTCCCCGGAAGGAATTAATTATTATCCTCTTTCACAAGAGAAAGCACAAACCGCCTTTGATGATGATTCCCTAAAAAGTATCTATGATAGCTATCATCACGCAATTGCCAACCTTCTCACGAATGCTATAGCAAAACGTGGGAGGGAAAAATGCTTGCTGATTGATCTCCATGGGTTTACCAATCAACCTTCGTATGGGGAGTATGATATTATTCTTGGGACTGGGAATCGAATTACAATTCATAATTCGAATATAGACCAACTGTTTTCTGATTTTTTCTCAGCTCGAGGCTATAAGGTCTTTCTTCCGTTAGAGGCAGCCATTGGGCCTTTAGAAGATAAATACAGTGCCGATTTTACAACTCGGCATTATGCGGAAAGGTTTGGTGTTGATGCGATACAAATTGAAGTAGCAAGAAAGTTCAGAACTATCGAGGGAGCTGACGATGGTCGACGATTGTCGGTTGATTTAGCTGATTTTTTTAGACTGAACTTTAAAATTTAAGTAGTTCTTTAATTCAACAAGGCCCAACGGTTAACATCCGTTGGGCTTATAAATTAAAAATCTTTTGAGTGTGCCGTAAAATAAAGCGGAGGGGGGGTTGACTTAAAAATTTTAAATGCTACTATTACAAATCAAGGAGGAACAAAAAATGACCCAGAGAGCAGGTGTTCTTCAGCCATATATTTGCTACGCGCTAACTGAGCTTCCGCCCGAAACACGGGAACAGGCCAAAGCGTTCTACGTTCGAGTGGCCGACTTGTGCCATAAGACCATCGGCGTGCGTGGCTTTGTACCACACGAGCACTATGATCCAGTGGTCAATGCCAACTTCTCTCCGCAGGATGTTGACGAGGCCGAAAGACGTCAGGTGTGTGAGTATACCTCTATTGTTATTGTCGTGGCCCTCGCTCCATCGTGGGGTGGTGGCATTGAGGTGGAAATGGCCAATCGGAGCGGCGTACCCGTGATTATCCTTTGTGAGAAGGAGAAGCTCGACAAGCGTCTGATCAGCCGCTTGTTGCGTGGTAACCCAGCCGTGCGCCGGGTAATTGCTTTCGAAAATGAGGATGATGCGCTTCAGCAGCTCGCCAATGTTCTTTCTGAATACTGAACTCAATGTTTTTGCGGGGGGGGGCAAGAGTAAATCGATATTTACCCGCGTGGCAGCGTCTTGGCGTGCCACGCGATTTTTAATTGAGTTGAGTGTCAAACCAAAGTAGAAATGTCCTACCCCCACCAAAGTAGAAATGTCCTAGTGG
>CAYIHE010000004.1:0-26996 GCA_964363145.1 uncultured Gammaproteobacteria bacterium | reverse complement strand
AGCGCGCCATAAGAGGCAAAAATTATAATAATATTAAGAAAAAGTTTAACCCACTTGCCCAAATACTTCCCAACCAAGCCGGGAATTTGCAGAGATTCGTTTGTGCGCACGGCTATCTCGCCCAGCATTAAATTTAAAGCTAGCATCACCAAACCCAGCCCCACAATATAAGCAATACCTATTTTTAACCCCACCTGCGCCACCACATAAGGAATACCCAAAACACCGGCGCCGATAGTCATGCCGGTAATCATAAAAATAGCGTCCGCTACCGATGCGGACGGTTTATACACGCCTTGATGCAAAATTATTTTTTGGTCAAGCTGAATTGCCATGTGGTAATTATACCACACTTTATTTGTAGGCGCTTAGGGATTCGAACCCTAGACCTCCTCGGTGTAAACGAGGCGCTCTAACCAACTGAGCTAAACGCCCATTTTTGATAAATTACTTCTGTGGGTCGGCCGGGGATCGAACCCGGGACCGCTTCCTTAAAAGGGAATTGCTCTACCAGCTGAGCTACCGACCCAAATTGTACGCTTTATTTTATACTAACTTAATAAAAAAATCAAGGGGGCTTACTTAGAATAAAGATCCTTAATAATCTCTATTATCTTCTCCGGTTTAGCCGGTGGCAAAACTGTGCGCAATCTTTCGCCCAGATATTGGCGCGTTTCCGGATAGGCGATTAAATCCATAACCGTCCTGGCCAACTTTAATCCGTCGGCCATTCTTTCGTCCATAACTACGGCGGCTTGGTGGTCTGCCAGCAATTTGGCGTTGACTTCCTGGTGCGTGTGTGACATCGGCAACAAAATGGCCGGTTTGCCCAGAGCGGCCAACTCGGTAATAGTTGCAAACCCGGCCCGGGTAATAACCACATCGGCTATCGCGTAAGCATCTTTTATTTCTTCTTTTAAAAATTGATAAACATGATAGTTGGAAAATACTTTGGCCGCGTTTTCTTGCAGTTCGCGCGGCCGTTCTTTGCCAACCAAATGAATAATGTGATACTCGCGCGGCCAAGCCGACAAGGCTTCAATAACCAACTGATTTATCCTGGCCGAACCGGTACCTCCGCCCATTGCCAAAATAACCGGCGCGCCATCGGGGATATTAAATTTTTTTCTTGATTCATCTATACTCACCACCGACAAATCGCGTACCGGATTGCCAATCCATTCGGTTTTTTTTTCATTAAAATATTTTTGAGTTTCGCGCAGGGCCGTGGTAATTTTTCTGGCCGGATAAGACATTAATTTATTTGCCAGTCCGGCCTGAAAATCCTGCTGATGCACCCAAGTGGGAATACCCAGCGCGCCGGCGGCGAAATGCAACGGCACGCTTACAAACCCTCCGGCTGTAACCAACAAGTCCGGCTTTTCGTACCATAATAAAAATAAAGATTGAAAAAAACCAACCATTATTTTAATAACATCAAAAAAATTCCACAAAGAAATGTAGCGGCGCAATTTTCCGGAAATTATTGTGAAATATGGAATTTTATATTGCTCCACCAGTTCTTTTTCCGGCCCGAATTCCGTGCCCACCCACATAAACTCGGCTTGAGGGTCGTGCTTTTTATAAATTTCAGCAATAGCAAGCAAAGGCACTACCGGCCCCAATGTGCCTCCACCGGAGAATAAAATTTTCATATACACTGATTTAAACAGATTTACAAACGGGATTTAAACAGATTTTCAACATCACAATCTGCGTAATCCCTGCCCGCAGGCAGGTTTTGTTAATCTGTGTAATCTGTGTTTAGTAATCTTTCAGTTTGCCGATGATAGCCATGCCCTGAATCTTTTCCAAAGCCTTAGCTTCTATTTGGCGAATGCGTTCACGAGTGACGTCAAATTCCTGACCCACTTCTTCCAAAGTATGTGTTACCCCGTCGGTCAGGCCGAAACGCATTTCCAGAATTTTCTGCTCGCGAGGCGCCAGATCTTTGATGGCTTCTTTTACATAATCGCGCAAAATCTGCAAGCCGGCCACGCGATCTGGAGACATATTTTTTACGTCTTCCACAAAATCTTGCAGAGAAGAATCATCGTCATCATCATCGCCAACGGACATTTCCAGCGACACGGTCTCTTGAGAAATTTTTATAATATGATTTACTTTGGCTATGTCTTCGCCCATCTCGGCCGCCAATTCTTCCGGAGTCGGATCACGCCCCAAGTCTTGCAACAATCTTCTTTGCACCTGCTGAAAGCGATTGATGGTTTCCACCATATGCACCGGAATACGAATAGTACGCGACTGATCGGCCAAGGCGCGGGTAATGGCCTGGCGTATCCACCATGTGGCATAAGTAGAAAATTTATAGCCTCGGCGATAATCAAATTTTTTTACTGCCCGAAACAAACCAATGTTGCCTTCTTGAATCAAATCCAAAAGTGAAAGCGATTTACCCACAAATTTTTTGGCAATAGACACCACCAAGCGCAAATTAGCTTCGATTAATTTTCTGTCCGCTTCTTTGTCTCCGCGCTCTTTGCGTTTTGCCAAAGCCACTTCTTCTTCGCCTTTGAGCAATGGTATTTTTCCTATTTCTCTTAAATACATTTGAATGGAATCCGAAGAAATCTGCCCCAAATCAAATGGCGTGTCCATGTCCGGCTGCGCCCCCTGAAATTGCTTCAAAAGCTGGGAGCTTTCATTCGCGCGTCCCAACAAATTACCGCTTGTTTCTACAACCGAGACGCCATTTTTATCCAGTAAATCCATAAACCCTTCGTACCAGTCCAGATAACCTTCGGGCCGTGGAAAAACCATTTCCGCCTCTGTTTGTGTGATAAAACCGCGGTTGCGCCCCTTGGTCACCAAATCCCAAATCTCCCGCAAGTCCGGGTCTTTAATTACTTCTTCGGACGGCGCTGTTTTTTTCTTTTTTAATTTTTTAAATTTCTTTGGCGCTTTAAATTTTTTCTTGAAAACTTTTTTCTTTTTCTTATCTCTTTTTCGCTTACGCGTATGTTTACCCCGCACCAAAAACGCCCCGCTTTTGGTGCGGGGTTTAACGCGCGATGGCTTAGGATGCTTTTTGGTTGTCCTTTTTTTGGTTGCCATAATGGAAATGAGTGAACAAAATTTGGATAAATTATTTTTCTAAATCCATTATCTGTTTTAAAATCTTTTGTACGCCATCAGCGTCTTTGGCCGCCTCCGCTTCCTTCAACATTAAATTTAATTTTTTGCGCTCGTCTTTTCGCCATTCCGCTTCCATCCCAGACAACAAAATTTCCACTTCTTTGCCAGATTCTTTAACGCCAAAATCTCCATAATCTTTGTCTGCTTTAAGTAACAAAATATCAATGGAATTTTTCATTTCCTTATCTGCGCCGCTGATTGTTTCAGCTTTGTTAGTATAATACTTTTTTAGGTATTCGTAAAGGCCAAAAAAGGAGGTTTGGGCAAAATACTCGCCTTTGAGCCGAGAGGCAAAATCGGCGAATAAACTGGGAAATTTAAAAAATAAAGCCAATATATTTTCCGCTAACAGCTGCAGTTTGCTCTGATTTTGCCAGTCGGTCTTGCTTGGAGGCGGTGGGACGGCCTGTGGCGCTTTGTCGTAGTATTTTGGCGCGGCCGCGGCCAAACGGCGCATTTCCAGCCGCAAAGAATCCTGGTCAATATTTATTTCATCGGCCAATTTTTTTAACCAATGATCTCTTTCCACGGCGTACGGCAAACGGATAATTTCCGCCAACAATGTTTCCGCGATTTTTTGTTTTTGCTTGGGATCTTGTTTGTTGACGCCAGCCAGCGCGCCGGAAAAATACCAATCCATCGCTTCTTTGGCTTGCTCCACGGCCTTAAACCAAACAGCCGGCTCTTTTTTCAGGCACTCATCCGCGTCCTTGCCGCAACCAGCCGGTATCTGAATAATTTTTATGTTCATCCCCTGCTCCAGCGCCACATCAATGCCGCGCTTGGCCGCATTTTGTCCGGCCGCATCAGCGTCAAAAGCAATGGCAATATTGGAGGAATATCTTTTTAACAATTTAACTTGTTCCAAAGTTAAAGCCGTGCCGGAAGAAGCCGCAACGTTTTCCATCCCCGCCTGATGGCAGGCAATCACATCCATCTGACCTTCCACCAGCACGGTAACATCTTTATTTTTAATTTCGGTTTTGGCTTTATTTAATCCGTACAAAATCCGCGACTTGTCATATACCAAAGTTTGCGGAGTGTTTACATATTTACCTCCGGATTTTTCCGTTTCCACCAATATCCGTCCGGTAAAACCGACAATGTTGCCGTGCGTATCCCAAAGCGGAAACATAATTCGCCCGCGAAAACGATCGTAGTAACCGCCGCCGTCTTTTTTTATGGTTAAACCAGAAGCCAGCAAGTCGTCTATGCTATTTCCTTTTTTTAATAAATATTGCGTTAACAAATCCCACTGTTCAGGAATAAAACCAACTTGCCATTCGGCAATGGTTTCCGGTTTTAATTCTCGGCGCTGTAAATAATCTCTGGCCCCATGCGCCGCCGGCATTTCCAATAAAAAATGATGAAAAAAATAAGCGGCTTTGGCGTTGATTTCTACAATCCTATTTTTTTGGCTCTTGCTTACTTCGCTGGCAAACGTGTCCAATTTTACTCCGGCCCGGTCGGCCAGAATTTTTAACGCTTCGGGAAAATCCAAACCCTCCATTTCCTGCAAAAAAGAAAATACGTCTCCGCCCTTGCCACAACCAAAACAATGCCAGAATTGCTTTTCCAGATGCACCATAAAAGACGGCGTTTTTTCGTGGTGAAAAGGGCAATTGCCTTTCCAATTAACGCCGGCTTTTTTTAACTGGACATATTCACCGATTAACTGCACAATATCCAGCCGGTCTTTGATGGCTTGGGTGTCGGTCATAAATAACACAGATACGCTAATGACTCTAATATACAAATATGCGGATTCGCGAATTCGTAAATTGGCGTCATTCGCGTATCAGTGTTCCTACTTTATCACAATTTAGCAAAATAGCAACCGAATCATTCTCTCCGCAAAGCTTCAATTGGACTCAAATTCGCCGCTTTTTTTGCCGGATAAACACCAAATAAAACGCCGATAAAAGTTGAAAATCCAAGCGACAGCAAAATTGAAACCGGTGGAATCACGTAAGACCATTTAAAACCGTAAGAAATCGCTAAAATATAAATTACCAGAGACACCAGCGCTCCCAAAATAATTCCCAAAACACCTCCCCCTAAAGTTAGAAGCACCGCTTCGCTTAAAAATTGCCAAAGAATATCTTTTTTACGCGCCCCGACGGATTTGCGCAAACCGATTTCAAATTTTCTTTCCGCCACGGACACATACATAATATTCATTATCCCCACTCCGCCGACAATAAGCGAAATAAACACCAATGCCACCAACAAGAGGGTTAACGCGCCGATTATGGTTTTCATCATTTCTTTCGCTTCGTCCATTGTGTTCACGGCAAAATCATCTTTTTCCGGATCGGTTATACCATGATTTAATCTGATTTGTTCGGTAAGCTCTTCGGCGGTTTGCTTCGCCAGCGTACGGTCTTTCATTTTTGCCATGATAAAACTTACATAATCGATACCGAGAATTTTTTTCTGCATTGTTTTTGTCGGTAAAATTAACATGTTATCTATATCAAAGAAAAAAGCGGCGCCGCGTTTAATCATTACTCCGACAACCTTAAACGGTTTTCCTTTAACATAAATTGTTTTGCCAATCGCGTCGTCATCGCCGAACATTTTATTTTTTACACCATACCCAAGCACAGCCACCGATGCCACAGAATCATTTTCCTCATTAGTCAAAAATCTGCCGCTGACCATTTTTACATCATCAACAATCGCCTGCTCCGGCCCATGCCCCATCAGCACCACTTTTTTTAACTGGCCCTCATAACTTACCGACTCCTGCCCCATAACAGATCCGTTGGCCGCTTCAATATTTGGATGATTCTGAACAGTGGCTATATCTTTATCTTTTAAAGTCGTAATTGTAATTCCCTGAACCATGCCGACCGCGTTGGCCGATGAATTTTTTTTTACACTGGGAACTTTTACTTCAATTTCTATTGTATTGGTGCCAAAAATATCCAATTCGCCAAGCACCAGCTGTTCAATGCCCTTGCCTGCAGACATCATGACAATAACCGAAGCAATACCGATGCCAATGGCCAGCATGGTTAAAATTGTGCGCGATTTATGGCGTACAAGCGAGGTAAAAGCAAGTTGCGCGGGTAAAATATTCATATCTTTTTTACTCGTAGCGAAGAGCTTCGATGGGATTTAATCTGGAAGCCCGTCGAGCCGGTACAATGCCAAAAATAAGACCGATGCCGATGGAAACCGACGAGGCCAGAAAAACCGATGCGTAGGTAATGACTAAATCCCATTTGTAACCCATGTTTTGCGCGACGCCCGCGATTAAAATTGAAATCAGAAGACCGAAAATTATTCCTAACATTCCGCCAAAAAAAGTAATTGTTACCGTTTCCACTAAAAATTGCCTGGTGATATCCGCGTTTTTCGCGCCAACCGCCTTGCGCAAACCAATTTCTTTTGTGCGCTCCTGAACCGCGGCCAGCATAATATTCATAATGCCAAAACCGCCGACCACCAACGCGATAGAAGCCACGGCCGCCAAAAAAAACCGCAAAGCATTGGTGACTTTTGTCAGCGCGGCTAATCCCTCATTTGCCGACTGTACAGTAAAGTCGTCGCTGTCCGGATTTGTAATGCTATGCTGTTCCCTAAGAACATCTTTTATAAATTCAATCGAACCGTTAACATATTCGGCGCTATCAACTTTGGCGCGCATAAAACTAATATGGTCTATGCCAAGCAAAAGTTTTTGCGCGGTCGGCAAGGGCACATAGATTTGATCGTCCTGATTTTGAAAACCGCTGACTCCGCGCGGCTTCATTACGCCGATAATCGTAAATAATGTTTTTTTTATTTTTATCTGCTTGCCAATCGGATCCTCACCAAAAAATAAATCATCCGCGGTTTGGCTTCCCAACACCGCCACGCGCGCCATTGCCCGCTCTTCATCTTCCGAGAAAAATCTGCCGTACTCAACCTTTGAATCTTCCACATCGATTACGCTGGCGGTAGTTCCCACAAAATTTGTATCGGTTTTTGTGTCTCCGTAAACAATCGTGTCGATACCTCTAACATATGAAGCCACGGCTAAAATATGGGGGTTGCCTATGTTCATAATAGCCTTGCCGTCTTCATATTTTAACGTGGTAATAACTACTCCAAACACGGCCACGGGCGGGCCTTTTTCTTCCGATTTTCCCGGCAAAACGCCGATTAAGTTTGAACCGAGGCTTTTTATCTGATTTAAAATCAAACTCTGCGCTCCGGCGCCCACGGAGATAATTATAATTACTACCATAACACCGATAATAATTCCGAGCATGGACAAAAAAGACCGCGCCTTGTTAGCGGCTAATATTTTGCCGGCGCAATGTACGCTGTTAAGATAATTCATAAATCTATTTTGTAAGTTCTTCGCTCGCGTCGGCCAGTAATCTGTCTTTAACAGATTCATCGGCAAAAATTTGTCCGTCCCTGATGCGGATAATCCGTTTGGCGTGTTCGGCTGTGTATTTTTCGTGCGTAACTAAAATTATAGTGCTACCTTCACTATTCAATCGCTGTAAAATTTTCATAACCTGCAAACCGGATTTGGAATCCAAATTTCCGGTCGGTTCATCGGCAAAAATAACGGCGGGTTTATTTATTAATGCGCGCGCTATAGCCACTCTCTGTTTTTCTCCGCCGGAAAGCTGATCGGAAAAATGGTTTAACCGGTGGCTTAGCCCAACCTCTTCCAAAGCAACCTTGGCTTTCTTTTCCCATTCCAAACGGCTGTCTTTGGTGTACATAAGCGGCAGAATCGCGTTGTCTAATACGGTAGTTCTAGGTAATAAATTAAAAGACTGAAAAACAAATCCGACTTGAGTGCTACGCATATCGGCCAACTCGTCATCGCCTAATACGCCCACATTTTTTCCGTTAAATAAATACTCTCCGGAACTTAATGTGTCCAAAAAACCCAAAATATGCATGAGGGTTGACTTGCCCGACCCGCTGGGGCCCATAATTGCCACAAATTCGCCGGCTTCGATGCTAAAAGTAAGGTCTTTTAACACTCGGGTTACCGCTTCACCGCTTCCGTAGTTTTTACTTAAATTTTTTGCCTTAATTAACACCATATTTTTGCGGCAAAACTTTTATTTTTTAATAACACTAACGATAACTTCGCGTCCTTCGTCCAAACCTGCCAACACTTCCACTTTTCCACCATCGCCTTTCATGCCCAGTTTTACATAAATATCTTCGGCGCCTGTGCCATTGGACACGCGTACAAATTTTTTATTTTCATTATCAGTATGAACGGAGCGCAAAGGAATTATTAAAACCTGCGGTTTGAAATCTGTTTTAATTTTTACATTAGCTGTCATGCCCGGCTGAATTGGTTTATCGGTATCACTAAGAGCAATCGTGACCTTGTAATAAACAACGTCCTGAATATCCGTGGAACCGGGTTCCATATTTACCACATGACCCTCAAATTTTACATCGTCGCCAAAAGCATCCAGAGTAATAGTGGTGGTGTTACCGATTTTTAATTTGGCAATATCGGTTTCCGGAATATCCACTTTAATTTCATAATGCGGTAAAAATATTCTAATCATTTCTTCCGAAGACGCAATAAATTCACCCGCTTTTTTACTGATAGAAGTTACCACGCCGTCTATGGGCGCCATAATAACGGCCTTACTGCGGTTGGCAATAGACTGATCTAGCGCGGCGCGCAAAGCGGCCACGTCTACTTCCCGCACCGGATTTGTTTTATTTTGATAATTGGCCAGCGCCTGATTATATAATGCCTCTTTTATTTTTAATGATACTTTGGCGTCGGAGACAGCCTGTTTAGCGGAAATTAAATTTGTGTATTGAGTATTTACGGATGTTCTGGTGGTGTCTATGGTTGTTTTTTTTGTGGACAAAGAAGTTTGAGTGAGATTTGTTCCCGTGACCGAAGCATTTAAAACATCGCCGACGGTAATTAACAGCTGGTTCATTTGCTCGTAGGCAAGATTAACGGTCAAAAAAGCGGTCTCTATGTCTGTTGGAGAACTCATTCCGGTGAGAACAGTCGCTTTATTCCTGGCTTGCGCCACTAAATTTTTAGCAGTTAAATATTGCGAATTAGCCAGACTAAGCTTGTTTGGATTAGAAACAGACAGCATGGCCTGAAAATCATCGTTAGCGCTTGAATTGTCAATCCCCAAAATATTATCCGCCTGAATAAGTCCATCATCTAATTTTATAAGAGAAGTTTGCATAGCGCTTACCATGTCTTCATAAGCGTTAGGAACTAACCGGCTGTTTTCCAGGTCTGCCGCCGCTTGGTCTAACACGGCTTTATAATAATCCTTTTCGGATTGAGTGGCGCCCGCTAATTTTTGATTAAGATTTGCCTGCGCTTGCGCTATAGCCGCGTTTAATTCGGACAGTTTTAAATTAGCCAACAGATTGCCGGTCTTTACCGTCGCCCCTTCTTTAACATTTACCCTCTCTATCACACCGGGCATTTCAAAACGCAAGGATAAATCACTCAATGACTCCACCTTGCCGGTGGCTTCCACATTTTGGATTAAGTCTCCCCTCTCCACCTTAACCGTTTCATATTCCGGAGGTTTATTTGAATTTTTAACCCGACCATAAATAATAAAACCACCCACCGCCAGCACCGCCAGAATAATATAGAACTTTTTCATTTTAAAAATACTCATATATTTTATTTTTTAATTTTTTCCCACTCCTGCGCATCTGCTAAATATTTATCTTTTATTTTATCAAAATATTCTTTAGCCGCAGGGTATTCATTGGGAATAATACCATCCAAAATCGCCTCTTCAATCGCTTCTTTTATCTTTCCAACTGTCGGGCCGGGTTTTAATTTTGATAATTCCATAATCTCATCGCCTCGCAGTGGAGATTGAAATGCGCGCAATTTATCTCTTTCAAAAATCTCGGCAATCTTTTTTTCCAAATTGTCATAATTTTTTAATCTTTTTTCTTTTTTGTAAGGATTGCCTGTGGTAATATCACTGCGGCCTAAAATTAACAAGTCCGGCAATTCCTCGCCCAGGCCAACCACTAATCGGCGCACCGCTGAGTCGGTAATTGCAGAATCCATCAAACTAATCGGCTGTTGATGCCAACGGACTAGCTTGGCCAAATAATCAGTGTCTTTTTTAGAAAAACGCAAACGTTTGCTAATTTGATAAACCATTTTTTTTCCCAAATGTTCGTGCTGATGAAATGTCCACCCTACTTTAGGAATAAATTTTTTTGTCTGTGGCTTGCCAATATCATGAAAAAGTCCGGCCAAACGGAGCAAAACTTTTTCGGAACGCTCGGCCACGTTATCCACCACTTTAAAGGTGTGGATCAAATTATCTTTGTGCTGATGGCCATAAACTTCTTCCACGCCTTCCAGCTTGGCCACTTCGGGCAAAACCAAATCCAGCAAGTGCGTTTGCCACATTAGCGTGAGACCGATAGATGGCTGGCGGCAAGCCATTAACTTGAATAATTCTTCCTGTATTCTTTCCGCTGAAACTATTTTTAAACGATCCCGATTTTTATATATGGATTCCAAAGTTTTTGGCTCAATGGAAAAACCAAGCTGGCTGGCAAAACGCACTGCCCGCATCATGCGCAAAGGATCGTCGCTAAATGTCTGATCCGGCGCGAGTGGCGTGCGCAGAGTTTTTTGGGTCAAATCTTTTTTTCCGTTAAATGGGTCAATAATGTCATTGCGAGAGAAACGAAGCAATCCCATAGGATCGCCGCGTCGCTTCACTCCTCGCGATGACAACTTTGAAACCGGTACAGCCATGCAATTCACGGTAAAATCCCGACGCGCTAAATCTTCTTCCAAAGTGGTTTGCTCCACTACCGGCTTGCGAGAATTGGCTTTATACTTTTCCGTACGCGCTCCAGCAAATTCCAACACAACCTCAACTTCCTCAATTTTGATTTTTGATTTTTGATTTTTGATTTTCACAATGTACCTTGCTGTATCAAAATCAGGAAATTCCACCAAGCTCCCTTTTTTTTTAAACGCTTCATCAAATTGTTTGGCAAAATCCAAACCGCTGCCAACCACAACAAAGTCAAGGTCTTTCCCCAAAGGGGCCCCTTCGGGGTTTCCATCTCTGTTCAGTAAAAAATCGCGCACAAAACCACCAACGACGTACGCCGAAATTTTGGATTTCTTGGAAACAGAATCAACTTGTTTAAATATTTTTTCTAAATCAACCATAAATATTGGATATTGGATATTGGATATTACTGTTTTAATATCTTAATATCTAATATTTTAATATCTTCAAAATTTTCATTTATATTTTCTTATTCGCCCCAACTCTCTTTTCCGCCACTTCCTCGGTAATCAATCCTTCCTTTAATAATTTTTTAACGGAATTTTCCATTGTGGACATGCCTTCTTTGACCCCGGTTTGAATTACTGACTTTATCTGGCCAACATCATTGTTGCGCACCAAATTGGCAATGGCCGGGGTGTTAATCAAAATTTCCCGCGCCGGCACTCTGCCACCGTCTTTGGACGGAATCAGTTGTTGAGCCACTACCGCGCGCAGTACCGAAGATAGCTGAATCAAAATCTGTTTTTGTTTGCTTCCGTCAAACACATCCACAATGCGCTCTACGGCTTCGGCAGCCGTGGGGGTATGCAAAGTGGAAAAAACCAAATGCCCAGTTTCGGCCGCGGTAAGCACGGTGGCAATTGTTTCCGGATCGCGCATTTCTCCCACCAAAATTACATTTGGATCCTGGCGCAAAACATATTTTAAAGCGTTGGCAAAAGATTTGGTGTCCACGCCGATTTCGCGCTGTTCAATCAAGCTCTTTTTGTCTTCATAAGCAAACTCAATCGGATCTTCAATGGTAACAATATGCGCTTTTCTGGTTTTGTTTATTTCTTCTATCATGGAAGCGATGGTGGTGGTTTTGCCACAGCCAGTGGGACCGGTAACCAACACCAAACCGTCTAAAAGCTTGGTCATTTCCAGCAGAGCCGGCTCAAAACGCAAATCTTCCGGCGTGGGAATGGCCGAGGGAATCACCCTGGCGCTAAGCCCAACATTTTCCATTTGCTGATGCAAATTAACGCGAAAACGCACATCATCTATGGCATAGCCAAAATCCAATTCTTTTTCTTCGGCATATCTTGTCTGTTGTTCTTTGGTCAACAGCTCGTTAATACCGGCCAAAAGATCTTTGTTGTTTAGCTTTTTATCATCCAGCTCTTTTAACTCCCCCTCTATTCTAATCATCGGAAGTTCTCCGCCAACCAAATGCAGGTCAGACGCCTCTTGTTTCATTGCCTCCTGGAAATACGATTTTAGCTCTAACATAAATAAAAATTAACTTAATTACGAATAAATTGTAACACAACCGTCGGCACTTGAAAAGAACCCAAAAGTATGGTAACTTATCGGTTAAGCAGGGTAAAGGAGAACGCCAATGACACCAGCCGAATTATGCCAAGCGTGGCGGGATTTACTGTCCAGCAGAAATACCGGCAAAACCTATGATCTTTTCAAGAGGGAACAAAAAAAGCTGACCGAACATCTTTTACGGTGTTTTGATTGTTCGATTCGCGTTCGTAATGTTTTCCCTATGCAAGTTTTGACCAACGACCAATTGGAAAACCTAAACGCGCCGGATTTTGCGCAGCTAATTCGTGAAGTCAGAAAAAACTACCTCGCGCCGTGGCGATAAAACTCTAACACAAGCAGGGAGAACAAAATGGATCCGTGTCATGCTTGGACAGAATTGTTTTTTAGCAAAGATCGCGGAAAAATCTACAGCCATTTTATTCGTGAACGGCACAATCTGACAGACCATCTGAAAAATTGTGTGTGGTGCATAAACTTGCTCATACCCATAGACAATGATTTGTCAGAAAACGCCGAGAGTGTAAAATTGCTAAACGACCAACAATTCGCCCAATTAATTCGCGAATTGTACCAAAAATTCCAAGGAACAAGGCCGATTATTGTTTCTTGATAGAAAAGTTCTTTTCTAAGCCGAAGCGTAATAGGCGCTCGGCATTAATCGGGCATTAGCGCAGTTGGTAGCGCGCATCGTTCGGGACGATGAGGCCGTGGGTTCAAGTCCCACATGCCCGACGAGTAAAGTTCTCCATATTTTACAAAAAGAAAACCCCGCTAAATTAGCGGGGTTTTGGAAAATTTTTTTCGGTCGCAGTTAAGGCGATAGTTTCGCCATTTACAATAATTTCTGACACACTCCCTCCACCCCGCTCGACCTGTCTATTACAAATTATTTTTTATTTTTTCTGCGTTGATTTTTTTCTCTTTGAGACAACGCGCTAGCCGCCGTCATCTTCGCTCGCTTACTTGTATTCTTGCTGCGTAATTGCTTAGATGCTACCCTTGCTACTCGCAAACTTGTTTTTTTCTTTGCCATATAATTATTTTTCTCCTCCTTTTTCTATCATTTCCTCAACCTTTAATTTAGCCTCTTCCAACAATTCTGCGGCTTTTTTGCGCGATTGGTATGATTGCAACAACAAATCTGCAATCTTATTTTGTGTTAAGATCGGCAAAATAGGAACAATCAAATTTTTTATTTGCTCTGGTTTCCAGTGAGCGATAATTGAGCCACCCGCGTCACGCTCGGCTTGCAATTGTCCAATAATAGAATTTAGAACTAGCGTCAAATACTCGGGATTAATTTTATCTTTCAGTTTTAGACGCATTACACCGCTCGAAATAATACCCTCAACTGGCTCGCGTACTACGCAAGCCATACCAGGCGAAGCGTCTTTAGTTAATAATATCTCCCCGACTTGCGGCTGATACTCACTTTTAAATTCCTTGTATAATTCCTCACTAACATATTTTTGTGTTTTGCCAATAAGACCGTCTTTAGAAATACTGCTTACTCTAATAAATAACTTGCCCCCGTCTTGATACGCATCGGCTCCAGGCTCAACTCCTTTAGTCATATCCACCAAGTCACCTAATTTAGCGGTTTTACCTTTTAATATTTGTGCTAGCATTTTATTGCATGGGGAATTAAAATACTCGGCGTCAATTCTGTCCGCACTTTTTGCTTCCGACAAATTTACAATAGAAAATAAATTGTTTTCACTTTCAAAATTTTTTAACTCCAACGTCTCCAAAAACAGATCTTCGGTTTGGGAGCATAAGTATTTTGAATTTTCAAAACTTTGCCATGATTGATTAGATAACTTTTCGATTTCTTTTTGGGTATTTAAAGGCAAAACTTTAATTCTTATCTGTTTCAACTCTTCTGCGTTAACATTTGCCTGATTTACAGCCCGCCGTTTTATTTTCTGAATTTGCCTAATGCCAAAAGAGGAATTTAAAAAAATATTAAGATAGTCAGATAATATTTCAGATTCTATCTTTACTCTTAACCTTACTAAATATGAGGCAAAAACCGATTCCAAATTTAATTTAAAAATTCCAGTTCGTCCGACAAATTCTTCTGCATTGACACGATTAAATAAAATATCATCTTTCTTCAATCTGAAATCGTCAAATTCTCCTCTGTTAATTTGAACATACTTTAAATTATTAGCAAATAAAAAGGCGTCTTCTATATTATCCATTTTAAAAATCGGGTATCCAACTTGTGTAGTATTCATGGCGTAGGACAATCCATATTGGCATTGTTCCAAAAAATCGCCAATTGGTCGCCAATCGCCCTTCGTGAAGTCAATAAAATACTCATGCTGATAATATTCGGCATCCAATCGTTTTGCTCCTTCGAGTTGTGATTTTTGTATTATTGAAAAAACCATACTACTTGCTAACAAACTTCAGATACTCCTCCGCTATATCATCCAAATCATGCTCTAAAATCTTTTTACCTTGTCCATCGAAAATTAGCTGCCCGTCTTTGTCTTTACGATAAACATAATCGCCAGAGTTGTCCTTGCCGCCTTTTTTTGATACAGCCATAAAAATTGGGTAATCTTTCACCTTGATTTCTTTTTCTAACCACTTCTGTAAAAACAACACACTCGTTTTTGTCCCCGTATGTGGCTTAAAGGTATTGCCGTGTAGCCCAACTATTGCCAACACATGAGCTTTGTCCAATAAATAATCACGCACGTATTCCGCGCTTGAGGTATTAAAAATGCTTTGCGGTAACACAATTGCCATACATCCACCCGGCTTTACCAAATCAAGCGAGCGTTCAATAAATAGAATATGCCGTTCCATTTTGTTTCGCAGTTTGCCTTTGTCGTTTTTGGCCAGTTCGTATTCTTTGAGCAGTGGTGTTTCGTGAATTTCGCCGGCAAAGGGTGGGTTAGATAATAAGATATCAAAATCAAAATATTTAAAGTTATCTTTATTGTTTTTGTCTTTGTCGTAATCATCAAATTTATGTAATCGATCGCGCAATTCGGCGCGCGCTCGTTCTTTCTCGCTTTCATCGCCTTGCCATTCTTTGGTATTCAAGGAATTTAATTTTAAAATATGCGATTTGCCGTCACCGGCGATAAGCATCATGGCGCGAGCGATTTTTACCGGCTTATCATCAAAATCTATGCCATAAATATATTTGCGGGCATAATCGGTTTTGGCTTGTTTGTCGGCATGTTTTAAATTATTGTTCCAAACATAACGCATGGCATGAATGAGAAACCCACCGCTCCCACAGGCCGGATCAATAATATATTCACCATCTTTGGGATTGAGCATTTTTACCGCCATATCTATTACATGGCGCGGGGTAAAATATTGTCCGCGTTTGCCCTTGGCAACATCGGGCAGTAAATACTCAAAAGCGGCATCGATAACTTCCAAATTGGCATCCAGTAATCTTATTTTTGAAAATTCATCCACGCAAACAGCAAGGTGATTTGGTGTAAGTTCTATTTTTTCATGGCTATTGAATATCCCCGGCCATTCTTGGCTGGCGCTCTGAAAAAGTTTATTGATAACATCAAGGGTAATTTTTGGGTCTTTGGATTGTCGAAAATATAATTCATTGTCTTTGCGTTTACGCGCTTCTTTTTCGTCAAATAATTTAGCGTAAATTAGTTTAAAAATTTCATTAAATGAATCCACGCCAGCGCTCGCCAAAACAAGCTCCTCCAAAATTTTGAGAATTTTTACCAAATCGTAATCTTTGTGTAAATCGTCAAGTGTTAGTTTTTCTTCTAGGACATCCTCGATTGTTTGATCTACGCGTGGTAAATCGCGTAAAGTTTGAAATTCGCGCGGATAAGGGCGATACAACACGACTTTTTCTACGCCATTACTCCATACGCCAATAGGCGCGCCCTCGGAGTTGATGTAGGTTTTTAATTGGTCCAAACCTTTCTCCACGGCCGGATTTTTAGTTTCAATAATAATTAATGGGGTCTCTTTATCCTCACGATAAATAATAATATCTGCCGCCTTGGCGTGAATTTCGTGTCCAAAACGAATGTCTTTTTCCAAATCAATCCGGTCGAGCGGGTAATTATAATATTTAGTCAATTTAAACAGCCATAATTGACGAATAACTTCCTCGGGCTTTGATAAATTCTTTTCGTTACTAAACAACAAAATATCTTTGTCGCGCTTTAAACATTTGATATAAAATTTGCCTTTTTCCTTTTCAAAAATATCCAAAACTTCCACCGGCTTGATATTTTCAAATTCTTTAAGGCCATATTGTGCGCCAGAATCACGAAAAATTTTGTTTAGTATCGCGCTGTTAATTTTTTGGTCCATATAATCTTTTTAAAGTACTTAAATTAGCAACAACTTTACCATCAAAATATGTTTCTTCAAAAATTGGAATATTTTTATAGGCCGGATTTTCCGGCTTTAGATAAGCGCGTTTGTTTTCGGCAACAAATCTTTTGACTGTAGTGCCGTCATCACTACGAGCGACTACAATATCTCCATTTTTAAATTCGCGTGTCTGTTTTACTAACAACATGTCCCCATCATAAATGCCGGCGTTAATCATACTGTCACCATGTACTTGAATTGCAAATATCTTATCTTGCGACTCACTCACGTCGTTTGCGATGCCAGGTAGAGTAGCCCAATTGCCAATTTCTTGAGTGGCTTCTATAAATGGGCCGCACGAACTTTCGCCAACTATCGGCGCTATTGGATCTACACCCAACGCGTCGTATCCTTTTGGCAAAATTTTTAATCCACGCGCAAGCCCTTCCTCGCGTTTTATACATCCTTTTTCCTCCAACGCCCTTAAAAGGTTGATTATTGATTGATTAGATGCTACACTAAGTGCGTCGCGCATTTCTGCCATACTGGGCGGAAAACCGGAACTCTTTGTATTCTGGTATATCAAATTCAGAGCATCAAGCTGTCTTTTTGTGATATTTTTAAGCATATATTCTATAATATATGACCGTTTGGTCTATGTCAAGTAGTAATAATTTGGCTAAAATAAAGCAAATTCGGAAAAATATCAAAAGTTATCCACAAGAGTAAAAATGTGAACCGCGGCGTGCCAGCAAAGCTGGCACGAAACAACACCACCTCGGCCAGAATGTGGGTAGGCGGCCACGGGCGGGCAAAGGATTGTCCTGAACAAAACAACTAAATTCCTTCCCCTTTTTATCCGCCTCTGGCGGAAAACCCCCTCCTTTTTGCCCGTCCAGATAAATTGTCGTTGCCCCGCTTAGCGGGGCACCATAGCCCCCTATCTAATAAATCGTTTCAAAATACGTTCGTACGTCGTTCAGGATTTTCGACAATAAAAAAACCGCCCAGAAGTGTGATCTGTACCCCAAAAAGTGGACACGAAAGTGTCCACTTTTTGGGGTACAGATCAGAAGTTTCTGGGCGGTTTTTTAGAACACATTAAATTTCTATTAAGGTGTTTTCACCGAGGATCATTTTTTGCAGGCCTAATTCATTTTTTATAACCGTAACTCCAGAGCCGATAATACTACCTGTTAATTTTATATCACAACTGATATTGCATTTGTTCAAAATAATCGAATCCCCTATTTCCGCATTTTTTATAATACTGCCCGCACCGATGGTGGTGTTAGGATTTATCACACAATCTTCCAATGTGCAATTTTCTCCAATAATAACCGGTCCAGTAATTTTAACATTTTTATTTATAGTCGCGCCACTGCCAACGCGCACTTTCCCAAAAAGAACCGCCCCATCTTCTACTTTTCCTTCCAAAATATATTTTTCCATCGGCATTTCTTCTAATAATAACTGATTGGCAAAAATCAGATCCTCCGGCTTGCCCGTGTCTTTCCACCAGCCGGTAATTTCTTTGTGGCTGACCTTAAAATTATTTTTCAAAAAATGCGAGTGAATGCTGGAAATTTCATATTCACCGCGTGGGCTTTTTTCTATTTTGGAAAAAACGTCAAAAAATACTTTTGGGCCATAAAAATAAATACCAGTCTGCGCGAAATTGTTGGGCGGATTGCTTGGCTTTTCAATAATATCCACCAGCTTGCCAGCATTATCAAAAACAGGCACGCCAAATCTTTCCGGGTCGGAAACTTTGGAAAACGCCAGCATACAATCGGCATTCTCGTTTTGAAACTGTTCAATTAACGGCTTAAGACTGCCTAAAATAATATTATCAGATAAATAAAACATAAACGGATCATCGCCGATAAAATCCTGCGCGCATTTTACCACATGAGCAATCCCTTGCGGACCGCCTTCTTGCTCAAAAAATTTAATTTTAATTCCCCAATGACCGCCATCGCCCACATATTTGGGAATTTGATCTTCGCCCGGATTGGTGTTGATAAAAATTTCTTCCACCCCGGCCTCTACCGCTTTCTCAATCGCATAAAAAATCATTGGCTTATTGGCCAAAGGCAATAAATGCTTGTTTAGAGTATGAGTAATTGGACGAAGGCGTGTGGCCCGGCCCCCGCCAGTTAAAATTGCTTTTTTAATTTTTTTCATAAGTTATTTATAGGGCGTAGCCGTAGCGAAGCGCTACCAGAATATTATTTTTTTAACTATCTGCCAATACAAATTCATCAGCGGATTGCCTAAATATTTTAAAACCGGACTGCGCATGCTGTTTTCGTCAAAAATTACGGCGCCAACCGCGCTGCGGAGTAAAACACGATCGCCGCTAACGCGCGTGGCCTGAATATTTTTTCTTTTTACCAGCCACAATTTCCAATTTTTTAAATTTAACCAATATTTATAAACCGCCAATTTTTCTTTTATCCATCCATTCTTAATGGCAAAAAATATCAAACCAAATTCCAACAACAGCGCCATTGGCAAAAATAATATTAACGTCGGCAATTTAAAATATGTAAACATTAAGGCGTATCGGTTTCTTTCCATATAATAATACTTTTGCTTGTTTCTGCCAAAACTATATTTATGATAAAAAATCGAATCAGGCGCTAGTGCCGGACGATAACCTACAGCGCGCAAACGCATGGTGTATTCTAAATCTTCATGATACAAAAAATAATCCTTATCCCAGAGGCCATATCTTTTCAAAAGATCCACGCGCATAAAAAGAGCCGCTCCGCTGGCATAACCGATATCTTGCGCTGGCTGTTGAAATGTGAATGTGTCTTTACGAACTCTAAAATTACCGCAAAAACCAAAGCCCAGATAATGAAAGGAGTTCCCGGCTGTGTTTATTAGGTTAGTTTCCGGGTGCATTAACAGTAAAGATTGCGCCTCACCGATAGTTCTGTCGTTCTCCATGGCTTTTACCAGCGGCTCTAAGGCATTAGCGTCCATAAAACCGTCATTATTATGGAAATAAACATAGTCATAGTCATTATCTATGGCCCATTGAATGCCCGCGTTATTGCCGCCGGCAAAACCCAAATTTTCCTTTTGCGGCAACAAAACCACCGTTGGAATTTCCTTTCCCGACAATGGCAAAAAGTTCTCTTCCAAATACCTAATTGAAGAACCATATTCCGGATGTGGGTTATCTACCACCACAAAAGCCAATCTATCTTTAGGATAAGTTAATTTTTTCAAAGCGCTCATCACGTCATCTATGTATGGTTCGCAATGAAAAGAAAGATAAATTATGGCAATTTTAGGTTGCGGCATAATATTTATTATTGCCTCGCCACTTCCACATATATTTTAGCCAACTTACCAAATGAATGCGGGCGAGTTTATTTTTTATCAGCGCTTTAAAAATACCGGGTACTTTCGCGGATTCGCGCGCGTATTTATGCATAATAATAATATCATGCGCGTAATATACCGGCCAGCCATGATCCCACATAGTACGGCACCAATCGCAATCTTCCAGATACATAAAATAACGCTCATCAAACCAACCAATTTGATCCACCACTTCTTTGCGTACCACCATGGCCGCGCCCAGCACCCAGTCAACCGGCATAGTTTCGTTATGATCAAAATCTTTCATCAGCAATCTGTCGGAATATTTTTTTACCCATTTGTATTTCTTGTCAAAATTTATCTGTTTAAGCGGTTTAATTAAAATTGACTGCAAATCAAAACGATAACACGAATATTGCAAAGTCCAATCATTGTTAAGCAATTTGGGACCGATACACCCTATTTTAGGATGTTGGTCCATGAATTTTATTATCCGTTCAATGGTGCGCAAATTTTCCGGAATTGTCGTGTCTCTATTCAGAGCAAAGTAATAACGGGCCGGCGTGGCTTTAAACCCGATAGTATTTCCTTGGCCAAAACCCACATTGCCGCCACAATCCACATATTTTACCGACGGAAACTTGACCGCCAAATCTTCTTTGATATTATCTTTGTTTTCGGAATTATCCGCCACAGTAATTTGGACGTCATAAGGACAATTGGCGATATCTTTTAAAACAGAATCAACGGCATTGCAAATGTCGTCCTTCATGAAGTAATTTACAAATACGATGTTTATGTCTTTCATGATACGCGGGTTACTGTCATTGCGAGGAGTGAAACGAGGCGGCAATCCACTTGTTAGTGTCACCAAACCATGGGATTGCTTCGCTGTGACTCGCAATGACAACTATGGCCACCATTTACGCATCTCCTGCCAGCTTATCTTCCTGAACGATTTAATTAATCGGCGTTTTTTGGCCAAATCTTTGTTAAAAATTTCTTTAAGACCGCCTAAAATATGCCGATCAAACAAAAGGAAATACACGAACTTCTTCAATTCATACCACAAAATCCAGGGAAAATCAAGGGCAAAGTTTTGCCAATACTCATTTTTGTAAAGCGTCATTAAATGATTTTTGTAGCTATGATACTTTACCCATTCGGATTGTTGTTTTTTGTTGGCTAAAGCGGAGGCGTCATCAGCTTGCTTGGGGCCGGCCGCGGAACGATCATGGTAAGCAACCGCGTCTAACAAAACATAGGATTTTTGACCGTTGACCGCCAAACGCCACGCCAAATCCACGTCTTCCTTGTAAGAATGATAAGACTCGTCAAAAATACTGCCGTCTGGATAGGCAACATTTTTTATAGCCGATCTTCTAAGTGCCGGCAAAGCTCCGGATACGCCGAATACCTCTAGGCTGTCATTGCGAGCGACCAAAGGGAGTGCGGCAATCCCCCTGTTGGCACTACCAAACCTTGGGATTGCTTCGTCGCTTCTCTCCTCGCAATGACAAATGATTTTTTTTAAATCAGACCAATTTTGTTGTGTGTATTGCTCCACCACCCGTCGACTGCGATAAACTTTTAACCCAAGCGCGTCAATTTGCTCGGTAAAATTTGCCGGAAAATCCCATTTCATTAATCTGGGAGATACAGAGGCCGCTTCCGGGTGCTGATCCAAAAACATTACAACTTTTTCCAAACAATCCGGCGCTAAATACATATCCTGATTTAAAAGCAAAACATATTCAGACTCAGATTCTCTAAAGGCCTGATTGTGTCCGCCGGCAAAACCCAAATTAGTTTTATTCTCGATTAATTTCCACTTCACAAGAAAATTGCTTGATTCTTTTTTAATCAATTCTACCGTGCCATCGCCAGAATTATTATCGATTACCAAAAGTGTCCAGTCGGCATAAGACTGTTTTTTTAAAGACTCAAAAAGATGAGGTATATACTTTTCCCCATTCCAAGTTACTAAATGTACGGAAAGTTTCATAAGTTTTTTTGTCATTCTGAACGAAGTGAAGAATCTCTGTCTCAAATCGAACGGACAGAGATCCTTCGCTATACTCAGGATGACAAGCGCAAGTGATCGCTAACCCAAGCGAGCACAATACCTACCGGCCGAACCAAAGCAATCCACACCCACTTATGCCAAGGTTCCCATTTTTGAAAATATTGCAGCATGCTTTTTATAAACTGTTTTTGTTTCCACAACGTGGTTCTTTTTTTAAAACTCTGCCCAACATAATCAACGCAGTTAATAATCGGCGTGTAAACAACTTTCAGTCCCATCTTTTTTACTTCCCTGCAAAGATCCACATCTTCAAACCAGATAAAATATCTGGGGTCAAATGCCCATCCTAATTTTTCATACACTGCTCGGCGCATTATCATAAATGAGCCACGCACCGAATCTACTTCTTGTTCTATGCTCGGGTTAAAATCTTTAAATAAATAATGATTAAGAATGCCGGAAAATAAATGCGGCAATTTTAAGACAATAGCCATTTGATCCCAAACAGTCGGGAAACGCCGCGGCAATGCGTCCGCGTTTAAATTTCCCTGCTTATCCAGCAATTTACAGCTGGCCAACCCGACATCAAGATGATTGCGCATCCACTCTACCATAATATCCAGCGACCCTTCGGCCACCCGCATATCCGGATTTAAAAAAAGCAAGAACTCGCCTTGCGCGAGTTTGGCTGCCTGATTATTAGGAAAAGCAAATCCAGTATTTTTATTATTTTTTATCAATTTGACTTCTGGGAATTCTCCGGCAACTATTTCCGCGGTTTTATCAGTGGAAGCATTATCAACTACAAACTGCTCAAAAGAAATATTTTTACATCCGGCTTTGACTGATTTTATTTGTTCGCCAATCAGTTCGGCCGAATTCCATGTAACGGTGATGATTGATAAGTCCATATATTTTTCTGTCATTGCGGGGGGTGAAGCGACGAAGCAATCCTGGAGTTAACACTACAATGCCATGGGATCGCCACGCTTCGCTCGCGATGACAAATTATTTCTTCAATTGAGCTTTAAAAAAATCCACTACAGGAATAGCGGTTGGATCTATGCCTTGCAACATCGCCGAATAAAAACTGACATAACTAGATAACACCAACACTTCGCAGGCCTGTTCTATTTCAGTTTTTGATTGGCACAAATAAGTTACGTCCAAAATATTATTTTTATCCAAAATCTTTTTCGTTATTTCATATCGTGTTTTAATCCTGGAATCATAAAGATCGGATTTGATTAAAACAAATAACAAATTTTTCGCATTGCTTTCCGGATATAACATGCCTTCCAATAAATGGTGATTCATTTCCGGCACCACAAAATATCCGGCAAAACGCTTTCCGTTTTCGTTCATTTGATTGGCGGCAATGTGCGCGTTGCCTGCCAGATGTTCGGATGCGACAAACCACACACTTCGATCAGATGCTTTTTCAGCGATTTGTTTGGCGCGATTATTAAGGATGGGAGCAGAAAACCCAAATCGTTCTTGAAAATATTTAATTGTTTTAATACATTTGTCTGTCTGTTTATTATTTAATTTCAGCAATTCAATATTTGCCAGCAATGCAATCTGACCAAAAATAGAATACCCCAGTCCCATTCTGGGTGATCCGCAAGGATTATTTTTAGTTGTAAAAATTAAAACCGGAATCTTATTCTGTTTTGCCCAATCCCCCAATTTTCCTCCAGCGCAAATTACCAAAATTTTTGCCTTCTTATTTTTTGCATCTACAACCGCGCTAATAATTTCTTCCGTTGAACCGGAATAACTGGATGCGACCACCAATGATTTCTCATTAACAAATCCCGGCGCCTGATAACCGTTTACAATTTCCACCGGAATTTTAAGGCTATCTGAAAAAACCGATTTAATTAAATGCGCGCCCAAAGCCGAACCTCCCATTCCCAAAACAACCAAATTGTTTACCTTTTTATAGGTTGCGGGTATTTTCACTTTCTTTGCCTGCGCCAAAACTTCTTCAATCTGCTTCCCCAGCAACTGGATACTGCCCAGCATATTTTTTGAGTCTAATTGAGCGATTTTTATTTTGTTATCTAACATAATTGATAATTAAAAGTGAATTTAAAGCTCAACTGGTTTTATTTTGCTTTTTAAAAGCCTGTGCTGATGTTGAATAATGTGTTCAAATAAGCGCCCGCTCTTCATAATTTGACGCGCTTTTTTACTGCGAATATTATAGGCCATTTCATAAAGCAGACGAAGATTGTGCAATACTGCTTCTTCATCATTGCTGTTAAATTCCTTTATCCGTTTCAACCCGACAGTTCCGAATGTATCCAATTTATCCGCATCGCGTAAAATCCAAGCAACTTTATGTTTATCAGCCGCTTCATTCCAATGATAACGGACAGCGTAAAGAATAATCAATTTTTCCTCGGCTGACAAAACATCAAAAATCCTATCCTCTTTAAACCACTGGCGGCACATGTCATAAGAAAGTTCGTGATGCCTTTTCGTATTACCAGGCAAATTTTCAGTGGCTCGTCCAATATCATGCAACAAAGCAGACATCTCGGATAAAAACACGTTATCCTTCTCGGCCGCGGCGATAATTACCGCCCATTTACTCACACGCATGGCATGATCAAAACCATGAGCTTTTATGGAATTAGCGGCAAAAAGCGCTTTTACTTTAGCGCGCATATGAATAATAATTCTTTTTTGTTTTTGGGTGTACATATTTACTTTAAATAATCCGCCAATGCATCTGCCCAGTGGCGTTGTCTAGGCATCTTGGTATTTAAGAGTTCCGAAAAAGCCGGTCTTTTTGCCGGTCTGGGAAATTCGTCTGAAGCAACCGGAATACAATTTACTTCCAGCTGTTTCTGCTTAAAAATTTCCAAACCAAAATCATACCAGGTACAAGCGCCGCTGTTAGCGCCGTGATAAATTCCAAACGGCTGATTTTCTTCCCAAAGCGCGCGCGTAAAATTAATCAAATCCCGGCTGTAAGTCGGACAGCTGTATTCCTCGTTGACCAACTTCAATTCTTTTTTTCCTTGATTCGCGACCAAATCAATCATGGTGTCAACAAAACTTTTTTTCCCGCCCCCAGCCGGGCCAAACAATCTGGACAGTCTGATTAAATAAAAATTTGCGCCTGATTTTTGTAAAATGGATTCACCCAGCGCCTTGCTTTCGCCATATTTACTTATCGGATCAACCGGCGCGTCTTCGGCATATCCTTCTTTGTTATCCCCTTTAAAAACATAGTCGCTGGAATAATGAACCAGTGTAATTTTATTTTCCGCGCACGCGCCGGCCAAATACCCGACCGCCTGCCCGTTTACCATTTTTGCCTTGGCAAATTCTTCTTCTTTTTGTTCTGCCAAATCCACGTTATTATATGCGGCCGCGTTAATAATCAAATCCGGCTTAATTTCATTTATTTTTTCTCCGACAGTTTTCTCGTTGGTAATATCAAAAGTATCGTAATCCGCCCCGATTACTTCCTGATCTTTTTGGAAAGCTTTTACCAACTCCTGCCCCAGCATGCCTTTATTTCCGATTATTAAAATCCTAGACATAAAAATTTACAATTTTTTAACTGGTTCTATTAGTAATCTTTAAAAACTCCTCGTAATCTTCAATATAATCATTTCTATCCGGATTATAATTTGTTGAAGAAAGCGCTAATAAAACCGCGTCGCTGGAAAAATCCTTAAAATGATGCCAAATATGGGCCGGCACATACATGGCGCTGGTTGGGGCCTCCATAGGCAAATCTTCCAATCCGTTTCCTCTATCAATCACAGCCACACATTTTCCGGAAACCAAAATAAAAAATTCTTCCTCCGTATTGTGGCAGTGCGCTCCGGTAGGCGCGGTCGGATGCGTGATAAAATAAACGCGCTTAACGGGAAAATCGATAAAATCTTTGAGCTCCATCGGGCTCATTACAAATCGCGGCGTATCAATCTTTTTAATCGTAAATTGCTTAAATTGTTTTGACATATTTATTTTTTAACATAATTACTCCGCGGCTTTCATTTTATCCGCTGATCTGTCCAAAGTTTCCTGAAATTTATTCATTTCATTTTTCTTTGCCCGCAAATTATTCACCCACTCGGCATTTGTTTTATACCATTCCACGGTTTCGGTTAAGCCCTGCTCAAATTTTTCTCTTGAATATTCCGGACTCCAGCCAAGAGCAATAATTTTTGAAGCGTCAATGGCATAACGACGATCGTGGCCGGGACGATCCGTGACATATTCTATTCTATCTTCTCCAATGCCCATTATTTTTAACATCATCTTTGTAACTTCTAAATTGTTTCGCTCATTATCAACGCCAATATTATAAACTTCTCCGGCCACGCCTTTGTGAAGCAGGACATCCAACGCTCTGGCATGATCCATAACATGAATCCAGTCGCGCACATTTAACCCGTCGCCGTACACCGGCACTTTTTCGCCATGCAAAAGTTTAAATACAAAAAACGGAATTAATTTTTCCGGAAACTGAAAGGGGCCGTAATTGTTGGAACAGTGCGTTACGATTACCGGCGCTTTGTGCGTGACAAAATAAGCGTTACACATTAAATCCCCGCCCGCTTTCGCGGCCGCGTATGGCATATTTGGCCAAATGGGAGTTTGTTCGGTAAATTTTCTATCTTCATCCAAACCCAACGAACCGTAAACCTCATCCGTGGAAACATTTACCAATTTTTCGATATTATTAAAACGAACCGCGTCCAAAATCATTTGCACACCCAAAGTATTGGTGAGCACAAAATCTTTGCTACCGCCATGTATGGAACGATCCACGTGGG
>CAYIHE010000003.1:0-31255 GCA_964363145.1 uncultured Gammaproteobacteria bacterium | reverse complement strand
GAGTCGCTCCAGAATTGCACCAAACCGGACACGGCCAATACATCAAAAGTTTTGTGTATGGCGGACTTGACGGCACAATTACCACTTTTGCGGTGGTGGCCGGCGTGGCTGGCGCCAATTTGTCTGCCAGCGTAGTTTTAATTTTAGGAGTAGCCAATCTTATCGCCGATGGAATCTCTATGGCATTTGGCGATTATTTAAGCACCAAAGCGGAAAATGAATACATGGCCATGGAACGTACGCGTGAAACATGGGAAACGCACAACTATCCAGACGGCGAAAAACGAGAAATGGTAGAAATTTATATTGGAAAAGGCATTCCCGAACCAGACGCGAAAGCTCTTGTGGATATTTTATCTAAGCACAAAAAAGCGTGGATAGACATTATGATGGTAGAAGAACTTGGCTTGGTAGAAAACCGCGAATCGCCAATTAAAAACGCCCTTGTTACTTTTTCCTCATTTATTTTCTTTGGCTCTATCCCGATTTTAATTTATGTCGTCGCGCGCTTTATTCCATTTTTTGCCGCAAACACATTTATAACCGCCTGTGTTATTACCGGTCTTGCATTATTTATCCTTGGTACTCTCAAAATATATTTTACCCGCCAGCCATGGTATCGCGCCGGCTTAGAAATGCTTCTGCTTGGGGGCTTTGCCACAACCGCCGCCTATATTGTCGGCATACTGCTTGGCGGACTGATGTAATCTTACTTTCTACTTTAGCCGCTAGCCAACACTAAACCACAAACAATTTTTACGCCATTGCTTTTTAAAACTTTGGCGCACTCGCGCATAGTGGCGCCGGTGGTAAAAACATCATCCACCAGCAAAACTTTTTCCGGTATTGTTTTTTGTTCTTTAACAAAACTAAACGCGTCTTTTAAATTTTGCTGTCTTTCTTCTTTTGATAATTTTGCCTGCTGGGCCGTGTAAACTCCACGGCGTAAACCAATGTTTATTTCCAAACCTAATTTTTCCGCAAAAATTTTGGCAATAATTTCCGATTGGTTAAATCCTCTTTCCCGCTCGCGCCGCGGATGCAACGGAACGGGAATAATCGTAAAACCGCGCCAATTAAAATTAAAATCTTCTTTTTTAATAAACTTGGCGAATATATCCGCTATGTCGGTTAAATAATTATATTTAAGCAACTTGATCAATTGGGAAATCGTGTTTTCTCCATAATTAAACAAGGCGGTCGCGCCGTTTAAATCGGAAGCGGTTTCATCTGTTTGGTCTAAACAAAAAAACGGCTGGGGAGCGGCGATTTTTTGAAAACACTTTTCACACAACCACTCGCCTTCCGCATTTTGACAAGCAACGCAAAATTTGGGAAAAAACATGTCTTTTACCCATTCCTTCGCCGTGGGCATCATACTAATTCCATATCAATTTGTTGGCCAGCCACTCGCCATCTTGTTTGGCCATTTCCACGTCCGCATTTTGATAATATGTCGTAATTTTTCCATTTTTTTCTTCGGTCCGGACGGTTTTTAATTCCACGCTTGCTTTGCTATCTGACCAACTTACCAAATCTGTGCCAATAACTTTGGTGGTCATGCCAGAAAAACTGCCCGCGCCGCTCGCAGTCATTTTGACGCTAATTTTAGACCAAAGAGATTTAGTCGCCAGCGCCTGCACGTCTTTTATATTTTGAAAATTATTATCCGAAGAATAGGTGCCGTAGCGTTCCACGAAAACTTTGGCCAATTGCTGAACGCCGTTTTTTTCCGCTTCCAGCGGCGTAACAATTTTAGCCGGCAATCCTTCGGGAATCGGTGTGGCGATTGACGCTGGAACAGGCAAAGGCAAGCTACCGCTTTGTCCGGCGGATGTTTTTCCACCTTCGGTGGTCGGCGCGGTTTTGTTTTTATTTACCACCAAAAAAATACTAATGCCCAAAATCAAAAATACCGCGATGCTGACAATGATAAATATGCGGGCGCGTAGGGACATATGTTTTTTGTCATCCTGAACGTAGTGAAGGATCTCTGTCGGTTGTCATTCCCAACTTGCCTGCCCGCCTCTAGAGGGATTGGGAATCCAGACAATTGTCGACTGGATTCCCGCTTTGGCGGGAATGACAATTTACGGACAGAGATTCTTCGCTTTGCTCAGAATGACAGTTAAAAAAACTTAATAATAATTAAATACTAAATCCTAATTACTTGGTTTGTTTTTCAAATTCCTTTTTTGATCTTTCTATTTCCAAAAGCTGTTCCGGATTAGTAGTCACAATCTGATCTTCGGTATATGAGGCCACCACTTTTATAGCCGCGTGTTTGTTGCCGGCAAAGAAAATTCCTTCCCCCACTCCGCTTTCTAGCAACAAATACTTCTCGCCTTCGGTTAAAATAAAAACTTTCTGCACCAAATCTATGGCCGCGGGCGACTGCCGCAAAAGCAGTTGCAAAGCCGAGTTGGTAACAATGGCTTGGCCATACTGCGAACGCAAGAAATCATTTACATCCTGGGTAATGGTGGTAACTCCCAAATAATATTTGCGGGCGCGTTTTACCAAAGCAAAAATAAAACGGGCGCTGTCTTCGTGTTGCATCAGCCACCACGCTTCATCTATCACCAAAATGCGTTTTTTGCGTTCCGAGCGCACCACATTCCAAATATAATTAATGACGGCGTAAATAGCCATTGGGCGAAGTTCGTCTTCCAAATCGCGCACGCTAAACACCACTAATTGATTTTTCATGTCCACGTTAGTCGGCGAATTAAACAATCCGCTAAAAGTGCCCTCGGTGTATTTTTGTAATTTTAAAACCAATTCGTTTGATCCTTCCATACCTTCCAAAATCTCTTGTAAATCCTGAATAATCGGCGGCTGAACCACATTTAAATCCGCTTCCGGCGTAATGTCTTTTTTGGCGTAAGTTTCTATCAGCGCCCTGTCTATAATGGAATCCTGTTCCGGAGTTAAACTGCCTAACATAATGCGCAGAAGGCCTTTGACCGTGATAACCGCGCCGCGAATAATATCCTCGGTGGAAAATTCTTCTCCGCCGATGGGGCGGGGCAAATCAAACGGATTGACTTTGCTTGGAGAAGAAAGAGAAATGTTGATGTAAGTGCCGCCCACCGCGTCTGCCAAATGTTTGTATTCCATTTCCGGATCAATAACGATAACATCAACCCCCATCATCATGGTGCGCAAAATTTCCAGCTTGATGGCATAGCTTTTGCCAGCGCCGGAAGTGGCAAATACCGCCATATTGGCATTTTGCAAAGAAAATCGGTCAAACAAAATCAAACTATTATTGTGGCGATTAACCCCATATAAAATGCCGTCATCCGAAGTAAGTTCCGCTGAAGTGAAAGGAAATGACGCGGCAATGGGCGAAGAATTCATGTTGAACGCTATCATTAATTCGTCATTGGCAAGCGGCAAAGTGGAATTAAAACCTTGCTCTGCCTGATACAAAACTTTGCGGCTGTTGATAAGTTTTGAGCCAAAAATATTTTCCACATCTTCGGAAACTTGATCCAATTCTTCTTTGCTTTTGGCGTACAAAGTAACGTAAAAAGAAAATTGAAAAAAATGTTCTATGCCTTGAGTAAGATCGTCGCGTAATTGTTCTATGTCGCGCAAAGCTGTTTCACGCACCGGGTCGCGCGGCGCGCCTTTTTCCGAGTCGGCGTTTAATTGCGCTTCCAAAGCGCCTACTTTGTTGCGCAGTTGTTTTAAAATGATGGCCGCTTTGATGGGATAAAAAAACATGCCCACGTCCATGGTAATGGAGAGATTTAAAATTGGAGAACTCCAGCCCACTGAAATATACCGGGGATAGCTGATGATAAAAATCGTCCGGCAAAATATATCGCCCAATTTTATAAAATTTGATTCCACGTTAAACGCGGATGGCGCCAGCAAATCGCGGATGGAAACCGAACCCTCGCGATAAACGCGTTCTTCCTCCAGAGTAATCAAATCTTCCGTGGATTTTTTAGTAATTTCCGTTTCTTTGGACAACAAAGCGCCCTTTTCTTTAAATGACCGTGTGGCAAATTTTGGTTTGAAGGCCATAAACATTAAAATTTCTAAATCCTAATTACTAAACTACGATTGTCATTGCGAGGAGCCTTAGCGACGCGGCAATCCCATTGTTAGTACCACCAGTATTTTGGGATTGCTTCGGTCGCCTCAGGCGACCTCGCAATGACAGGCTACTCCACCCGCAACTGATCCACCGGAGCCAAATGTTCGCTAAAAGCAATATCCGGATTATAGGTGGAATAAAACAGTTCAATCAGCGATTGGGTATCCAGACGCACCACTTCCAAATTCATGCTGGTCAACCCGGATTCTATTTGCCGCACGCGCATATCCAAATCATGCTTGCGTTGTAGAAATCTTTCTTCCTTTAATTTTATGGTAACAGCCGAATGCGCCACCTCGCCCATGCGCGACCAAAAACCGCGTTTTTTATTGGACAACGGATCATAAGGCACCACCACAAAAAATTGTTTGCTCATAATTTTGCCCAGACTGACCAGTTCGCCAACAAAAGACCGGTAATCGGCAATTTGCGCGCGCAATAATTCATTGTCTTGCTCGCGTTCTTGTTTTAATAATTTTTCCAAATATGGCTTGATGTACAGCTGGCGGGATTGCACCACAATTTGCAAAGGAAAATCTATGCCATTTAAAAAAGAAACATAGGAAGACACGATGGCGTTTTGCTCGTCTTCGTTTTTTAGCGCGAAATTTATACTGGAAACCATCAGCACAGCCCGCAAAGTTCCGTCTTTCATTATAACGGTGTCGGATTTCACCTCGGCGAACGGCAAATGGCTTTGCGCGCTGGGTAACTTAATTTTTTTCTTTTTTGGTTTTTCGTCTGGCATATGTAATTTTTTGTTGTCATTGCGAGGAGCCGTAGCGACGCGGCAATCCCATTGTTTGTACCACCAGTATTTTGGGATTGCTTCGCGGAGTTTATGCCCCGAGGGGTACTCGCAATGACAGTTGACTACTCCGGCTTGTAGTACCCTCCGGTATTAACTATCAAAGATAAATCCCTAATTCTGCTATATGACATTCTTGGCACTTCTTTTACCGCCTCCACCACGGTAAATTTTCCGGATTGAATTAAATCGGTTAGTTCAGCTTTAGCATAGCTTTTGTCCCACAGACGCCGGCTCGGACGGCGCAAGGTCTGGATTATATTTAACAAGAAAAAGTGAAATGGCTGGCCGTTAATTTTTACAAAGGCCACCACTACTGCCATCCCGCCAAGCAGTACGGCCAAAAAAATAAACAAAGCGATATCGGCCAATTTAAAAATAATAAACAACAGTAAACCAGTGGATAATAAAATGATAAATTGGCGGGTGGTAATGGGCCCAAAAATTTTATCTTCCACGTCTATAAATTGTGGCACTACGAATTGTTCCATAGGTTTTTGTCATCCTGAACGGAGTGAAGGATCTCTGTCAGTTGTTTTGACTCACCGGACAGAGATTCTTCGCTTTGCTCAGAATGACATTTGAATTACAAACTACGTTCCATCTCCACGATGGCCATCGCCTCATTTAATTTTATACTATTTTTCATCGCAAGTAAATTTGCCAAAGATTTTCGCTCGGACAAAGATTGACAAACAGCCGCCATATATTCGCCATACAACGGCGATGAATGATAGGCGCCAAGCGCGTCCAGATACAAAATAAATGATTCGTCCTGCAAATTAAACATTTTCTGCTGTAATCTTCTGGCGGCTTCTTCGGGATTGCCGGACAATCTTCTAAAATCCGTCAGGGTGGTTGATTTAATTTCTTCCACCGGCCCCATCTCTTCCGCGGAAGCGGAAACATCTTGCATTGATTTTTTTACCGCGGCCTGGGAATTTAATTTGAACATCGGTTCAGCGGCGGCGGTTTGTTTAATTAATTTTGAAATATCACTTTCTTGTGTCATCGCGAGCCCCGTATTGCGGGGCGTGGCGATCCCATGTTTTGGTGGTGGCGCTACCATCCCTTGGGATTGCTTCGCCATGCTCGCAATGACAGTGCTTCTAATTTTGTTATACGGCATCGGCGCTACCTCGCGTGGTTTGGCTGGCAACTCTGATGGTTCTACCATCAACGCCATATTATTTGCCCGGCCTTTCAAAACCGGCACATCCGAGTCTGCGGCATGCTCCATCTCGCCAGCTTCGCGGCAAAGCTGTAAAACTTTTTCCACTTGCGGTTCGGTTAAACCCAATCCCCCATTTTTTACCGAACGCGACAAAAGCTCGCGCGCTTCATCTTCGCTTTTGATATCTTTTAATTTTGCCAAGATCAAACTTTTTAACCGTCCCAACAAATCCGGCGCCACGTTAAATCCGATTTTATCTATCACCATTTCCACCTGTTTTTCTCTTTTGGGACTAAAGAGCGGATCGTGGCTTTTAGTTGATATTTTTTCTTCCAACAGCGAGCTGGCATCGGCGCGGGATATTTTTTTGACATGATGAGGTTTATTGGATATTGGATATTGGATATTATTTATTGTTGATTTTTTAGTATGATGCGTTGCCCCATGATGAGCGGGGTGCTTGTCTGTATGATGAACAACTGGCGCGTGTGCGGGGGTGTGATGTTTGACGGGGTGATGCGCAACCTGATGATGGACTGGCTTTACATTGTCATTGCGAGGAGCCGTAAGCGACGCGGTCCCGTAGCGAACGGGATCCGCGATATTCGAGATCGGGACAATCCCATTGTTAGCACCACCAGTATTTGGGATTGCTTCGCTGTGGCTCGCAATGACAGAAACGGTCGCTTGTGGTTTTGGCGCAGCCTGCATTTTTTTAAATTCGCTAAGAGGAACCTTCGCAAAAGTTCCATCCGCTTTTTTTACTGTTACCATTTGTTGTTTTGGATCAAACATATCCACTTGACAAAATATTAAAGATTGTGTATAGTATCATTATCACCATGAGAGGGCACACCTAAGGTTCGTCCGAAGGTTACTCCCTCTTTTTTGTTTTTTCCAATTTTTACCTCTAACCCATTTAGATAAATAAAGTATTGTCTAAATTTACGCAAAAGAGCCGAATACTTTCTTCTGTTAGGTATTATAACATGCGCGAGCTTGCCATTCTTTAAAAGATGCTCTATAAGGCAATGAAAATCACCATCACCGGAAACTATTATTGCTTTTTCATAGCCATCATACTCAATCATTGAATGCAAGACTAATTCAGCGTCAACATTACCTTTTATAAAAACTAATTTGCCGTTATTATCATACCGGCAAATTGTTGGCTTTAATATAACAATATACCCGGCATTTTGCAGTTCTGTATATAAACTCTCATTACCCACCACATAACCTATAAACAAAAACGCTTTTCTCACTTGATACTTATCGGCCAGATACCGGCGAAATCTTCCAAAATCCAAAACCCAACCTTGATTTTTAATAGCCAAATTCAAATTCTGGCTATCTATGAAAGCGTAATTATTTATTTTTGGATTTTGATTTGCCTCGGACATACTGAAAATATTTAATGTCTATCTGTAATCCCCTCCTTTCCAAGGAGGGGCGAGCCGCAGCTCTGGGGTGGTTGTCCCGATAGTGAATCGAGGATCCTCGACCGCAGTCAGGACCGTTGCTTTTGATCATCGTCAATCGCGTCGCAGTCATCGGCAACCACCCCCGCCCGCTTCGCTCTGCTCAGCAGAGCGGGCAGGCCTACCCCTCCTTGGAAAGGAGGGGATTTCGACTTAAATTGACCATTTAAACTTTCCCGAACTCTCATCAAAATAATACATCTCCGCAATCTTTGAATCATTATTTTTCTCCGCCAACTCATTTAATTTCCCCATTATCCCCTCCGCATCTTCAGCGGAAAATTCTTTTTCAATTTGTGATTTGATTTGGGCGGGCGACGGTTTAATGTCATTGCGAGGAGGCCGATTCGCATCGGCTGACGTGGTCCCGTAGCGAACGGGATCCGCGATCTTCGAGATCGGGACAATCCCCCCGCTTGCAATAGTTTCCATTTTTGTCTCCCCAGTACCAGAGCCATTAGATGGCTCGGTACGGGGCTTCGCTTCTTTTTTTGGCAAGACTGCTTGCGGTTGCGGGGCTGGGTTGACAATTGCCGGCCTTGGCGTGGCTATGGCCGCCGGCGCAGCTTCGCCAGGAACAACATTCTGATATTTTCCAGGATTTAAAAAAGCATCCACTACATACCATATATTTTCTTGGGTAAAGGTTTCAAAAAAACTGACTAAGTCTAAAAACTCTTCCTTTGCCCGCTCCGGATCGGCCGTGAAATATTTTTTGGCCATTTCATCCGAGAACATTATTTGCTGCAGTCTGCTCTCAAAATCCGCGCGTTTTAGAGAGTCGCCGCTTCTGTAAACCAAATCAATCTCTTTTACCAATTCGTCCATTGCTACATTTTTTCCTTGCCAAACACCAACTACGGCTTTTGATTTCAGAAACGCCGATTGAAGCTTAATAAAATAACCACCAATATCTTCCCGTGAATAATAATTCTGGGCTAAATAGCGCATCATTACTTCTAATATGTCAATATTTACAAGAATTGCCACAGGAATTTGCTCCTCAATTAATCTCAAAAAGGTAGCATCTGATGACGAAAGCGCTTTTTGACAACTCAATATTACAAACCATCTCCAATAAGAATACCTGTATTTATCTTTTAAATCAGGATGTTGTACAAAAAAACTATTCAGCTCCTGCCAAGCGTCATCAGCCAGTTCCGCATTACTGATTTCCAGATTAAATCTGTAATCCTCCTGTTCCAATTCTGTGTCAGTAAAATTTTTGAAATTTGTATAAACTGACATAAATTAAGTAATACTTAAATCTGATTTTAATTTAGCTAAGAATTCTTCATTACGACCTTCTTCTTCTGCTAATTCTTCAACAACTTTTTTTCTTACCGCCAAAGAAGCTTTCTTTAAATCTGCAATAACTTTGGGAATTCTAGTATATTGATTGGCTGTTAAACCGGCCAACTTACCAATCATTTGCGTAAGTTCTGACTTGCATGCAACTAATGCGCTGTCTGTGATGTTGCCTTTCGCATCTCGGCCTAAATTCGAAACAGGGGCTCCTGCTGAAGTTGTTAAATCAACCTTCAAACTCCAAGTTTCATACTCATCATCAGATTTTTCATTTTGTTTTGCCCTATCACCAGAATCAAACATTACATACTTAACTCTACCTTTTTCATATACAGTATCTGTAGTACCAGCAACATCACGGCGTGATTTTTCTAACGCGCTTTCTACAGCTAATCTTCTATCTCTAAGAAATGCTTGCTGACTTTCTCCACTTCCAAGCCGATTTTCCAATTCGTGTGCCCTGTCCGTTACCTCGGACGGGTCATTAATTCTCCTACCTAAATCTAAGGACAAATTATACTGTTGAGTCGTCATGCTCTCTTTTTGTTGTTCTGAAATTCCGATTGCCTCCTCCAACTTTCTATCAAGAGCCATACTTATCCACGCTGGTCCGGTCATAGCGTTACTACGAGTAACCATTAATTTTTTCACAAGTTTATCAATTTCAAATTCATCGCCCTGACCCCTTGCCGCCACTAATTGCTGCGCTAAATACTCGGCCTTGGCTATCAATTCCTCGCCGGACAAATTTTTTGTTGCTTCTCTTGATTTTTCGAGATCTAAAGAACCCGCACGCCTTAAGTAAGCTTCCGCTTTATCTTCTTCTCCGTTTTTTGCATAGTCCGCCGCTCGCGCGCGCAAGGTTCCCTCTTCTGCTTTTATTTCGCCCATTTCTTTTAGATTCGCAAGCTCTGCCCTGGTATTGGTAATAACAGCTTGTGCTTTTTCTCCTTTGCCCATCAACAATTTCTTAATTTGTTGCAATTCTGCTAAATTTCTTTTTTCAGCCAATAATTCTTCGGCTTGTTTGCTTTCAGCTTTTACTTCGGCGGCTCTTTGTTCCCGCGCCATTCCTTTACCAGTACCATATTCTTTTCCTTTTGCTTCGGCCAACCGTTTATTTTCTTCAGCCAACATAGTCGCGTTAATTTGTTCCGCTTGCACACCTGATTTCTCTGCATTTGTTAAACGCTTATAATCAAAAATTTCTCTATCAGTATATTTACCTGACGCTTCTATTACGTCTAAACTTTTACCAGCTAAAATTTCTTTCGCGATTTCCGCATCTACCCCGCCTCTTTTTTCCAGCACATCGGCTATTTTTCTGGCTTTAATTTTTTCTCCGGTCTTTTTTAGTTTCATTAAATCCGCCTCGGCCTCCGTTTTAAATTTACCTATCGGAGTTTTACTGGTACTGACAAGATGCTCTAATTGTTCGTGCGCAAGTTTTGCTCCAGCTTCTTTATCTTTGGTATATTCTTCTTTAAAGGCGGCGGGAGCAAACCACAAACCCACCCGCGCCAATGCTCTGTCCTTAAAAGGACTAGCTTCTTTCAGCTCTGTTTTTCCTTCTTTTGTCTCTCCTACTTCATAACCTGTTTTTTCCTCGATTTGCTTGCGTAATTCTTCACTCGATTCTAATGCTTGCTTGCGTAATTCGTCGCCTACTTTCTGATTTCTTGCGGTGGCCAGTGCGGCATTTCGTTGCGCAACCATATCTTGAACTTCTTCCGACGTCTTTGCCATATTTACTTTAGCGCCTTTCCCATACGCTGTTTCCATCTGTTTCCCCGACTTAATCAACCTTGGTTGAACCCAACCCTTTGTCCACGCTCTTGACGCGGCCGCTTTTATACCCCGCCCTCTTCTTACCCATTCATCCCCTCCAACATACGGCATCTTCATCGCCACAAACTTCCCCGCCTTCTTCGCTCCCTGCCCAATGCCCTTCGCGGCCCATCTGCCAGCCGCGGCACCCGACGCAACCATCGCCACTTTCTTGCCAAACTCTCCGGCTTTGGCCATCATACTGCCACCGGCGGCGCCGAGTTTTTGCGCCATTTTGGCTCCGGCGAGCAACATGCCAATGGCAATGGCAAAATTGGCCATATTGGCCCAGGTCATTACTTCGCCAATGCCGGTTTTACGGCTTGCTTCCACGTCCGGATTTGAGGAACTTATTCCCGACCCCTCCGGAATGCCATTATTATCGGGATTGGAAATTTCATTCATTACCGGCCCCGCGCCAACAGTAACAAAAGACAACCAAAGAAAAAAGGCGATAACCGGTCCGGCCACAACATTGCCGCCAAATTCCCCCCACCATTCGCTGGCATATTTTTCAGTTTGCGGCACCACGTTTAAAACAAAAGCAAAAGGAGATAAAACAATTAAAATCCAAAGCATCACCATGCGCGCCATAAGCAAAAACAAAAATGTCAGCATTGTCATCATCATCATGCCGGAAAAAGTAATTGCCGCCACGGCCGCGATAAATATTTGCCCAGACCCGCCCTTCATACCGCTGATATCGCCATCGCCAAGACTAAGAATTTTGTCTACCTGAAACATATTGACTAAATTTCCGTCAGCCGTGGCCGCGATGCCATTTATGAAAGTAATCATGACAACTTGAGCAATGTCTATAATAACTCCGCAAATAATGCGGCTGAAATTTACGATTACAGCGGCCATCAGAAGTTTGACCAATAATTTTTTCCATTCATATTTTTCCAAACCCAAAATGGTGCCAAAAGCGATAATGAGAAGTATGACCACAAAAAACATATTCACCACATCGCGCACCATAATCCAGCCGACAATAACCGCTGTGGAATCTATGAAACCGTTGTATCCGGATATTTCAATAACAAATTTTAAAATGAAAAATGTCAATTGTATAAACCAGCCGGCGACAGTTAATAAAATTCCGGATATGCCATTAACAATAGTGTCCCAAAAAGCATACGCCGTATTGGCACTCGCAAACCAAACAACAATTACAAAAGTTGATAAAATAACAAAACTGACCAGGCCTAACTTGCATTTTGAGCGCAAAAAAGACCGGCATTTACAAAATCCTAAATTTAACTTGTGGGCTAATATGGCAAACATAAGTTGTGCGGGTATTATACCATATTTTTGCTGTCAAAAGAATGGGGTCTGGGGATAAGAAATAAACACCCTATACCCTATTGACAAAACTCCTAAAATATTGAGCAGAACAAAAAATCTCCCGAATACTTGGGAGATTTTTTGTTTGGAGTTGTAATCCCCTCCTTTCCAAGGAGGGGATGCCGACTACTATGGCGCTATAATCACACTTCCAGCAAATGACGCGAAAGGCGTATAAGTTCCAGCTGGATTTTTACATTCATCCACATCTCCCACTTGCCACCCCGCATCATAACACCCTATCCCGCCAGGACTTCCGGCGGCGCCACATGTCCCATTACACCAGCCCCAATTGTCTTTGGCCTGAACTTTGGGCGTAAATTCACAACAGCCGCCATACTGACTGCGGAAATCTTCGTTAGAACAAGCGACTCCTGATTGCCAGCCAATGCCGTTTTCCACGCATTTATACACACGATCAAAGCGTTGAAAACCGTTGTCGCAGGTTTTATCGGCTATCTGGCCAAAGTTTGGAGCGGCATTCTCCGAAAAACAATTGTCCAAATAACGGCAGTCGTTGTTGGATAGTGAGATTGGAAAAAATCGGTCAAAGTTAAATCGATTTCTGTTTGTTACTTGCAATGATTTTTTCAATTTGTCTCTTTAATTTTTCTAAATCTTTCTTGACAGTATTCCAAACCAGTCCAGCATCCACGCCAAAATATTCATGAATTAACACATCACACATACCGGCCGCTTGCTTCCACGGAATATCTGGATAATTTTTTTTAAAAGACGAGTTTAAATTTTTTACAGCTTCACCGATTATTTCTAATCGTCTAATAACCGCGTCTTGCGCTTCCATAGACGCTATGAATTCTTTCTTTGAAAGCCCGCCAGCATAATCTTCAATTTTTCTTATGCTGTCCAAGATGTGAAGCAAATAAACTACTGGATCTTTCTTTATAGCGGCACATGCGCTGTTGCTATGCTGGAGGCATGTCTGAATCCTCCTCTCGATCAGATGGCCGCGGGCGATCTCACTTGCACTGTTTTCAACCAGTCTTACACCCAGCATTGCTGGTACAACAACTGATAACAGCATGCCACCGACCAATCGCGTCTAGGCCTAAAAAACCTAGACGCCATAATCTTAACAGAAAAAATAATTTTTCTCTTGAGAATAACAAAAAATCCCTTTTAAAACGGGATTTTTTGTTTGTTGAGATTAAAAACCTATTCTTAAATCCTACTCACAACCACATCTTGTTTTAAGCTATTTTTAATTGAATCATACACATAAAAAGCCATGCAATCCTGTTTTGTAAGCTTACTTATTTCTTCTTCAGAAAACCATTTAACTTCGCTAATATTTTCATCCTGATTATTATTCTGTGTAGTTGGAATTTGATCGCCTACTTTCCGCACACTAAATACAAAAAGTATTTTAGGATTTTCTGATGTACCATAATGATAAACTTTCTTTAATGAAATAACGCCCAAATCAGAAAGCCCGACTTCTTCATTAATTTCTCTTTTTACACACTCTTCTAGTGTTTCATTTACATTATCATAAGTTCCTTTAACTAAATTCCATTTAAAACCATCCTGTTTTATATACTGCTCTTTGATAAGTAATTTTTGTTGTCTATCATTTACAATAATAGCTGCGACTTTAATTGTTATGTTCATATGCTTTTATCTCTAAAATATACACCTGATGACTTATGCTTCCCATCCATATCGGTATATTCACACATATATTCCGCCACGCAAACAAACTTCCGCCCATTGACTTGCCCGCCTACTTCTTCTTCAAATTCACGCTTTAATACCAACTCAATTGTTTCTCCTGGTTCAATTCTCCCGCCGGGTAAATCAAACAAGTTTTTATACGGTCCTTTTGCATTTTTTATTCAAAGTATTTCATTGCATCTTGTTGCAATCCCACAATCGCCTAAATGAATTTTATTGGGATTTTATCTGCCATGAAAAATAACAAAAACTGCCGTGGTTGTCAACACGCGATAGACATTACCTGTCATTTTCTTAGTTTTACTTTTAAAAAAATCCGTGCTACAGTTATAATTATCAATTATAGTCCTGTTAAGAAGATTCACATTTCATAATAATTTATAATGTATGGCCATCTTAAAACACCCTGTTAAATTTCGTTTTAGCCCAATCTATAATGACCAGTTTCGCATGTCTTTTGAAAACACACTGAAACATGACCGGTCATATCCAGACGAAAAAACAATTACGGCTTTTTTACAGCGTCTTGAAACAGAATGGCAAAAACATGAACATAGAGTATTTCAGGCTATTGAACGCTATTCCGGTATTAAATGGACAATAAAAGAACATGTTTGCTATGTTGTCGGCTCTGGCACCCCGTTTTCTGACCCGCTGACCATGCCAGTTTTTGCGCCCCAAGCACCCATCGAATATGCATCCGATGTTCTTTGCCACGAACTGATCCATAGAAATCTTATTGGACCAATGTTTGAATCTCGTTGGAAAAAAGTTTTTGCTAAATTGAAAAGAAAATATCCAAATGATAATGAAAATGCGCTGGTTCATGTAATTGTACACGCAATCCATGAACAAATTTTTCTAAGTATTTTTTCAGAAGATAGATTAAAACGTGATAAACGAATTATGTCGGTTCATCCCGACTACCATAGAGCCTGGGAGATTGTAGAAAGTGTTGGCGCAAAAAAAATTATTGACACATATCTTCGGTAAAAAATGAAGGCTACAAAAATTTTAATCTACAGAATATTTATATCAAATTTTTTTAACGCATCAGCAATAGCTGATAGGGGCATCCCGATAGAATTATAGTAATCGCCATCAATCTTTTTTAATAAAATACACCCTAGCGCTTCATGATTATACGCGCCGGCAATATCCATAACATCCTCTTTATCTATATATGCGGATAAAACATGTTTATTAAATTTCTTGAAATACATTCTTGTTGTTATTGAAAAATAAACATTTTTATCATTAGAGGTATCACATACATACAGGCCGGTGATAACCTGATGAATACTTCCGTTTAAAAACATCAGCATACGTAGTGCCTCTGCTTTATTTTTAGGTTTCTCTAATACTTTATTTTTATAGACTACTATGGTGTCTAGCCCGATAATTATACTGCTAGAATGTTTTTTTTTAATTGATTCAACCTTGCCCCTAGCCACATCAATAACACGCTTTTTTGGATTAATAGTTATTACGCTTTTTTCATCAAATTTATGCTCTATGATTGCAAATGGTATGCCAAGAAAAGAAAAAAGCCTCTTCTTTCTCTCTGATGACGTTGCCAGTATAATATTTTTCTTCATATTTTATTTGTTAAATTTATCTTAATAAAATTTGTGGACCACCACTATAAAATTTACATTCAGATACCGAAAAATCTTTATACTTCTTTAGTCTGCCTAAAACAATGTCTTTTTCTTTAGTTATAAAACAAATTGATGGGCCGCCGGATGATACAAAAAAACAACTATCCTCTCGCTCTACGCCCTTAAAACAACTATAAAAAATATCATAGATAAATTCATCAAAAAAAATAGAATGCGACAACCATCTATTTTTAAAATATTGTGGTATGTTTCCGTATGCGCCAATAGTATACATATTAATCAAATTAAACAGTGTTTTGGTATCTCTTTTATCCAAATCTTTTATTATTTTATTCACCAACAAATTTTCTTTAATTTGACCCCATTCATATCCAATTTTTTTAAAAGCAGTATATCCTTTTTTATACAATTTCATATCCATATCCTGCGTAATTTTACTTTGTAATTTTATAGGTGTAATAATTAATATTGTATAATCATTGGATAGGTTATATTTTTTCCAAATTTCACTCTCGCCGCCTATAACTATTAAATTATTACAGCCTACTGCAACTGCTGATGCGCCACCAATACTAGCCATGGGAGATAGATAGCCTTTTTTATTTGATTCTTCGCCATAATTTTGTGCTAAAAATTTGACCAAGGAACTTTCAGAAATTTTATTACCAAATAAATTATTTATTGCTATAGCTACAGCGGTTTGCAGCGACGCGGTTGAACCAAAACCGCCGTGCTGCACATTATGTAAATTCCTACCGCTAATTTTTAAACCGCAATCAAACCCAAGCGTGTCTTTTAAAATTAAGGCGGTGTGTAATATAATATCTTTTCTACACACTAAATCATCTATAATAATTTTATTCATAGCAATGCACTCCACACTTGCTTCTGTAAATTTGTTTATTGCAAAATTTATGGAACAGACCGGATAAACCTGCGTTCTAGGAGGCTCTACGAAAAAATGATGATTGCATAAAAACGTATCCAATCGCGCGCATACCTTAACATAGCATGATTTATATAAAGGTTTTGTATTAAATCTAAAAGGTAGTGGATTCACCACTTTTCCAATTTTATAATACTCCGACTTTAACGTGCGCATATACAAGATTATTGCTCTTTTTTTAATTTATTTATTAAACTGACTAATGTTTTTGGTTTTATATAATCAGTAATAATTATCTTATAAAATTTTTCATTATTATATAATGTTGCTGATATAGAATATTCGTATAATACATCCTCTATTTTTTTTAAATGTTTTATATTATCTCCGCTTATTTTAAATATGAGGTAGTTGATAAAAGGGGGATATATTACAGTAACATAACTAATTTTTTTAAATTGTTCATACAAAAAATGTGTTAATTTGATACTTGCGCGCACTCTTCGTTTCCAGAGTCCGTTAGTTAATTGAAATTTAAACAATGCCCAAGTTAGTATAACATTATTACCGCTCCTGCTTCCAATCAGAGTGCAATCGTTAGCGGCCAAATATGATGCCTGAATTTCCGAGAAAACATGGTAGTTATCATTGACCAAAACAATACCGCTGCCAATGGGCGCGCCAAAGGTTTTGTGAAAATCTATTGCAATAGTGCTTATCTCTGGATATGAAAAAAAGTTTTCATATTTTTTAAAAAGAGGTAAAATTAAACCGGAAAAACATGCATCAATATGGATAAAAATATTAACAAATTTGTTGTTTCGTATGAATTTTATTATTTCTTCAATCGGATCAAGCAGGCCAAATTCCGTAGTTACCGCAGTCAACACTATAATTATAGGATCATTATTTTCCGCTCTTTTACTTTTGATTATTCTCTTTATATTCTCACCACTTGCAATATAATTATTGTCAATACCAATTATGTGTACTTTATGTTTTGGGTCATTGTGTATATTTAGGATATTTATAGCTTTTTTAATACTGTAATGCGAACTTACAGGCACTACCCATTCAACCTGTTGTGTGTTTAACAAACTCTCCGCCCAATTTCTTGCCAACCAAAGAGAATATATATTTGCTTCTGTGCCACCGGTAGTAAAATACCCGGATACTTTACTAAATTTAAGTTTTAAAAATTTAGATGTTTCTATGATTAATTTTTTTTCAATCAACCTACTAAAATTGAAGGTCCCTTTATAATCACTACTCATTCTAAATTTATTATTAGGCGCATACTCCTTAACATGCATCATTATATTATTATAGTTATATTTAGCTATACATTTATATATTTTTATAACAAAAGAACCGGTCTCTGACCATGCACGGCCTAGCACCTTTTTTTTATTGATTTTTATCTCTTTTTTAAGATTTCTTTTTATGTATTTTATTAATTGCTCCTGATTCATAAATATCTTCCATGCAAATATACTGATACTTTAAATAAAAGAGCCCCTATTATTGAAGCTCTCTCTTAATACTCCCAACCGTGGTTTCTCATGTGTTAAATGCATTGTGGCTTTTAATGGCCGCATCTATTTGGTCTACAGTTCTCTGCGGTTTACCGTATTTAGGTGTTATTACATTAATAACCATTCTTTCGCATGCTGCTTGAACGTTGAAAGACTCGATGCTACACTGCAAACCTCTTAGTTTTGCAACAATCCCAACTGCATTATCTCTACGGTTTAGAGATTTGACGCTAAGCGAGTGGTCAAACGTCACAAAACCAAGGACTAATGCGTGTGGCAGTAAAATACGAACATCAGTCAAAAGTTGCGCAGCCGGCGTCTCGAGTATGACTATTTCTCCTTTTACAAGTTCGGTGAAGACATTTTCAATACCATAGCCGTAGGAATTACCGTAATTTTGAGCAAATAGAAAAACTTCATTCCGCAATCTCATACTCATAAACCTGTGATAACCAACAGATTTAGAATCAGTCTCAAGTTCCTCGTGCCTTAATTCACGCGTTGTAATAAATGGTATTGACTTATAGCCATATGCATTAACCATGTGGTTAATTGCCATTGTTTTACCAACACCGCTTGGCCCACAAACAACTATACAGTTACGGCTTTTTTTACTAATAAGCTCATATTTTTTCCGCAACTGTTCCCCCAAACCATTCAGATGCATTGCTTTATCCATTTTTTGCTCCTTTGCAAAAAGGTTGAGTTAACACAAGCCATTTAACCCACCGAATTTTAATATAACATTTCTACGCCATTTGTCAAGCGCTTGTACGGTACAAATTCACGGGTGACACCACAATCACCCTCACTTATTTCCCGCTATTACCGCTAACTCTAGCAAAAATAACCCTATATCCTATTGACAAAACCCCGAAAATGTGCTATAATGTTGGTAGCTTTTTTCATTTGCTGGCTGGCCGATTTTCGGCTTAGTTGGCGGAAAACAACAACAGAAGCAGGAGGAAACCACAATGAAGACCAAAACCGGAATGATCATCAGCGCAACGATCGCGCTCTGCCTTGCTCTCGCCGCCATTTTCGGCGGTGGCTGTGGCGGGGATGACAGCCCCAACCCCCCCTGCGACGACTCGCAGGCGGAATGCCAGCCAGCGCCTGATGCCGGTGGCCCGATGACGGCCGATGCGGATTCGACGGCTCCGGACGCCGACACGACGCCGGATGCGAATTTGGATCCATGCGCGGAGTACCTATGGATGAGCGAAAGACCGTGGTTCTGTGATGGAGTCACCAACTTTCTCTGCGAACTGGAGATACTTCCGGTGGAGGATGTCTGTGGCATCCGATGCTACGGCCACTTCTGGCTCTCGCCGGAACAAATGACAATCTCCAGAGAACCGCCCCCACCTTCGCTCACTTTCGGTGATGGAGTGGTGGTGTGCTACCAAGAGCCCTAAGGATCTGCGCGTCCCGACTAAGAAGTCGGGACGCAATCAACTTAGCAGAAGAAATATCTTCTATTGAGCAGAACAAAAAATCTCCCGAATACTTGGGAGATTTTTTGTTTGGAGTTGTAATCCCCTCCTTTCCAAGGAGGGGATGCCAATTACTGTGGCGCTACAATCACACTTCCGGAAAAAGACGTATAAGAACCAAGACTATCTTCACACTCGTTTTCATTCCCAAACACCCAACTCTTATCATAACACCCTATCCCGCCAGGACTTCCGGCGGCGCCACACGTCCCATTACACCACCCCCAATTATCTTTGGCCTGTACTTTGGGGGTGAACTCGCAACAGCCACCGTATTCACTGAGTAAATCTTCGTTAGAACAAGCGCCTCCGGCTTTCCAGCCAATGCCGTTTTCCACGCATTGATACACATGATCAAACCGGAAGTAAGCGCTGTCGCATGACACATCCTGCACTTGACCAAAGTTTGGCGCCAAATTTTCCGGCTGGCAATAATTCAAATACTTGCAATCCAAACTGGAAACGCACGATTGTTTGGTGTCCACCGAAGAAGTTGGTGAAGTGGGCAGTTTGCAAGTTTTAGTGCCGCCAACATCGCAGGTGCCATCCACGGCGCCGCGCTGATTGCGGAAATAACCGTTTAATTCCACGACCGATTCATCGCCCCAATCAACGGTTAATTTTTTTATCGGCATTTGGTTTTTGTCGGCATAGGCGTAGAACTTTATATTTACCGGCGCGGCTGAAGATTGAAATACAACATCGCCAGAAGATTTGCCATTTACAGTCATGCTGTCCAGCGAACTTTCCAAGCATTTACCGGCGCGGTTGCACGGGCCAAGCGGACGAATTTTTGGCGCGCGGCTTTGATCGGTTGCTGATTCGGTGATGTTGTAAGTCTCTGAAGAGTAGGCTTCGTATTTTAATGCGTTTGGCGGCATCACCCAAACCTGTTGAATTTTGGCAAAAATTTCACCGAGTCTGCTTTTGCCGGCATCCAGAAGCGTTACGCTGGCTGGATTTTGCAAAGTAGAGCTGGCTATAGGTTCAGTGGCCAAACATCCACCCGCGCAAGAATATGGCGAGCCAACTATGGCCGGCGGAGGATCAAAAGTGGAGTTGTCATAAACGGAATAGATATTTACCAGCTTATCTTTGGCCAGTTCTATTGGCAAACTACCATACGGAGTAGCCACGTTATTATTGGCATAAGTTAATTCTGTTACTCTGTACGGGCTTTGCGACCACAATCTGTCTGTCCAACCTACAGTATCATAGGCGGAGGCTTCGGTTTGCGCCACAATACGACACGATTCACGCAGACCGACATAGAAATCTGCTACCGCATATTCTGGATCTCCGCCGTCACCGGTAAAACACACTAGGTTTATTTTATCCAATTTACCATTATTAAATTTAACTCTGACAGCACAGCCATCGTCTCTATCGTCTTTATTACCGCCTAAACAATCATTTTGAAACTCTTCACTACCTTCTTCTTCATCGTCAATACTTGGACAAACTCTACTTGTGCCTGCTGTTCCTACAAGTTCTGTTATCCACCCCCCAAAAATATCTTTATATGGCGCCGACACGTCTTGTTGGGTCTCATCTGCAAAATTATAATGATTATCCCCTTCACCTTCTCCATCATCATAGCGCAACACCCACTGTTCCCGGCTGGTTCCATCTGATAAAGCATACAAGCCAAATGGTAATCCGGTTGTTTCATTCGGTAACTTTTGTGGCGGGTCAGAAAATTGATTTTCTTTGCCCACAATGCTCCACTGGGGGCCATTATATTTAGTTTTGAGACCATTTCTAATATAGAAAGTACTGTTGCCGCTTGGAAACCAATTTTTATCACTTCCGTAAGCAGCTATTTTTATATAATCAATTTCATCTATTGAATATTTTACGGAATTGTCTAAGGTATATAATCTTTTTTCCCAGTCAGTGCCGCTTCCGCCATCATAACCACATTTTGCATTTGCGCTTAGAGCGTCGCTGACGGTGCCTGAAGACCCAGTACAGTCGCTATCTGCATCGCACACTTCGTCTTCATTTCTGCATCTTCCAACTAGACTCACCTGATGGCTTACAGTTTGGGTGCCTAATTTTTCATCATATCCATATTTGCCGGAACCATAAGCCTGCTGATTCCCAGTCGCTCCCAAACAATAATATTTTCCGCCAAAACCCGGGCGCACAAAACCGGCTTCCACGTGCTGACTGTTTAAATCCAAGGCGCCGGAAATAGTATCTATCGGATACCAAGTCAAACAAGCAAAGCTGTTTGGCTCGCCGTTTATTTGTCTGGATAAATCAGGCTCCAAACAATACCCGCGCCAGCCGATTAATTTGCTTTCACGTTTTACTTTTACGCAATTGCCAGAACCGCTTTGTTGGTTTTCACAATCGCTATTAACGGAACAAACTTTGCCATCGTTGTCTCCGCCGGAACATATTCCCGGCGCGATACCGGTAACAATCTGATCGGTTTTGTTTGGCAAACCGGCTTTATTTGGTTCATAATAATTCCAATATCTAATGGATTGGTCGCCATAGCTTACTTTAGAATAATCACATTCGCAGGCATAGGCCTTGTTTTTGTCCAATGTAAATCCGCCGGCTTCCTGGCAAAAATTAGCGCCATTAAAACCGGTGATATTTTCTTTTTCTTTGTTGTTGGCAAAAGGAGAAGTTTCTTCCGGATAGGCCCGGCAAGTTTGCGCCGGGGATTTGCCGGTAACGTTGGCAGTGCGGCCTTCCGGGGTTTGCACGCAAGTTTTGTTTTTGCACACGCCGCCAAAATTTCGTCCACACGCGTTGCCTTCGATTTGGCAGGCAGAAGATTCTGCAAGAATGGGGGTGGCGGTTTTACAATTTATACCCCCGCAAGCAATCTTTCTGACCAACCGCCAGTCGGTGGTAGTAATTGATACGCTAAGGTTGGCTTCGCTTAATTCTTCCAAAGGATATTTATCCAAAATACTGTATCCGGAAAAATCCATGCCTGCCCAGCTGGTGGCGCGGTTGCGGTAGGCGCCATCAGTAAGCAAATTGTTGGCCAGTTCGTGCGTGCCATCCACCCAGTTTGCGCAATTAGTAATATCAGAACCTTGGTCGGTGTTAGCGTCGGCCGCTTGGTTGCATCGTCCCAGCGCGTCGCAAACTTCTTTATATTTTCCGGCGGCCGCGTCCCAAACCCGATGCGAAGAACGACATTGCAGCCACTCGCCGCATTCTCGGTCTTTACTTACTTTAAGAATAACATTGGAATCATTGTATGAAGTGCTGGACGGCGGCACCAAAGCAAAATCTTTGAGGGAACTTTCATAATAAGTGGAAGTCGCGTTCCAGAATTTGTTGGGCTGATCGGTTTTGTCCAGCAAAATACAGCCGTATTTTTCACTAACTTGGCCATTACATTCGCTTTGGCGCGCGGTTAAATTCTCGTTATTGATTAAATAATAAAATTTATTATTATCATTATGATCTATATATTCAGTACAGCCGTTTTGGTTGGCCGGACATTCGCCCACAAAATTATTGTACTGTCCAACTGTGCCGTAAGACCACAGGCCGTAGTTATTGCCAGATTGCAGATAACTTGGGTAGCACGGCTGTTCGCCAACATTGACGCATTTAGCCCCGCCTGAACAATTCGCATCACCAACGCAAAGCGAATCAGCGCCGGCGCATTCTCCAACGCCTTTCCAAAACCAACCGTTATATTTTTCACTGCCAATGGTAATGTTTCGTTTGTATTCGCAAATTTTTTGTCCTACCACAGCCGGATCTTTGAAATATAATTTGCCATCGCCAAACCCATAGCCATTACAGCCAACGGCCTCGCTTTGACACAAAGTAGTGTTGTATGATTCCGGATCATTTTTGATTAAAACATCGCCATAAGCCGGACCAACCGGTGTTTGGGCGATTTTTCCTACTTTTGCGCAGCCCAAATCCACCGCATTGCAAGTGGCTTGTTTGTTGGCGACCAAATAAATTGGTGTGGAACTAGGCGTGTCCGAAGGAATAAATATGGTGGAAGTAACCACTGCGCCGCCGCCGGCCGTGATGGCAGACAAGCTAGCGCCCGTTACATTGACATAACAGCCGGACTGGCCAACAGTTATTTGGCAGGAATAAGGTGTGTCATTTATGGATCGGGTAGCCATTTCTCCGCTAGCTCCGGACAACCAAACATTGTGAGCGCGCGCGCCAGTGTCATTGGGCGTATTGCGCGTGTCATAAACAGCGGTACAGCCAATGGCTTTTTCCCTGCAAAGCGAAGAAAATCCGGTAAGATAAATTGGCGTATTATTGCCGGAACGATATTCGGAACAGCCCAAAGCTTCGCCGGGCAAATTATCGGTTAAATTGCTATCGCAAACTGGATCTACTTTTAAGGTATTTTTGACTAAATATAGGTAATCAGCCACTTCTTTTAGAACGACATTGTCCAAGAACAACGCGCCAGCGGCCGAAAATCTAATTTGCGTGCTAGTGGTTGCGCCGGCCAACTCTATTGGACCCAGATGATAAAGACGCCATGTGTCGCCAAGGCTGACTGAACCCAAACTTACATTCGCGTCATTGACCAAAGAAACAGTGGAAACGCTGGCCGCGCTGCCTTTTGCCCAGAAAGTTAAATCATAACCGCGTCCGGGAGTAAGAGCTAGATTTTTGTAAGCATACTCGTTGCCGGTGTAAGCCAAAGAATGTTCGCCAACATGGGTGGATTCAGATGACCAAACAATGTTGGCCGCCGGGCCCCAATTTGCCAAAGCAGTATCGGCCGCGCCTTCAAAATTATCGCTGAAAATGTTGCGGACATTGTTGCCTGCATTGCCTTTGTAGGCGCGGCAGGTGTTGACTTCGGCCCCGCAGGCATAACTAACGCCAGCGGTGTTTTGCGCTCCGCCCGGCAAGCCATAATAGAAACACTGGCCATCGCGATATTCGCCATTTTGTAAACAAAGATCGCAAGCGCCGGCCGCGGCATCCCAACTGCCTTTTTGCGCCGCGCATTCAGCTGACGGCAAAACCACCCTGTTTAATTCAGTGTCATTTAACCGGTAAGGCGTACAAGATGAATCTACGGCGATTGTTTTAGATAATAATTTGTAATAAACACTGCCAGCGTCATCATTAAATTGCCGGCAATCCAAGCTGGCCGAACCTGATTTGTACAAACTTTCATTGCAGATTAAATTGTAACCGGCTAAATCAGCGGCAGTGCGATAAAAATATTTGGGGCTGCCGTCGGAATCTTTTTCCAAAATAAATACTCTTAATTGATAACCGCCGACCACGGAACCTTCGTAAGTGTAAAAATTCTTTTGCTTGGCCGCGTCTGGCAAAATACAGGGGCGCAGATAAGAATAATGCTCCACTTTTTCCAGTCCGCCGGCCGTTGTGCCCAAATTAGTAAAGCTGGCGCAACCTTCTTCGGAGGCGTTGCAGGTGTTTCCGGAAGATGGAACAACATAAGCCAGGTCTTGGCCGTTGGCATAATTGCTTGGCATTTCCCGATAAGCCGCGTAGCCCACACAACGTTTGTCGCATTGGTCGTTCCAAACTATTTGGTTTTCCACAATAGCGGCCGGAGTAAATTTGCCCGGAATTCTATCTCCGCTGTAACTGGACGGATTATACCAATCGCAATTTACTTCGTCAGGAATACAGGCAGAAGCAAAATTTTCACAAGCCGGATTAGCGGTTAATTTATTTAAATCGGAAACAGTCTGCGGCCAATTTATGGCCTGTGTGCTGGTATTTGCGTCATAGCATGACAAATAATACGGCGCTTTGCGCAGATAAAGATTTTCAGCTTGCCCCGCCGTGGCGGTGTAAGTACTGGCGGTTTGGAACAAAGAACAGCCGTCGGCATTGGCGGAACAATTTCCGGAAACTTTACTGTTGAAATAAATGGCGGAATTTTCTCCAATGTCTAAATCAGCAGAGGAATAACCTGTCCAATTTCCACTCGCGTCTTTTTTTAAACTATAAGCCGCGCATCCTGTGTTATCTTGATTGCAAAAACCAGTATCCAAAGTGCGGTGCAAATAACTGACGGATTTACCCGCGCTATCTTGGAATGTGCGGCAGGTGCGATTTTGTGAATCACATTGCGGCGCGCCTATTCGCCAGGAATTTTTTTCGCGCGTGCAGTAACCTTGAGTGGAACAATTGCCGTCTTTGTCATATGCCACGCATGATGTAATATCCACGCATTCTTGAGCGCGGCTTGGCGCGCCTGGAAAAATTAGGTTAGGACCATAAGCCAAAGAATTACATTTTGATGCCGGCGCTTTTAACACCCAATTCGGATCTATTAAATGGCAAAAAGGTTTGTTAATCGGATCGTTGGTAACGCCAATCACATTTCCGGCAGGGTCTTTTATGTAGTTGCAATCCGCGAAGCCGTCCACTACTTGTTTTAATGTCCATGGCTTGTCCGGGTTGCTGTTTAAAACGGCGATTTCAAAACCCAAAGGCAAAATTCTGGCTTTGCGCAGTTTTACTATGTTCGGATAACAATAGGCGCGCTGATAGCAAGTTCTGTCTGTGTTATCAGATGTTCTTTCCGGAGAAAGCAATTTCCATTCGCCATGCAGCCAATTTTTGGCCAGCGCTTCGGCAATGGTAACCGGCTGGCCGGAACTTGCTTCCTGCGCGGACTGCGTTAAGCCGCTGTCCGCCACGCAATTTTCCGGTCCCGGAGAAGTAGCCGGACAATTAGAAAAATTTACCAAAATAGCATACTGATCAACTTGTATATTTGGCGGGATAAGCAATTCTCTAAATAATTCTTGCGCCGCCCGCCGTCCGCCGCGGCTTACTTGGCCTTCTAAATCAGCAAGGTTCTCTTGAAGTTTATTGCGGCACTCTTCGCCGCCATTTTCACCAACGCACATGCCAAAAGGAAACATGCCTTTTTCTTGCCAATTTTTAACTACTTGTGAAGCGAGGGTACTTAAGAAAAGTGAAGAGGCGCCAGTTAAAGCGCCAATCGCTCCGGTTTGGAGTGTGGTCAAAAAAATGTCCATATCTGATTTTCTTTGTTCGTTTGGATTTAGAGACTGCGCCTCTTCGGCAATGTTTTTGGACGGGGTGACTATACAATCGCCAATCAAACATTCTTTGGGTTTAAAGCCCTGGCCCTCTTTTCGGTCGTCTGTTTTTGAATATTTTTCATTAACTACTATTTCATCTATTTTTTCAGTGGCGCTAAGAAATATGCCTAAATCGGTTTGATCCATGGAAAAAGATTTAGTAAATTCATCCGCTACACTCATGCCATCAAATCTGTTAAATTGGCTTCTCCACGCATCTTCACCCCATCCTTTTTTAAAATCAGCAAAAGTACACGCTGGCTTTCGCAGTCCTTGCCCTTGTCCGCCGCCGTACTTGTCTAAAGCTCTGGTATTAAGGCCAATACGCATAGCTAGATCAATTTTTACATCTGGAATCTTACACAAATTTAAGCCAAATGGTTTCCCCAACTCTTCTATTGCCACACCGGCCGCATTCTGGGCCACATCTTCCAGATAACTGCCAAAGGCATCGGAATAGGCAAACGGCTTTTGCCCTTTACCCCCAGAAGCCAAATAAACCGCCGAGTCATAAGCAATCCGGCGTATAAAATAAGTAAAAGTTTGCACGCCCATGCTTATGGCTGCGTTTTTTATGCCTTCATTGATTTTTTCTATAAAACGCGCTGTACTTTCGCTAACATCTATTACATACCACTGTGCGTGAGCCGGCTGAACATAAAACAAAGAACCGGCGATGGTTACAAAGGTAAACACTGCCAAAATGATTGCTAAACTGAATTTTTTGAATTTATAAAACATAAATCGTTTTTTGTCATCCTGAATGTAATGAAGGATCTCTGTCTGTATCGTTTTGATCAACCTGTCTGCCGACAAGCAGGCCTGACAGAGATTCTTCGCTTCACTCAGAATGACAATGAGTGAGGCTCGCTGTGAGTTCTATTGGCCGCTCGTAGTGCTAGTTGAATTTAAAATCTCTTTTACCATTTTCAATAAATCGGCATCGGACGTTCCATCTATAATTTTTTTCTCTACTCCATTATCCAAAAGCATTTTACGAATTTCCACCGGATTATTTAAGATTTTACTCAAATCCTGTGGCGGCAAAGGAGCTGGCCCCAAAGTAGATGTGGTAGAAGCAACTGGGTCTCTGTTTGGCACCGTGTCTTCGCTGATGCCAAACTGGGCGCAATCTTTTCCTTCCGGACAAATTGGATCTGTGCCTTTTTCCACTTCGGTTTTGTCTGGTATGCCATCGGAGTCCGTGTCAGCCAAATACGCGCTGGTGCTATAAACATAAAGCTCGTCAAAATCATTTAGCCCGTCTTTATCCGTGTCGCGGTAAACCAAAGTTTCACTGCCGGAAATATCATGTCTAAGCAACGCGGGGATTTTTTTATTTAAAGCAAACGGCGCGTACATGGTATTGCGTATTTTCAAAACCCCCAACCCAATCGCGAAAACAGCAAAAATAGACAGCAGGACCGCTCCTACCTTTTGTTCTTTGGTTAATCCTTCTCTGCCTTGCCCTGCTTCCATAAGGTCGAACAGTTAATACTAATATAGTATAGCACAATTTAAATATAAAATGGTGTGGATAAGTTATTATCCCCTCCTTGGAAAGGAGGGGATGCAGACTGACGGACAGAGATTCTTCGCTTCACTCAGAATGACAACTTGGCCGCTAGCACTTTCCACTGCTCCACCGACAACTCCTGCGCCCGGACTTTTTCATTCAGGCCAATTTCCGCGAAAATAATTTTTAGTTTTTCCCGGTTTTGTTTGCCGATAATTGGCAAGAGATTTTTTATGAGGAATTTTCGGCGATTGGCAAACCCGGCTTTGACGATTTTAAAGAATTGTTCGTTGTCATTGCGAGGAGCCCCGCCTTTACGGGGCGCGGTCCCGACCACAGTCGCAGATCCTCGATTCACTATCGGGACAATCCCATTGTTAGCACTACCAAACCTTGGGATTGCTTCGTCGCTTGCGGCTCCTCGCAATGACAATTTAATCACCGCCGAATCCACGCCCGGGACCGGCCAAAAAGACGAACGCGGAACATTCATAATAATTTCCGGCTTGGCATAAAGCTGGACTGACACGGCCAACACCGACATATCACCCGCCGAAGCGCAAATTCTTTCGGCCACTTCTTTTTGCACCATCAAAACCATTAGTTCTGGTTTGTGTTCATCCTCCAAAAATTTTCGGATAACATTTGAGGTGATTTGATATGGTAAATTGGCGATGACTTTATACTTTTCTGTCATTGCGAGCAACTCTCCGCTGTCATTGCGAGGAACCCCGCCTTTGCGGGGCGCGGTCCCGACCACAGTCGCGGATCCTCGATTCACTATCGGGACAATCCCCAAGCAAGCACTACCATTCAGTGGGATTGCTTCGTCGCTAACGGCTCCTCGCAATGACAGTGTGGTGAGAACGTTTCCCCAGATAATTTCTATATTGTCATATCGACACCCGCGCTTGTCATCCTGAGTGTTAGCGAAGGATCTCTGTCCATTTGGCGATTGAGACAGAGATTCTTCACCCTGTTCAGAATGACAGACGAGACTGTCCCAATAGGGCGTCAATTTTTTTTCAATTTCAAAAGCAATTACTTTTTTTGCTTTTTCCGCCAGCACCAAAGTTAAAACTCCAAAACCCGGACCGATTTCCACTACCGTGTCTTCCGAGCCCACCGCGGCGGCCTCAATCATTTTTTTTATCGGCTCTTCGTTAATTAAAAAATTCTGGCCATACCGTTTACTTGGAATGAGGCCGTACTTTTTACAAAGATGTTTCAGATAGTCGATGTTGTAGAGAGAAGTCATAGTGTAGTAGCGGCCTCCCTCCCCTTTTAGGGGAGGGAGCGATTATTATAAAATTTTAATCTTTCAATAACCCCGCGCTAGTGTATCTATTCGATGCGTTCCACAACAACCAGCCGGCGTTGTCGTATTTTTCCACCGCGTTAATTTGCGCGCGGATATTTTCCGCTCCATAAACCGCGCCTATATTAAACGCCTGCAACCACGGCCTGACTTTGGCGCGTTTGCCAATAAAAAAATGCGCGCCTTTTTTCATGCCGTTTTCAATTACTTGCGCCGGATGCGCGGCCGGATTTTTTAATCCCAAATGTCCGGACGGATAATGCGATGGATACATCATTGGCGAAATATAATCCACGTGATCAACCGCATTGGCAATGCGCTGGCCGATTTGCATATCATTGGTGCTGGTGGCTTCCATAGTAAGCCCGAACAAATCCAGTGAAATATAGGCCGGCAAATCGCTTAATGATTCGCCGACAAATTTATAAAACTCCCCCATTATTTCATAACGTTTTTTGTTGCCGTTGGTATAAACCACTTGGCTCATATTTCCATCCGAAGGAAAACGGACATAATCAAAATTTATTTCATCAAACCCCAGCCCGATCGCCTCTTTGGCAATCTGCATATTATAAACCCAAACTTCTTTACGCGTGGGATCAACCCAGCTTAATCCTTTATAATCGCGCCAAATGCCTCCGCCTTTGCGGTGTATAGCCCACTCCGATTTTTTCTCAGCCAAAACAGGATCTTGAAAAACAGTCTGCCGGGCAATGACATAAATATTGCGCTGGTGTAATTTCTCAATCAACTTACGGACATTCCCGATTCTATTTTCTACCAGCTTCAAATCTTTGGCCAGCTGAACTTGGCTATTATAAAGAATTTTTCCGCTATAATCTTTTATGTCTATTACCACGGCGTTGAGTTCGGTTTTGTCTATTAAATCAATAATGCTGTCAATTTTCTTGGCACTGCCGGCGGAATATGCGGTTAAATACAAACCTTTGGCTTCTATTTGAGGCGGTTTTTCAATTCCCCGCTCGGGCGGGGTAGGGGTGGGTTGGCCTGTTATATCGACACTGTAAGCTTCTATGGTAGTGACTGTTTCGGTCCAAGACCACCAAATGAGAATGCAGGCAAAAAGAAAAGCGCCGATTGCTAAAATTAGAAATAGCTTGGGATGTTTTGTGCTTAACTGATTTTCAGTTGGCCCTGTCGTAAAATTTTTAAGTTATTTTTAACCACGCTCACAATGGTGGTGGGCGGATTATGGGGTAATACTCCCCCATCTATTAGTATATCAGATTTTACCTCAATTTTCTTGGAGTCATAAATATCGCCGGCATCGGCCAGATTAGCGGAAGTAGCCACCACCGGTCTGTCTAATTTTTCCGATAAAAATTTTGCTATGGGATGATTGGTGACGCGAACGGCGATTGTATTTTCTTTCGACACAACACCAACAGCCAAACTGTCATTGCGAGGAACCACGCCTTTGCGTGGTGACGTGGCAATCCCATTGTTAGCACTAACATTCAGTGGGATTGCTTCGTCGCTTGCGGCTCCTCGCAATGACAAATACTCACCTACTATTGTAAGTGGTCCTGGCCAATATTTTTTTGACAAGTCTTCCAACAAATCATTCCACACCAAACATTTTTTAGCCATCTCCACCGTTGGCACCACCACCAAAAGCGGCTTATCATTTTTTCTGCCTTTTATTTTAAAAATTTTATCTACCGCGTCTTGATTGGTGGCGTCACAACCCAAACCATACGAAGTTTCGGTGGGAAAGACGATGGTTTGGCCGTTTTGCAATGCCTCAACTGCGGTTAATAATTGTTCAGTATTTATTACTTTCATACTTTATTTGTCATCCTGAATGCAATGAAGGATCTCTGTCTGTATCGATTACGCCCAACCAGACAGAGATTCTTCGCTTCGCTCAGAATGACAGTTAGAGAAATCAATTTTTTATTTCTTTATCCATTTCAAATAAGATTCCGACAGCGGCAACAACTCTCCTTCCAAAACACCCTCCGGATCCGTGGATTCGTAATCGGTGCGGTGATCTTTTACTAAATGATACGGATGTAAAACATAAGAACGAATTTGATTGCCCCA
>CAYIHE010000002.1:0-33412 GCA_964363145.1 uncultured Gammaproteobacteria bacterium | reverse complement strand
AAACATGGTTCAAAAGTGGCTATTTTTTCCATTGGCGCTATTACCGAGGTGGCGCTCGCGGTGGCCGCACTGTTGGAACAGGGGGGGATTGAGGCGGAGGTGGTTCATTTGCACACGCTTAAACCGTTGGATAAAAATATAATTATAGACCGCGCTCATACGCGCGTCGCCATAGTCACTCTGGAAGAGCATACCATAAATGGCGGATTGGGTTCAGCTGTGGCGGAAGTGTTGGCCGAGGAGGGAATATCGATTCCGTTTCGCCGGTTGGGTGTGGAAGATAAATATTTACCATACATTGGTAAGCAGGATTTTATGCGCGCGCAAGCCGGTTTATCCGCGGTTGCTGTGGCGGAAGCCATTAAAAAATTATTAAGTTGAAGTTTTATGCCGCAGACCACTGTTATTCTTGCCCGCCACGGGAGATTGGAAAACCCGCAAGGCACTATTTACGACGGGACCATCTCCTTGAGTAATTTGGGGAAAATGGAAATGCGCGTTCTTGGCCGAATTCTGCGTGATCGTGGTATCGTACCGGATGCGATTGTCAGCAGTGATTTTTTGCGGGCAGTGCAGTCATCTGCCGAAATCAGGGGTAACTACCCGGAACTGAACATGCCAATTGAGACTGATCCGCGTTTGCAAGATCCGAATTCACCAGACATGTTCGGCAAGTCTCTTGTTTGGCTGGCCGAAATTGTTGATCCACATACTCATCCGGAGCTGGCAAACTGGCGCATCGAAAGACCGCCCAGCTTTACGGCCAGAATGGTGGCGGCGATAAGCGGTGTGGTGAGGAAACATAGTGGCAAGACTATTTTTGTGGTTAGCCACGGCGACCCAACAGCTTTCGCCATGTGGCAACTATTGAACCCCGGTCAGCCTTTGCCGTCTCTTCGGGAACTACAGAAGGAAAGCGGTCGGGTGCCGTATTTGGAAAAGGGTGAAGCGTGGCGGATATTGTTTGATGATCAAGGAAACGTGATTGATCACGAGCATATTGCCAACCCGTCGAAGTAGAGTCTGCGTCAATGTCCCTGCCAAGGCCCTGATAGCGTCCTAACTCCAGGTTGCTAATCGGGTTGCTATCTTTTTAATTTCATCGGATCAATATTCTGTATTTCACACCCCGCTAATTCCAGCGGGGATTTTTTGTTTCGGTGCCTTCTTCCTTTTCGGCAATCGGTAAAAGGAGTGAACCGTCTGAGCAATGCCCATGCGCTTAAATAATTTTTGGCGTAGGTCTGATGAAAAAATCGGCCAATGGTTTTTAATCTCTGCATCAGCTGTTTGAAAAGATTTTCAATGTCGTTGGAAGTATGCGGCAGTTTGAGTTCGGGATAAAGCAAGTGGGCGGTCAACTCGACTTTTGTTCTTTTGAACATATTCAGCATAGATTGTTTAAGCGGTCCGGTAATGGAATCGGAAAATCTTTTTAATGATTCTAAATGGTATTGGGCTGACTCCAGCGTGTCCGTTTCAATTACCGATTTAATTCTCAGAATTAACTGTTCCAATTGTATCCTTTCTGCTTTTCTGTCCTCTTCGGTCGGCAAAAGTTTTCTTAAATCTTCTAAAAAATGGCGGGTACACCGCTGGACAATAATCTGCTTGCCAAACACAAATCTGGCCGCTCTTGGTATGAGCGGATTTCCATCGCAAACTATAGCAATTAACGGGTATTTTAGGGACTTTAGATTTTTGAAATACAAAACCAAATCAACCATATTCTCCGACTCCCCGAGATCATAGTGGGGCAGATCGCCGGTGCCATAGTCGACGCCGCAGAGCCAGCGCATTTTGTGAATCCATCTCCTTTCGTCCTCGGTTAAATATTGGGGGTCAAGTTTTTCCGTCACCTTGTCATAGACCCTGATCACCTTGCCGTCGAAAACAAGAATACCAGACCATAGCGGTTGAAGTTTTTTAGCCAGGCTAATACTATCCGGCAAGGCTTCACAGACACGATGTATTATGCGCATTATGGTATCGCGTGTCTTGTGATACCGGCGAGCGAGGATGCGCATTGAGGCTCTTTCTAAACTCTCCCGCATGATTGTTTGACACAATTCTTCGCTGGCTCGAACACCGGAGATGGAGCGAACTGGTCCGACAAAACCACACGTCTTACAGGCGATGCGCAGAACCGTTTTGGACAACGCCGCCACAAAACGTTTTCTGTACCTTTTGGTGTCTAAAGAATTACATTTCGGACAGCGTAGCACTCTTTTTTTTGGGCATAAAAATGTGTATAAAAAGTTATTAACGCAGGTACTATACATTAATTGTTCAATTTGACGCTAGGCTTAGAGGAAGTATGGATTTGATAGCAACCTCGGATTAGGACGCTCTCTACCCAGGGTTACTTGATTTTTTTAGGGAAAAATGATATATTTATAATCAAACAAAGTAAAAATTGTTATGTAAAATACTAAGGTATTTTCCATACACGCTCGGAAAAGAAAACAAGTTTTCATTTCTCTCACTTTGTATGCAAAATAAGCTAAAAGTCGCCATAATCGGCACGGGCAATATTGGTAGTGATTTGCTTTTAAAGATTCAAAAATCCGCTGTTTTGGAGTGCGGATTATTTACCGGTCGAAATTTAGAATCCGAAGGTATTAAAAGAGCCCAAGAACTTGGCGTTCCCACTTCCGCGGATTCTATCGCGGCGATTGAGCGCGACCCTAGTTGTTGTGAAATAGTTTTTGACGCCACTTCGGCCCAAAACCACCTTGTTCACGCCCCCATTTTAAAGCAATTGGGAAAATTTGTTATTGATTTAACGCCTTCGCGAATTGGCACGATGTGCATTCCGGTTCTGAATATTGATAAGGCGCTTTCTGCGCAAAATGTTAATTTGGTTACTTGCGGCGGACAAGCGTGCGTGCCTCTGGCCAAAGTTATTATGGACACTCATCCGGACACAACCTATATTGAAATCGTGGGAAGCATCGCCTCAAAATCCGCCGGTTCCGGAACTCGCGCGAATATTGAAGAGTATATGCTAACCACCAAGCGCGCTCTGGAACAATTTTCCGGCGTGCAAAAGGCGAAAGTTATTTTAGTTTTCAATCCGGCTGAACCACCCGTTTTAATGCATAACACTATTTACGCTAGTATCCCTAACCCCAACATTGAATTGCTTAAAGAAAAAATTGATAAAATGGCCGAACTAATCCGAGGATATGTTCCCGGCTATCAAGTTACCTATGGGCCGATAGTGGAAAAAGGGCGAGTAGCTATTACCGTGCAAGTGGTGGGTAGCGGGGACTTTTTGCCGGCGTATGCCGGAAATTTGGATATTATTACTTGCGCGGCAGTGCGGGTAGCCGAAGATTACGCTAAAACAATTTTAGAAAAAAGAAAATATGAATGACGTTAAATTTTTTGATTCTACTTTGCGCGACGGATCGCATGCCGTTTCACACAAAATCAGCGCCGAGCAAATTCGCGAATACTGTGAAAGTATAGATGGCGCCGGTTTGTACACGGTCATCGTTGGCCATGGCAATGGCATTGGCGCCTCATCGCATCAGGTGGGATTTTCGGAAGTAAATGATTTAGACACTATTGCTATAGCCAGAAAAGCTTTGAAAAAAACGCGTCTGGGAATTTTTATGATTCCCGGATTTGCCACCATTGCCGATGATTTGGAGCCGGCGCTTAAATTGGGGGTTGATTTGGTGTGCGTGGCCGCGCATTGCACTGAAGCCGATACCACCCAGCAATATATAAAGTATCTGGCTTCCGCAAACAAAGAAGTGCATGGAGTTTTAATGATGTATCACATGACCACCAAAGAAAGATTGCTGGAAGAAGCATTAAAGATGCAATCTTATGGCGCGCGCGGTATAATAATAATGGACTCGGCCGGAGCATCTATCCCGTCTATGGTTTCGGAAACCATTAAACATCTGGTAGATAATTTGTCCATTCCGGTCGGTTTTCACGCTCACAACAATTTGGGGATGGCGGTGGGCAATTCGCTTGTTGCTATCGATAGCGGTGCGACGATTATAGACGGCACTTTGCGCGGATTTGGCGCCGGCGCGGGTAATTGCCAGCTTGAAGCCATGGTAACGGTTTTACAAAAAATGAACTTCGCCACCGGGATTGATTTATACAAATTAATGGACGTGAGCGAAGGCATTGTTACAAAAATAATGACGAAGCCGCAAGAAATAGACACAATCGGCCTGATGGGCGGTTTAACCGGAGTTTTTTCAGTTTACGCTTTGCCTATAAAACGAGCGGCGGAAAAATACGGTATTGACGCCCGGGATATTTATGTGGAGGTGGGGAAGAGAAAAATTGTCGGCGGCCAGGAAGATATGATTAACGAAGCGGCCATAGAATTATCTAAGAAAAAATAGTAAAAATAATTTTAATTACTTGTATTTGAATATGAACGTTGCCGATTATATTTTTAAATTTTTAGCGGAAAAAGGCACAGATGAAGTTTTTATGGTTTCCGGCGGGCAGGCCATGTATTTAATTGACGCTATTTACCGAAGCGGTAAATTTCACGTTACCTGCACGCATCACGAACAATCCGCCGGCATGTCAGCCGACGCGTATGGGCGAATTGCCGGCAAACCGGCGGTGGCGCTGGTTACGGCCGGTCCGGGCGCGGTAAATGTTATCAATGGCGTAGTAGGTGGCTGGACTGATTCAGCGCCGATGATTGTTATTTCCGGACAGTCAAATTTGGCTAATGTGCAGTATCAGGAGCAAACCGGCATCAGGCAGTTTGGCGTTCAAGGCATAAACATCAAACCGCTGGTAGAAAAAGTTGCCAAGTATTTTATCACCGTGGATGATCCGGCCAAGATATTAACTTATTTGGAAACCGCTTATTTTTTAGCGACGAGTGGCCGGCCCGGTCCGGTTTGGATTGATGTGCCGTTAGACATACAAAGAGCGGAGGTTCCGGAAAATATTTCTTCTGATTTTAAGTTTCCCGTAGAAGTAAAATCGGAAACAGCTGTTGTGGAACAAATAGAAAAAATGATTGAATTATTATCTAGCGCTAAAAGACCCGTTTTGCTTGTTGGGCAGGGAGTAAGATTGGCGCATGCTACTAAAGAATTTGGCGAAGCCATCTCTAAATTAAAAATTCCCGTATTAACTTCCCGGCTCGGCATAGATTTAATCGAAAGCGACAATGATCTTTATGTGGGACGTCCCGGCACTTACGGCGAAAGAGCCGCCCATTTTGCGATTCAGAATTCCGATTTATTAATAGCGGTTGGTTGTCGTTTAACTACATCTTTAATCGGCCATAATGCCCAAGATTTTGCCAGAAACGCTAAAAAAGTTGTTGTGGATATAGATCGGCTGGAATTAGACAAACCGACAATTGAAATTGAATTAAAAATTTTAGCAGATGCAAAAGTATTTTTTAAATTATTGTCAGATAAATTAAAAAACGCGAAGCCGTTTGATTTTAGCGCCTGGTTAAAAAAATGCCAGGAGTGGAAAAGAAAATATCCGGTTGCTTTACCCGCTTATAAAAAAGAAAATCCGGTTAATTCGTATTACTTTACCGACAGGTTGTCCGAATTGTCCGAATCCGGCGATATGGTCTTGGTAGACACCGGTTCATGTTTTCACGTCGCTTGTCAAACATGGAAAATAAAAAAAGGGCAGCGTTTTCTTACCACGGGAGGACTATCCTCAATGGGGTATTGGGTAGCCGGAATCGGCGCGTGCGCGGCCAATAACCGCCAAAGAACGTTTATTATTACCGGTGACGGCAGTTTACAGATGAATATTCAGGAATTTGCCACCATCAAACACAATAACTTGCCTATTAAGGTTTTTATTTTCAATAACAACGGTTATTTACTTATCCGGCATACCCAGAAGAATTTTATGGAAGGCCGTTTGTTGGGCGAAGGTCCAGAGTCGGGAGTTTGGTGCCCGGATTCGCTGGCCATTGCTAAAGCGTATGGCATTAAAGGCGTGCGCATATCCAAAGCCAGTGAAGTTGACAGAAAAATAAAAGAAGTTTTAGATTTTAACGGTCCGGTAATTTGCGACATTATGACGCCGGAGTGGCAATTGATAGTACCGCGCGTTGCATCGGAAAAAAACGCCGAGGGAAAATTGGTTTCCAAACCGTACGAAGACATGTTTCCGTATTTAGATAAAGATGAGTTGGCCGAAAATATGTCAGCCTAAACTTTTTCGCAGAACGCCGGCCGATTGAACGAGGCCTATGATGGGTTCGTTTTTTTCCAATTGGTTTAGAATTTGTTCGGTGAGTGTTTGGTGCTGTTTTTCTTCATCAGAAATCGGCGTTAATTCTATTTGCAAATAATCTTCCACCGCCACGACGTCAGCCAAGACATCGTTCCAAGCATTATTTTCAGCCGCAAGTTTTTGCAGGTTTTTTTTATTTACAAATCTGCCGGCGCGCGCTAGATCGTCTTTTAGGTTTAAATAATATTGCTCGATTAACGGCAAAGATCCGTTAATTTTAGCGGCGGCAATGCCTCGGCCGGTGCCAATAATTTCCGGAGGCACGCCGAGAGAATAAAATGCGGCCGTAAAGCCAATGGCGCGTGGAAGTTTTACGGAACCGACCGCGCGGGAATAGCCAAAAATGCCCACATGCTGGACGCGTTCGCGGCGTTTGGGTATGGATTGGGCGATGTTGCTAATAAAATCCGCGACACTCTCAATCGTTGGTTTGTAAAAATTTTCAAATGTTTTGATTAGTTCAATTAATTTTTTTTCTTCCGGCTCTTCCATGGCGGCGGCTTGGCTTGATTGCAGTTTGTCTTCAAAAATTTTTATTGATTTTATCACTTCTTCTTTTGGAAAATCGTATCGAAAAGCGCTTTGCAACAGAACTGTTTTTATGCCGGCATATTCGCGAATAAAACTTTCCGTGTTATATGGGGTGAGGCCGCCGCGAAAAGGCAAAGAGGCGGCGCCGAGAATAGGGTATAAATCAATGTTGTTTTCCTCGGCGCATTTTTTGTATTTTGCCAAAGCGATTTTGATGGCAATAACGGTTGGCACTATGCCGGAATTAAGCGCAGGATCAGATCGGGCTATGTATGGCCGTATATAATTTGGCGTTTTTTTAAATTTTGTTTTATGAAGTTCAAGGTATTTTTTAATTATTTTATCCGAATTAATAATTACGTCTGTATTTTCAAAAAGTGGAATTATTTCTAGGTGATGCGGGGCGCAATTTTTTAATTTAAATAAGGGGTGTTTTAAGTTGGTTAGTTCTTCAAATGCTTCTTCAGCATCAATCATTTCTTCGGCGGTTTTTACCATAGGCAGAATTACCTCAAAAATCGGCGGACAATGCAAACCTACTTGTTTGGCCATGCCAGCCGCGCTAAGGATGCCCATCATGGCCCGGCTCATGCGAAATTCTGTTTCTGTGTTGGAATTTGGTAATCTGAATGTGAGGAATTTGTCCAAGCCCAGTGGATGTTTTTGGAAAAAATCCAAATGTTCTCCCAGCAATCTTTCCAAAATAGATTCATCAACCAGTTTTCCTTCCCAATCCCATTTGTATTCGGAAATACCCAAATCGGAAAATGATAAAAAGCATTCCTTTGCTTCATCTTGGGCGCCAATAAATTCCGAATGATGCCAATATGGCACGGAAGCGTGATCAGGGTGTTGTGAGGCCATGGTGGCCGGTATTTTTCGCATAGTTAGGTTAAAATTCGTAGCCCGCATATTTTACAACAGATTTTTAATTGTTACAAGTATCAAAAATATCGTTTTAAAAACCCTTTTATTTAGCCCAAAAAGCAGGTTGACTAATCGGGTTATTTTAGGTACACTAAAAAATACCGTAAAAGAGCAATTTTTGTCTAATTTTATGAAAAAATTAAGAATTTTTTTAACCGGCGGCGGTGGGTTTATTGGCCGAAATATTTTGGAGATATTGAGTTACGAGCATGATTTTTTGGCCCCATTTAGCCAGGAGCTGGATTTAACTGATGCGGATGCCGTTTTTGAATATATAAAAAATAATAATATAGACATAGTAATTCACGCCGCCAACGTGGGCGGCAATCGTAGTCAAAAATGGGTGGGTGTGGAATGGGTATTGGAAAAGAACATGCAAATGTTTTTTAATTTAGTAAGGTGCAAAGATTATTATAAAAGAATGATCGTGCTTGGCTCCGGCGCCGAATATGACAAGCGGCGCGACATAGTAAAAATAAAAGAGGAAGACTTCGACCGGCGCGTGCCCACCGATCATTATGGCGTGGCCAAATACATCATGGCCAAATACGCTGAAAACGTAGATTTTATCACGCACCTGCGTCTGTTTGGAGTGTATGGTAAATACGAAGACTATAAAATTAGGTTTATTTCCGAAGCGATTTGCCGAGCGATTTCAGATATGCAAATAATCATAAATCAGAATGTCTATTTTGATTATTTGTATATAAATGATTTTGTCAAAATCCTAAATTATTTTATTATCAATAAACCGCGGCAAACTTTTTATAACATCGGTCGCGGCGAAGCAATGGATTTGGTTTCTATCGCTAAAAAAGTTTTATCCGCAACCGAAAAAGATTTGGCATTTGTGGTAAAAAATCCGGGGTTAAACAAAGAATACTCCTGCAACATGGATAGACTAAAAGCGGAAATGGGCGAAATAACCTTTACCAACCTTAATGATTCTTTGGCTGAAATGACAGAGTATTACCAGTTAACCGCGCCCAGTTTAGACGCGGAACCACCGCTGTAAACATTCCAATGTTTATGATTGGCGAGATGTTTGTTTTTTTAAAAAAATACTTGGGGGCCATAATTTTGTCCTGTTTTTTTATTTTTGCCGTTATTTGGATGGGGAATATTATAGCGGTTATTACCAGCCGAGCTGTTCTTGATCCATTGTCAATAAAAGTTGACGGGTTGGACGCGGTCAATCTGACATCTATCAGAGTGCTGGCAACATTATCGCGGGCCGGCAATACCATGAATTTAACCAGAATATTGGAAGGAAATAAAAATGAGTGGAATAATCCGAGTCAAACTTTCGTAAATAAAATATTAGTAGGCATGAATAGTGAAAGTCTTGGCCAGTTTTCAAAAATCACTATTTCACTTGGAGAAAAAGATTTTGTTTTTACCAAAGATCGGTTTTTGTCCGAGTGGAAAAAAATAGAAACAAAAAGCGGCGGCTGGTTTATGAGCGACATAAACGGCAGTCCCGGTTATTTTGTGTATGAAGCGCCGGATAATGTGAAAGTAAAGCCGTGGCATACGCAAATTCCCTTAGTCTCCGGCCTTTTGTCCAGCTTGAATTTTAAAGGCAGTGAGTATTTGGTGCAAAAACCGATAGTTTCCGCGGTTAAAACTTTTTTGTTGTTAGTTGTGGTTTTAATAATAATTTTTTTCATTCTATCTATTGTTAAACGCAAAAATACCAATGTTAATGATCCGGATATGGATTTGCGTAGCAAGCGAGAGTTAGTGGTTTTTGCTTTAAGCATTATTGCCACTTCTATCGTTTTATTTTTGTTATGTCTTTTTATAAAGTCTTTTTATAAACCGGACACCGCCCACATATTAGCGGAAGCCTCTAAAATTTATTTAGATAAGTTTTTGCCGTCTTTTATACCCAAAACAGTAGAAAGAGCGCAATTCTCACTTAGTATTTTATTAAGCCCGTTTTTGTTGCTTATTTTTTATAAATTATTTAGTCGCTATGTTTCTAAAATAAAAGACGAAATTATTGGTCGTTTGTATTTTATTGCCAGCATTGCCGCCCCACTGTTGCTTTTTGCAATTGCGTATATCGGTTTGGCGGTTAGTAATTTTATGTACACCGGAAAGAATTTTTTTCTTAGCGGTGTAGGCAAGTATTTATACGGCTTAGTCTTATTTCCAGTCGGCGTTTATATTATTCTTTTACTAAAAAAAGATAAATATGATAATTTAATTAAAAATTTAGTATATTTGTTTTCCGGCCTGTTAATGGCAGTGGTTTTTTTTATAAGCGTCATCAATGTAAACACCTCCAGTTTAATTGATATACAAAATATTGTTAATCACGCCAATCCGATTTTTTATCCCATTTCACAAGTAATGGCCGGTAAGACGTTGTTAGTAAATTTATCCAGCCAGTATGGTCTGTATCCTGTATTTTTAGAGCCTATATTTAAGCTAATCGGTTTAAACATCTTATCTGTTACAACAATAATGGGCTTGCTGTTAAGCTTGAGTTTTCTATTTATTTTTCTTTTCCTTCGCCGGTTAGTAAAAAATAATATAATTTTATTGTTAGGATTTAGCACGATCGCGATTTATTTATTGGATGGTTCGGCCAATCCGTATCCGTATTTTCAGTATTGGCCGATTAGGACTTTTTTTCCCAGCCTACTTTTGCTTCTCTCTTCTATTTATTTTAAAAACAGAAACCGGATTATTTATTATTTATTATTTATCATAAGCGCCCTGTCTATTTTATGGAACTTTGATTCCGGAATTATGGTTTTTGTTTCTTGGATATTGGCCTTGATTTACACGGAAGCGTTTAACGGTGACAAAAAAATAATGATTAAAAATATCGCCCGGCATCTTTTTCTTGGCGCGCTGGCGCTGACGGTTGTTTTTGCCGGTTATGCCGGTTATACATTTTTACGAAGCGGTCATGTTCCAAACCTGGCCATGTTTTTTCTGTATCAAAAAATGTTTTATGACGGTTTTATGATGATTGCCATGCCTTTTCCTCACGTATGGATTTTGGTAATGCTAGTTTTTCTTAGCGGTTTGTTGTTATCAATCAAAAAATGGCTGGTTAAAGACGGTGATTGGAGAAATACTTCTATTTTTCTTTTGTCTATTTTAGGTATGGGCTTGTTTAGTTACTACGAAGGCAGATCGCACGACGCGACATTTTATTTGCCGTTATATCTGCCCCTTATTTTATTGACAATTTTTGCCGATATTTTATATAGTATAGTTGTTTCTCATCCAAAATTGTACGGGCATGCCTTGTTATTTTTAATGGTAATATTTTTTATTCTTTCATCCCCGCTTAGTATTTTATATAAAAGCCGTGGGTATTATAAATGGTCGTCCATTGGGCTTAACTCTTTTTTTCAGAAATCAGAAACACCATTAACAAAGAATATAGATTTTATAAAAAGTAATACCGCAGAAGGAGAGAGCGTGATAATTTTGGCCGGGGGGTTTGATGGCGTGTATTACGGCGAGTCGCATACGCGTTCGGTTTTGGATATTCCTTCTTTTACCGAAATGTTTTTTAAGCGTGAGTCGGATTACGCGGTTGATTTTTTAAAATGCAATAAAACCAGCAAAGTATTTATTTATCCGTTTAGCGAATTTTATACTCAATTCGGCAACGATCTTGTTGATATCAGAATCAATAAAACGATAAAAAATCACTATGCGGTTGTTGCTACAAGCAGCGAAGATATGGCTATGTTGCTAAATAGCCGCGGAGGTTGCCAAAATTAAAGGAAAAGATTATAATGTTGACATAATACAGTCGTGTCAAAAGGCACGGTTTAAGCGCTATTATGAAGGTATTTTCCAAAGTATCCCCGCAAACACTAATAGCTTCTTGCGTGGCAAACAAAGACATTTCCGATTATCGGGAGGATTTAAGTCCGGCCGAAGAGCTTGTGCAGGTTTGCGCCAGGAATTTGAAATTAGACGTTAAAATAAAGGCGCATAAACACAATCCACAACACAGGGAAACCGAGCTCACCCAAGAGGCGTGGGTAATACTGTCGGGAAAGCTCAAGGCGGTTTTGTATGACCTGGACGACTCTTTTTTAACGGAAATTATATTAGAACCGGGAGATTGCATTGTCCTGTTCAGAGGAGGCCATAGTTTGGAAGTATTAGCGGATAACACTAAATTCTATGAATTTAAAAACGGACCATACAACGGAATCCAAACAGACAAACAGCCGATTAACCAGTAATTGCCTTATAACTGGCGAACCGGTAGTCAAGATTGTTGATTTAGGGATGCACCCCTATGCAGATACTTTTATAAATAAAGATCAGCTTGGTTTGTCAGAACCGGTTTTTCCTTTGGAAGTTTATCTTAATCCAAATTCCGGCCAAATTCAGTTGGGGTACATTACCGACGACTTTGAAAGGTATAATTTATACGCCTATTCGTACACATCGGCCAATTCGCAATTTTCACGGAATCATTGGGATAATTATCATAAAACCATTGCGGAGCGTTTCGTCATAAAAAATAAAACAGTTATTGAAATCGGCAGTAATGATGGCTATTTACTAAATCATTTTTCTTCTGACAATGTAACTTTGGGCGTGGATACGTCAAAAGAAATGTGCGATTTAATGTCGGGAAAAGGCATGAATGCCATTAATGATTGTTTTACCGAAAAACTGGCTAAAAATATTAAAAATAAACAGGGGACAGCGGAGTTGATTATAGCCAACAACGTGTTTAATCACTCTAATAATCCTTTGGATTTTGCCAAAGGCGCGGCAGATTTGTTAAGCGATAGTGGCGTGTTTGTGTTTGAACTGCCTTACTGGGAAGACACATTTAAATCAAAAAAGTTTGATCAAATATATCATGAGCATGTAAGCTATTTTACGATTAAATCATCTTTTAATTTATTAAAAGCAGCCGGATTGGAGATATTTGATTTTGAAAAAGTGGATTATCACGGCGGTTCACTCCGCGTTTATGCCAAGAAATCAGCCGCACCGGTTTTGGTAAATAAAGTAGCCGACGCCATTAATAACGAAGAAGAGCTGGGTTTATTTAAACCGGAGACTTATGTTGGTTGGCAAAAAGAACTGCTTGGCAGAAGAAACCTATTCCTTCAGCGTTTGTATAATCTTAAAGTTAATTATCCAGACGCACCGATTATCGGAGTGGGAGCCGCGGCCAAAGCTAACACCTTTTTAAATTATTATAAATTAGATGCGTCCGTATTAAAATACGTAACGGACAGTTCGGTATATAAACAGGGCAAGTTTACTCCTTTAACCAGGATACCAATTGTGGCCGATGAAGTATTTGCGGATTACGACGAGGTCTATGCCTTGATTTTATCTTGGAATTTATCGGACAACTTAAAACAAATATTATTAAAGATAAATTCAAAAATTAAATTTATAGAAGTATAGAAATATAGGGGCTTCGCCGCATATATTCTCATTCGCTCATAAATAATTTTATTCAAAAATAATCGAGCAAGCTCATTATTTTCTCTAAAATCATTTAATTCACTCATTTCGAATATAGGGGCTTCGCCGCATATATTCTCATTCGCTCGGAAAAAGTTAAAAACATTTAACTTTTTCTCTCACTCATTTCAAATATGAAAGTAATAAATATATACGAAAACGAAGATTCGGCTTTGGAGGTTCACAAAGATGATAGGGGCGTAATCGCCGATGTTTTTTATAATACTCAAATACACCATGTGGCGGTGGTTGTGTCTGAACCAAACGTTATTCGCGGCAATCATTATCACAAGGAAACAACCCAGCATATGTTAATTACCAAAGGCGAGCTGGAATATTGGTATAAACCCGTGGATTCAAAAGAAGGGCCCAAGATGTATTTGACTAAAATCGGCGATCTGATATCAACCGGACCAAACGAAATACATACGCTTAAAATAACAGATAAGGGGAATGAGTTTATAGTATTTTCCGAAGGCAAAAGAGGCGGCAAAGATTATGAGTCAGACACGTTTAGAGTTGATCCTATCATTTAAAATAAATTTTTAGTTTTACATATATGCGGATAGGTGTAATTGGATGCGGCGGTTTTGTTGGATCGGCTTTGTGCGGATTTATCGCCAAAACCGACAACGAATTGATAGGGATAAATAAAAAAAATTATAACGATTTTATCAATAGCGAATTTGACATACTGATAAATTCCGCCACGCCCTCAAAAAGATATTGGGCGTTAAATAATCCTTTGGCGGATTTTAAGGCCACGGTTGGGCTAACGGCGGAAATTGTCTATAATTGGCGCTATAAAAAACTGGTGCAAATAAGCACTGTTTCCGCGAAACTCCAATTAAACCATCCGTATGGAATACACAAGCATTTGGCGGAGCAGTTGGTGTTAAATTCTAACCAAAACAATTTAGTTATTAGATTGGGAAATTTATTTGGCGAGGGGCTAAACAAAGGAATAATATACGATATCATAAAAGGAAATCCTTTATTTGTGTCCGGCGATTCCAGGTATAGTTTTATAGATGTAGAAAAGGCGGCAGAAATTATTTTTTCAAAATTAACAAAAAACGGGATTGAAAACGTGAATTCAAGAAATACGATATCTTTAAAAGAAATTACCGACGAGTTGGGTCTAAATATAAAATTCGGCGATGGGTATGAATGCCACCCAGAGTTTGCTGACAATGATTACCCGGACGCCACTGAAGTTTTTCAATATATAAGAAATAATTTAAATAAATAATCCAAGCAAATTAATTATGAAAAAAGCTTTTATAACCGGCATAGCGGGACAAGACGGCAGTTATTTATCCGAATACCTCCTGTCTCTTGGCTATGAAGTCAGCGGCATAGTTAGGAGAAATTCCACCGTTGAACACCAAGAAAATAGAATAAATCACCTTGACGTAAAATTGGAGTATGGTGATTTGTTGGATCAGTCATCATTAGAACGCGCCTTAAGAAAGTTTCAGCCTGACGAAATATATAATTTAGCCGCGCAGAGCCACGTCCGAATTAGTTCGGACATTCCGCAATTTACTGTGCAAACCAACGCGCTAGGAGTGTTAAATATTTTGGAGGCCTATAAAAATATCTGTCCCAATGCCAAGTTTTATCAGGCAAGTTCGTCGGAAATGTTTGGCACTTCGGTGGATGAAGACGGCTATCAAAGAGAAACCACCAAGATGACTCCGGTGTCGCCTTATGGTTGCGCCAAAGTATTTGGGTACAATATAGTTCGCAATTATCGCAACGGTTATAAACTGCACGCCTCCAACGGTATATTATTTAACCACGAAAGCCCGCGAAGAGGAAGTAATTTTGTAACAAATAAAGTCGTCAAGGCGGCTGTTAGAATTAAATTAGGCCTGCAAAAAGTCTTAGAAATGGGTAATATGGATTCATACCGCGATTGGGGGCACAGCCGTGATTATGTTCGGGCCATGCACTTAATTTTACAGCAAGACAAACCCGGAGATTGGGTGGTGGCAACGGGCGAGACCAGGTCGGTTCGGGATATGTGTGAATATGTATTTAAAAAGCTGGGGCTGGATTATAAAGAATATGTGCAAATAAATGCCAGATACTTGCGACCGGAAGAATTGCCGTATTTAAAAGGGGATTCGTCCAGAATTCGCCGGGAATTAGGATGGAAGCCGGAGTGTACTTTTGAGGCCATGATGGACGAGATGATTGAACACTGGTTAAAAATTGAAAATAAAAAAATATAAAAAACATTTATATGGAAGAAAATTTAAAAGCGGAGATAATTAAGCATTATCAGGAAAAATTTTCCAAGAAACAATTTATTCCCGGAGAATCTTCCGTGCCCGTTTCCGGCAAAGTATTTGATGAACAGGAGATGATTTTAGGCGTAGAGGCGGTTTTGGACGGTTGGTGGACCGAGGGCCGGTTTACTAGCCAATTTGAAGCCAAAATTAGCCGTTGGTTGGGGGTCAGACACGCAATTTTAGTTAATTCCGGGTCGTCGGCCAATTTGTTGGCGCTTACCGCCCTTACCTCCATGAAGTTGGGTGAAAAAAGATTAAAACCCGGAGACGAAGTAATAACCGTAGCCGCGGGTTTTCCAAGCACCATTAATCCTATAATGCAGAATAATCTAGCGCCGGTTTTTGTGGATGTTGATTTGGGAACTTACAATGCCAATATTGAGGAAATAAAAAAAGCGATTACACCTAAAACTAGAGCGATAATGTTGGCGCACACACTTGGCAATCCGATGGATTTAACCGCCATCATGGAATTGTGCAAGGCAAACAACTTTTGGTTTATAGAAGATAATTGTGACGCGCTCGGTTCTAAGTACGATAGTAAATTTACGGGAACTTTTGGCCATGTTGCCACTTGCAGTTTTTATCCGGCGCATCATATTACTTTGGGTGAAGGCGGCGCGATATTTACCAATGACGGCGTACTCAACAAAATTATTCGCTCAATGCGGGATTGGGGGCGAGATTGCTGGTGTAAAACCGGAAGTGATAATACTTGCGGCATGAGATTTGGTTGGAAGTTAGGCGATCTGCCGTTTGGTTATGATCATAAATATATTTATTCGGAAATTGGCTATAATTTAAAAGCCACCGATATGCAGGCCGCTTTGGGAGTCGCTCAATTGGAAAAATTGGAAGGTTTTGTGGCGAAACGCAAAGATAATTTTAAAATTTTGTATGACGGTCTGAAGAAATACGAAAATTATTTTGTTCTTCCAAAATGGGAAGAAAAAGCCGATCCAAGCTGGTTTGGCTTTTTGCTTACGGTCAAAGCCGGCGCTCCGTTTGGTAGAGATGAGCTGATTCAGTATTTGCAGGGTTGTAACATAGCCACTCGCTATTTGTTTGCCGGCAATATTACCAAACAGCCATATTTTATCAGCAACAAAGTAAATTATCGCGCGGTCGGCGATTTAGCCAACACGGATATGGTTATGAGCAATACTTTTTGGATTGGGGTGTATCCAGGATTAAGCGCGGAAATGGTAGAGTATATGGTGTCGTGCTTTGAGAAATTTTTTGAAAAATATAATTAACTACACGCGTATGTCTGGTGCAAATAAACTAATTAGCATTGTTACCCCTTGCTATAACGAAGAAGCCAACGCGGCCGAGGTTTATAATCAAGTGAAAAAAGTAATGGCCGAATGTGGCTATAATTACGAGCACATATTTATTGACAACGCTTCGGTCGACAAAACCGTGGCGATTCTAAAAGAAATAGCCGCGCAAGATAAACATGTAAAAATAATTGTTAACGCGCGCAACTTTGGTCAGTTAAAATCTCCTTATTACGCCATGCTCCAGACAAAAGGGGACGCGGTGGTATTGTTGTATTGCGATTTACAGGATCCGCCCGGTCTAATAAAAGATTTTATTAAAAAATGGGATGAAGGTTACAAAATAGTCGTTGGCATTAAAAATAAAAGTGAAGAAAGTCCGTTAATGTTTGCCGTGAGAAAATTATATTATAATTTAATTAAAATAATCGCCGAAACAGAGCAGATAAAAAATTTCAACGGTTTTGCCTTGTATGACAGACAGGTTATAGAAACTTTAAAAGTAGTGGATGATCCGGATCCGTACTTACGCGGGTTAATTAGCGAGCTTGGTTTTTCCATGGCCAAAATAGATTATGTGCAATCCCAGCGTAAAAAAGGCAAAAGTTCAAATAATTTTTACAGATTATACGATGTAGCCATGCTTGGTTTTGTTAATCATTCCAAATTGCCGTTGCGCTTAGCCAGTTTTATCGGTTTCGGTATGTCGCTCATCAGTTTTGCGGTCGGCATGGTCTATTTGATTTATAAACTTCTGTTTTGGGATCGATTTCAAGCCGGTTTGGCCCCGGTTACCATTGGTATTTTCTTGTTTTCTTCCATCCAACTATTTTTTATAGGCATTTTGGGTGAATATATTGGAGCCATTTATGCTCAAGTTAAGCGCCGGCCTTTGGTGATAGAAAAAGAGCGGATAAATTTTGAATAATATATGCCGGAGCAAAAATTGCTAAGCATTTGTATTCCCACTTTTAATCGAGCGGATTTTTTGCGTTACAATCTGTTAAGCATTACCGGCCAGTTTGATGCTGATCCCTCACTGGCAGGTGTTGTGGAAGTGGTAATTTCCGATAACGCTAGCGCCGATAACACCAAAGAAATGGTGGCTAGTTTTATTGAAAAATACCCAAATATTGTTTATAATAGAAATGAAACTAATATTGGATTTGATCGCAATTTAAACAACGCAGTCAGGTTGGCCGGAGGAAAATATTGTTTTACTTTGGGAGATGATGACGCTTTGTTCCCCGGGGCGCTTTTTATACTAACCAAAAAAATATTAACCACCAACATTCCTTATTATTTAGTTGGCCGTGTCGGTTATTCGCGCGACATGATGCGGGCTTATCCTAGTGAAGGCGGGGCTGAAGTTGCGGAAGACAAGCCTTACGCAAGTTTGCAGGATTTCGTCAGGTCGGTCGGCGGGTATCTTAATGTGATTGGGATTTTCGGCGGTATGTCGACTCATGTTTTTTTACGTGAAACATGGGTGTCTTTCAACGAACTGAATAAATATATCGGCACGTTGCAAATTCATACCCATGTTTTTTTGCGGGCGTTTCGTACCGCCAAGTTTATGGTTTTGCAAGATTTAATCGTGAAAACACGCGGTGATAATATGCGGTGGGATGATATTGTTGGATTGGAAACAACCCAGCGGAGAAACATGCGGGCGTTTAAGGATTTTTTATGGATTAAGGATTTGTATGATTTACCGCAATCAAAAATTGGGGCATTTGTCTATTTTATGGGTAGAGGATATTGGATTGCCGCAAAAGGGTTGATAAAAAAGTTTTTGATTTTAATTAAATGTGATAAATATTTCCTCAATAAAAAGAAATAGTATGCAAGATTCTAGCATCGCCTTTATTATTTTTACTTTTAACGAAGAAAAGCGCATTGAATATCCGGTGCGTAATTTTATTAAATACGGCGAGGTAATTGTTTTAGATGGCGGCAGTACTGACAAAACCGGTGAAATAGCGCAAAAATACGGAGCTAAATTTTTACAACGGCCCAAAATTAATATAGCCGGTATGGAAGGAACTAAGGGCGGGGTCGCGCTTGGTGAAACCAAAGAAATGCTTGATTTTGTTTTGGCCAATACCGGCAAGAAATGGTTGTTTTGGCAGTATGTTGATGATTTAGCGCCAAAAACACTGCTGGAAAAACTTACCGATATTTCTCGCCAGAATAAATATAAGCAAGTAATTGTCCCATTATATACATATCTTTGGGGCAAAACTGCTCATCCGGCGATAAAAACGGCAGTTGGCTGTTTTTTTCAGAGAGACTCAGTTGATTTTTCCAACAATCAAATTCATGGCATGGGAAAATTTTTGGGCAAAAAAGAAGAAGTCTTACATTTACCAGTACGCGATGAATACGCTATACGGCATTTTAGCTTATATAACCTGAAAAAGTTTGCCACCAGTCATTTGGCGTATGCCGAAGCGGAGGCGGGGCAAAAATATGCCAACGGACAAAAATTTTCTGTCATAAGAATGTTGGCGGCTATGGTTAGGTATTTTTGGTTATTTTATAAGAATAATTGGAAAAACGGGGTGGTTGGTTTTATGGAAGCGCTGGCTTATTCGTATTTTCGGCTTCTTACTTATTTTTCGCTCTATGAAAAAGAAAACGGAATTACGTTGGAGAAAATTGAGGAGCAATTTGTAGTTGAAAAAAAACGTATTGTTGATTCAATGGATAAAAATTTATGATATCAATAGTTTTGTCGTTGTACAATTCCGGTCGTTATATCAACAAGCTTTTTACACGTCTTTCTAGGGTTGCTAAATCCTTGGAAGCTAAAGGCGCGCGGTTCGAAATTATTATAGTATTTAACAATCCGACGGAAAAAGAATTAAAAGTAATTGCCAAATTAAAAAATAAATCATGGTTTAGGTATATTGTTGTTGACAGAGAAACTGTGTTTGCCAGTTGGAATCGAGGCGTACGAATGGCCAAAGGTGAAGTAATCGCTTTTTGGAATGCCGACGATACCCGGTTTGCCGGCGCAATTATTGACGGTTATAATCTCATTAAAAATGGCGCCGATTTGGTTTATTTCCCTTTTCATATTCTTTGGGTATTACGGTTTGGACCGATGGCCGTGCCGGTAAAATATCGACATATTTCCCCACCCGCGTATAATCAGCAAGAATTTTCCCGATCCATGCATTGTGGTCCATTTTTTATGATTAGTAAAGAATTTTATAATCGGGTGGGTCCTTTTGACGAACAGTTTAAAATCAGCGGGGATCTTGATTGGTGCGTGAGAGCGGCAAAACTATTTGGTAAATTTGTTTTATCCAAAAAGAACGCCGGAATTTTCAATGTTGATGGCCGGGGTCTAAGCGCCGGCGCCAACCCGCTTATGGTTGCCGAAAACCAAGTTATATACAAGAGACATGGTATTACGGATAAATTATAGCCTAGTATGCCACTCGTTATTTTAACCGAACCAATAAAAGGAGCGGGACAAAATTTGTGGCCGCGCTTTTTAACGACTGTAAAAAAAGGCGCCCGGTACGTATTAGGAAGGCGCCGCGGTCCGCAAGCGGTAACAAAAAGTTTGCTTACAGGGCTGAAGGAAATTGGGGTAAAATTTTTATTAAATCCCGGAAAAATCGACGATGGCGCGCTTGTTTATATTAATGAAAGCGCCGACGCTCTACGCGAAGCTATTAATTTAAAAAAAAAGGGAATTGTAAGCAAAATTATTGCCGGACCGGTGATAGCGGTGCTACCGACAGAGGAGAATGGTTTGATGCTCGATGAAAATATTGATCTTTTGCCGTTTCCGTCTGTTTGGACAAAAAACTATTGGGTGTCGCAAGCGCCGCAATTGGCGGATAAAATAAAAATTTGGCCGGCCGGAGCGAGTAGCGACTGCGATTTATCGCAAAGACGGGACTTGTTTTTGGTTTATTATAAAAACGGCCCAAAATCGCAGCTTAAGCAAATAATCAAATTCTTGGATTCTAATAATGTGGCTTATAAAGTCATTCGTTATGGGCGTTATCGTCAGAAAGGCTATTTTGCCTTATTAGCGCGCGCGAAGGGGATGATTTGCTTATCGGAGTCCGAAAGCCAAGGATTGGCGCTTTGCGAAGCGTGGATGCATGATGTGCCGACATTGGTGTGGAATAGGGGGTATTGGGAGTATTGCGGGCACAAGTGGTTTGATGGTAAGATAAGCGCACCGTATTTAACCGATGAGTGCGGTAAGTTTTTTATCGGAATTGATGATTTTCCGGAAAAATGGCGGGATTTTAACGATAAAATCGGCGTTTTTAAGCCGCGGGATTACGCATTGGCTAATTTTACCAACATCATCGCCGCTAAAAAATTCGTTGAATTAATTAAAATATGTTATCCGGATTTTTCCTTCGTCTAAAAAAACCACTAAATTATATTCGCAGTTTTGGTTTTTTTAAGCGGTTTGTCGGGCCAAATAAGCTGTTTTTTGATATTGGCGCTAATATTGGCAATCGTACCAGAATTTTTAGTCGCTTGGGCGTAAAAGTGGTGGCGGTAGAACCGCAGCCCGATTGTGCCGATAAATTGGAAAAGCACTTTGCCGATCGAGATGTAGTGGTGGTACGCAAAGGTTTGGGCAGAGAACCCGGAGAGATGAAGATGAGTGTTTGTACAAGCGAGAAAGGCCTGTCTACTTTTTCCGAAAATTGGAAAACCGGCCGGTTCAAAAATTTTAAGTTTGATAAAGAAATCACCGTGCCAATGACCACGCTGGATAATTTGGTAGGTGAGTACGGCTTTCCGGATTTTTGTAAAATAGATGTGGAAGGTTTTGAGTTTGAAGTTTTAAGTGGTTTGACTAAAAAAATAAATTGTTTGAATTTTGAGTTTACCAGCGAGTTTTTTGATAATGCCAAAAAATGCATAGAGCGGCTGGCGTCAATTGGTTTTAAGGAGTTTAATTTTACTCTTGGCGAGGAACCGCGCCTGGTATTAAGTTCATGGACCGGTAAAGACGGACTATTCATGGCAATTGAAGAAAGAATAAAAAACAATCCGGATTTATGGGGAGATATTTACGCAAAATAAAATAATTTATTATACTAAATCATATATGAAAATTCATCTAGGTTGTGGCGGCACATATTTAGAAGGTTATGTAAACATAGATTATCCGACTGATGACAAAACAATTATGAATGTTAAGGCGGATGTTTATCAGGACATCAGTACGTTGGAATATGCCGATAATTCCTTGGATGAAATTAGAAGCCATCACCTTTTTGAGCATTTTAACAGGGTTGACGCGTTAAAATTGCTGGCTAAATGGCGCCACTGGCTTAAACCGGGCGGTAAATTGGTAATTGAAACTCCGGATTATTTTTGGACTTGCGGATTGATTCCGTTTGTGCCGTTTTTCTTCAGAATGAGGTTAGGCAGGCATTTATTCGGCACACAAGAGGCGGCTTGGGCGAACCATTTGGATTTTTGGGATAAAAGGAAATTTAAAAAGATCTTGTCTAAATATGGTTTTGATGATTTTAGCTTCAAACACCCCTTGTATCGGAATTTTATGCCCAATATAAAAGTGGAATGCAGGAAAAAAGATATGGAAATTAATGAGAATGAACTTATAAGAGAAATTCTCGCGTGGTATATTTTTCCGCTGGAGAATAAAGAAAGGTTCATGAAAAATTGGTTAAATTAATTATGCTAGTTCAGTATTTAACAGCTTTTGCGTGGGGGATCATCGTGCTATTGGCCTTTATCGGTTATGGGCGGCTTATTAATGTAATTTTATCGCCGGGAAAGAAATTCGATATCGGCATGCAAGCGGCTTTTGGTCTGGTTTTAAGCGTGATAGTGGGCGGTATTTTAAATTTAGCCAGTGTCATTTCGCCGTTGGCAATCCAGGTATTTATTATTTTTGGTGTCTTATTGCTTTTCTTTTCTTTGATTAAAAATTGCCGGGCATGGCCAATGTCGGCGCGGAAAGCTTTTGTATTTGTCAAAGAAAATAAATTTTTCTCTATCGCCACAGCGGTTATTGTAGTTATTATTTTAGCTAGGTATAGTTTTGCCGTCTCCTTTTTTGGTTTTAATGGCGCCGATGATTTTCATGGCTATATGTCTTTTCCGGCGAAGATGCTGCAAACCGGGTCGTTGGGCAATGATCCCTTTAGTGAACGCCGGGTGGAATCATCGCTTGGCGGCCAATACTTTTTACACGCCATTATTCTTTCCGCTACTTCTTTCAAAAACCTTCATCTAACAGACAACGGCTTGGGCTATTTGATACTCATACTTCTTCTGGTGGGTTTTCTTAGGGAGAAGAAGGTTGATCGATATTTGGGCATGGGGGCAGTTCTGGTGATGACGGTTATTGTTTCGCCGGTGCTAAACATTACCGCCGCCTATACCGCCGCCGCGGTTATTTTTCTTTTTTTCAGATTATCTTATCAGGTTTTAGAATTCAAAAATAATTCACCCTTGCGCAACGCTCTAATGGTTGCCTTGCCTCTATCCGCGCTTTGCGCCTTAAAATCAAGTTACATTATTGTGTCGGTTATGTTATTTGTCGGGCATTATTTTATTTATTTCCGCAGTTTGGGAAGTTTTCGTCCGCTCGTAAAGGAGTTTTTTATTGCGGTAGCGGCGGTATTTATTTTTCTTTTTCCGTGGATGTTGTCCTTGCTGGCGTCTTCAGGCACATTGCTTTATCCGGTTTTTGGCTTAGGCTACCACGGCACAGCTTACGGCGCTTTTAAACATGTTATCCAATTTGATTTGTACAGTTTATTGCGTTTTTGTTTTGAGGGTTTTAACAGTTTAATTACGCTTTTACCGTTAGTGGTCATTGGCGCGATGATGCATGGTTTGGTCGCCGGTGAGGGAAAAAAACTTCTATGGTTGATATTTTTAAGTTCATCCGCCGGTGTGTTGGTATTGGCGGTGCTAATGGGTGGCTATAGCTTGTATTATTACAGCTTTGCGTATCTTTTTCCGGGCATTTTATTTACCGCGGCCGTGTCATTAGCGGGCGGTTTGCAATTTCGCAGTTTCCCTAATTTTAACAGTCGGTTGCTTGGATTAATGATAATTATTTTTTTATTTGGCGCATATTTACAAAAAGATTTAATTGTAATTGATAATATTAAATACAGTTTAAACATTGACGGCGGCCGGCCAAAGATTGGATTAACGAACTCTGATTTGGTAAGTGAAGGCGAACTTAAACAATACTCGGATTTGCAAAAAGCAGTACCGGTCGGAGAAACGATTATTGCCAGATTGGATAGAAATTTTTTGTTTGATTTTAAGAGAAATAACGTTTATATAAACGATACTCCGGGTGGAGCCAGTTTGCCGCCCGGAATACCGTTAAGGTCCGGCAGTGAGGCGATGGCCGACTATTTTTTATCGCACAATCTTAAATATGTGGCATATTCCTACGGAAATGAGGCAAATTTTTCTCGTGTTTCAGTATCGGGAATGTTAAAGGCTCATGTGAATCCGCTGTTACGCGCCATTTCAGAAAATGGTCTGGCTTTTCAGGATTATACAATGGAATTAAGCAAAACTAGAAAAATAATTTATGATGATGGAAAAAATTTTGTTTTAGATTTATCTATTAAAAATAAATAAAATAAATATAATTCATATCTTATATGACAGAAAATTATTCGGAAAAAGGCGACGTTAATCTTGATTTATTAAGCAAAGCAGATAATTTTACTAATTGGTTATTTGATACGGTAAAACCATACTTGGGTGGAACTATTTTGGAAATTGGAAGCGGTAGAGGTACATATAGCAAATTAACAATCGATAGTTTTCCTGGCAGTAAAATTATTTTGAGCGATATTGATATTAAATATGTTGAACAACTCAAAAGTAAGTTTGCTAGCGAAAGAGTTTCTGTGGTGCGTTTAGGTCTTGAAAACAAGGAAGACTTTAAAAATTTAACTAATGTGGACTCAGTCTTTGCTTTAAATGTTATAGAACATGTTGAGCACGATGTTGATGCGATTAATAATATTTATGAAATATTAAATCCGGGCGGAAGATTAATTTTGGTTACGCCGGCTTATAAATTTCTTTTTAATTGCATCGATAAAACCGTGGATCATTATAGGAGATATACAAAAAAAGAGATGCTGGAAAAAGTTGCTCAAACCAAATTTAAAGTTAAAAGCCTGTTCTTCTTTAACTTTCTTTCTATCTTAGGCTGGTATTGGAACGGCACGATTATGAAAAAAGAAATTTTAAATGAAAATGCGTTAAAGTTTTTTAATTTTTTGGTTCCGGTTTTAAAATTTATTGAAAAATATATATTAAGAAAAACAATTGGATTGTCCTTGGTTGTGGTTTTGGAAAAGTAAAAATAGAATAATTTATGGAAATGCTAGACAAAACTCAGTTAGTTGAAAAAAAACAATGTCCAATTTGTGGTTGTCGTTCAAAGATAGTAGATACCCTCAAGACGATGAATAAAGAGTCCGAAGATAATGTATCTTTGCGTGAATGTGAAAGTTGTAAGCATTGGTGGATAGATCCTATGCCAAAACAGGAGTATTTATCGTCGCTTTATAAGAATGGTTCAAAGTTTGTTGTTTCAGCAAATTATAACGGTACCTCTCCATCAGATGAGGATTGTAAAAAAATGTTTAATAAGGTAGTTAGTTTTAGAGAGGATGGTAAGTTTAATTTTTTGGAAATCGGCTGTGGTACAGGAAGTCTATTGAAGTATTTTTCTAAAATGGCTAATGTTAGTTTCGGGGTCGAGCCTGGATCTTGGGCGGCGGGTGGGAATATTGTTTCTGATATAAATGATTTACCTAAGAATGTATTATTTGATGTAGTTATTTTGGGTGGTACGTTGGAGCATGTAGTTGATGTTAAGTCTATGATAAAAAAAATAAAAGAAATAACTAATCAAGAGGCAATTATATATGTGGACTTTCCTAATAAAGATTGTATTAAGGCACTTTTGATGAAAGGTAAGTGGTCGATGGTTTTGCCCATCGGTCATCTCCATTTTTTTTCAGCCAAATCAATCGATGTGTTATTTAAAGAATTTAAAATTGTGCTGGAAAAAAAGTTGAGGCAAGGTGGCTTGGGAGTTTTTGATTTGATTAAAGGATTTGATTTAAAGTCAAAGGGGATTATTTATAGATTTTTTAAGAGTTTAATATTAGGTCAAATTATATTAGGCAAAGATCAATGGGAGGTTATAATTAAGAAATAAATTTGTGTTATTATTGTTAGGTTTTAAATTTTATGATCATAATGAAAATAAAATGTGGACTTGGCAACCAAATGTTCCAATACGCGCTGGGTAAGCGCCTGGCTTTGGATTGGCAGGACGAATTAAAAGTAGATTTGTCTTGGTTTGATAATATTAAGACAGGCGACATACCAAGAGAGCTGGAAATTGACAGTTTTAATGTTGTTTTAAAAAATGCGACTGAAGCAGAGGTTGCCATGTCAATGCCATCTTTTTTTGCCAGAACAGTTGATAAAATCCGCGGGCGTATAAATAGAAATCATTTTTATAGGTTTTATCCACAGGTATTAAAAAAGAAAAAGAATGCATACCTGGATGGTTATTTTCAGAGTTATAAGTACTTTGAATCAATTAGGGATGTTTTGTTGGATGAATTTACCTTAAAAAACGGCTATCATCAGGAAGTTAATGATATAAAATCAGAGATAGAAAAAACCGATCAGTCTGTGGCTATTCATATTCGTCGTGGTGATTTTGCCACTATACGCAAGGGTTATAACGGTCTTTGTGACTTGTCTTATTATAAAAAGGCTTTAGAAATAATTATAAATAATCATCCAAGTATTAGGTTGTTTATTTTTTCAGACGATATTGAGTGGGCAAGAGTAAATCTAAAACTTGCCAGTCCAATGGTATTTGTTTCTAACCCCACTTTAAACCCCGCAGAAGAGTTGTGGTTGATGAGTTTGTGTAAACATCAAATTATCGCTAACAGCACTTTTAGTTGGTGGTCGGCTTGGCTCAATCAGAATCCGCAAAAAATTGTGATTTCTCCCAGCCGATGGTTGGTGGCAGAAAATATTAAAACAGAGAATTTATTACCAGCTAGTTGGATTAAAATTTAGTATCATTTATGCCTCTGATAAGCATTATAATCATAGCCCGTAATCGAGAGAAATATATTGCCGAGGCCATAGAGAGCGCTTTGCAGCAATCCTTTAAAGATTTTGAGTTTATAATTATCGACGATGCTTCGTCCGATAAAACCGCGGAGGTGGTCGCAAAATACGCCGCGCAAGATTTACGAATTAAATTTCATCGTGAAAATATTAATTTAGGCATAACCAAGGCACGTAATTTGGGTTTGCAATTGGCCCAAGGTAAGTATGTGGCTATTTTGGACAGCGATGACGCCTGGGCGGATTCTAATAAACTGCAAAAACAGTACGAATTTTTGGAAAAGAACGATGACCATGTGGCGGTGGGCGGCGCGGTGATTGTTATCAATGAAAACGGGCAAGAGGTTGGCCGCTATAAAAATTCCGCCACAGATACGGCGATTAGAGCCGGTATTTTGTTGCGAAATCCATTTTTACATTCTTCAGCAATGTTTAGGCGCGATGTGGCGATAAATTGCGGCGGGTACGGAGATTATACAGTAGGTGAAGACTATGATTTATTTTTAAAACTTGGCAAGTTTGGTAAACTCGCCAATTTAGATGATTACCTAGTTAAATATCGGAAACACGGTTCGGGAATTACCTGGTCTCGGCGCGTCCGCGCGGCCAAAGATCATTTAAGCATTATCGCGAAATATAAAAAACAATACCCAAATTATTTTCCAGCGTTGATTAAGGGATATTTGCGGTTGGTCATGTCTTGGATTTTATCATTGGTATGAAAATATTATATTTAATAACAAAATCCGAAATTGGCGGAGCGCAAACACATGTATCTCAACTTGTTAATTTTTTTGTTCATAATAATCACGAGGTGGCGGTAATGAGTCTGCCCGGCGGCTGGCTTGAAAATGAAGTAAAAAACGCGGGGGCGAAATTTTATCCCAATATTTATTTTTCAAACAGCTTTAATTCCATCAGATTTTTTCGCGCCATTAAAACCATTCAAGATTTAATTAAAGAATTTAAACCGGATATTGTCGCATGCCACAGCACCGCCGCCGGCTTTATAGGAAGAATAGCGGTACGGAATAAGATTTCTACAATCTATACGGCCCATGGTTGGTCTTTTGAGTCGGGCACGCCATTCTGGAGAAAATTGCCGGCAGTGATGGCGGAAAGATACGCCGCAAAATTTTGTAAAAAGATTATTTGCGTTTCAAATTTTACCCGAAATGTGGGTGTAAAATTCGGAATTGCCTATACGGATAAATTTACAGTAATTCATAACGGGATTGAAAAAATTGAAACGCCGAGAAACCAGACAAACAACATAATTAAAATTATTTTTATCGGCAGACTGTCAAAACAAAAAGACCCGGAGCTATTGATTAAAGCGGCTTCCGGTCTGTCGCCAGATTTGATTAAACAAATTGAAATATCAATAATTGGGAGCGGGCCAAAAGCAGGGTTGCTTAATAATTTGGTCGGTCAAAATAAAAACTTGTTTGTTAAAATAATTAGTAATGTTGCCCGGTATAAATCGATGGGCATGCTTAAAGACTCGGATATTTTTGTTCTTTCCACTAACTGGGAAGGTCTTCCATATTCAGTTTTAGAAGCCATGAGCGCCGGTTTGCCGGTGGTAGCCACTAATGTGGGTGGTATAAGCGAAGCAGTAGATTCAAGTTGTGGATTTTTGATTAAGCGCGGAGATGTGATCGGTTTGCAGCAGGCGCTAACAAAACTTATTTCTGATAAAAATTTGCGTCAAACTATGGGAGAGAGCGCGAGAAAAATTGCGGTAGGTAAGTTTTCGTTACAGAAAATGTTGATGGAAACCGAGAAAACATATAAATCTTTACTATGAACATTCTTTATATAGGGGCCGGTTTTGTCGGAAGTTGTAGCGCGGCAACGGCAGCCAGTAACGGCCATAAAACACTAGTATACGATGTCGACAAAAAAAGAATCGAGCTACTTTCTTCCGACGACCGCGATATTATTGAGTCTTGTCTTTCCGAGCCCGGCCTGGGTGATTTGTTGGTACAAAATAATGACAGAATTAAATTTACTTCGGATTATAATGAAGTGGAAGGTTTTCTAAATGATTGCGATGCTGTTTTTATTTGTGTGCCCACGCCGGAAATTGGAGAAACCGGAGAAAGCAATTTGAAATATTTTTATGAGGCCTTAGAAAATATTTCGCAAGCTTTGCTTAAAAGAAATAATGGAAGGCAAGAGAAGTATGTTTTGGTAGTAAATAAGAGTACGGTGCCAATAGAAGCGGCCTATAAAACGAAACTTTTTTTGGAAAAAGCTGGGGTGAAAAATTTTGGCGTGGTTTCCAATCCAGAGTTTTTGGTAATGGGTAAAGCTATTCATGATTCCACAAAACCGGACAGAATAGTAATAGGCGCGTGGAATGAAAAAGATTTTGAAATAATGAGACAGATTTATTTAATGTTTTATAACTCTCCGTCCGTAAAGTATATCGAAGTCAATCCTCCAGAAGCGGCGGCGGGGAAACTTTTGGCTAATTATTATTTATTCAATAAACTGGCAAACTGTTTTGATGTAATGGGTCGGACATGCGAAACGTTTGAAGAATTAAAGTTTGAAAATATACGCAGTATCTTATCCAGCGATAGCCGTATTGGCAGTTGGGGCCTTTTTGATAGTTTAAGCGCCGGCGGCAGCTGTTTGATAAAGGACAGCCGCTCATTAATGTATCAATTGCAATCACAAAATAAAAATGCCGTATTAATAAATGAGACGTATTTAGCCAACAAAAGACAACTCGAACATTTTGTGATTCGGGCAGAAGATGAGGCCGGTTTTGATTGGCATAACAAAAAGGCGGCTATTCTCGGCCTGGCCTTTAAAAAGGACACAAATGACATTCGCGATTCCGCGGCCGTAAAAATTACAAATTTAATTTTGTCTAAAAATATTAAAGAGATTGCCGTGTATGATCCGGCGGCTATGGAAAATTTTAAACGACTTTTTTTATCTGTAGAGGCGATAAAGTATTCTACAAACGAGGCGGATGCAATAAAAGACGCGGATGTGGTAATTATTACTACCGACTGGCCGCAGTTTAAAGAGCTGGCGAACTTGATTGTACGGTCTAATAAAAAACTGCTTATTATGGACGGGAGACGCATCTTGCAGGAAAAATATGACGAATTACAAAATAAGGGTTATAATATCATAGCGGTTGGTTCGCCGTTTTTAAAAGGAAAATAATATGTCTAAAATAATCGTAACCGGAGGAGCGGGTTTTATAGGATCGCATCTAACCGACGAGTTAGTTAAGCTTGGCCACGAAGTGGCAGTGGTGGATAATTTAATGCTTGGAAAAAAAGAATTCGTGAATAAAAAAGCAAAGTTTTATAAAAAAGATATCCGTGATTATAAAAGTTTAAAAAAGATATTTAAAGGAGCTGACGCGGTTTTTCATTTGGCGGCTGATCCGCGTTTGCCAGTTTCTATCGAAGACCCTTTAACGACAAATGATATAAATGTAAATGGAACTTTGAACGTACTTTGGGCCGCAAAAGAAAATCAAGTGTCCAAAGTAATTTTTTCTTCTTCGTGCGCGGTTTATGGTTTGGGAAAACCGCCGTTTAAAGAGGATTCGCCGGTCAATCCGGTTAGTCCTTATGGGCTTCACAAGCTTATCGGAGAAAAATATTGCCAATTGTTTTTTAATTTATACGGCCTAAAGACAGTTTGTCTTAGGTATTTTAATGTGTTTGGTCCGCGTAAATTGGCCACCGGAGCGTATCCCATGGTGATTCCAATATTCTTAGACCAGCGCGCTAAAAATAAGGTCATGACAATCGTAGGCGACGGACAAGCAACGCGCGATTATGTGCACGTCAGCGATGTGGTGCGAGCAAATATTTTGGCTTGGAGATCCAAGGTGGATAATGGTTCTGTTGTAAATATCGGGTCGGGCAAACAAGTTAGTGTCAATGAAGTAGCTAAAATAATAGGAGGCGAAACAATCAACATATCGGCAAGACCGGGCGAAATGGTAGCGGCTGAAGCCGACAACACCAAAGCCAGGCAAGTTCTTGGTTGGGAGCCGACCGTTGCTTTGTCAGATGGAATAGAACAATTAAAGAAAGAATGGGGGATAAAGTAATTATTAAAAAACCGAGCCGCAATTGCGGCTCGGTTTTTTAATTTGGCAACTTGTTTACGCCACCACATTGACAAACTTTGCCATTTTCATACTACCATCAAAACGGATTCGTTTATGCTGCGTGAACTTTACTTTTCCATTAGTCATAGAGAAAATAGTGTCATCCTTGCCTTTTTTGACGTTTTTTCCCAGATGAAATTTGGTGCCGCGCTGGCGCACAATAATCATGCCGGTGCGTACCGCCTGGCCATCATGGAGTTTAACACCCAAGCGCTGTGAGTTGGAATCGCGACCCAACCGCGTAGAGCCGCCCGCTTTTTTATGAGACATACTAGCTAAAAGATTGATTAATTTAATTAGAAATACTATACTATATTCAGTATAATTTGTCAAGAACCAAGTTGTGTTTTACTCCCCTAAACTATATTTTCGCGATTGGTGGATTACAGCCCCTTTGTTAGGGTCAGTTTTGACGCAATTTTTTTTGTGGTGGTATTTGATCGCCAACATTAAGCCAGATGCCGGCCAGATATTTTTGCATTATAATATAATTTTTGGCGTGGATTTGGTTGGCAATTGGTGGAGAATTTTTTATTTGCCCGCGGCAGGAATGGCGGTGATTTTAATAAATTATTTTTTTTCGTCCATATTTTACGCTAGGGAAAAATTTTTGGCCAGACTATTAAGTTTCTGGGCGTTATTTTTTCATCTGTTTTTACTTATTGGCACGGTTTTTTTGGTCAGACTTAACGCCTAATTATGTCAGTCACCGTTCAAAAATCCGCGGACAGAATGTTTTTATTGCTGATTGCGATTTTGGTGATTTTTGGATTGGTCATGCTGGCTTCCGCCAGCTCGCCGGTTGGTTACGCCCGATTTGGCGATACTTATTATTTTATAAAGAAGCAACTTTTGTTTGGCTTGTTGCCGGGTATGGTTTTGTTTCTCGTACTTGGTCATATGGATTATCGCTGGTGGAAAAAATTCGGCGGATTAATTTATTTCGCCTCCCTTGTATTTTTGATTTTGGTTTTTATACCAGGCATCGGTTTAATACTAAACAATTCGCGTAGCTGGGTGCAATTTTTTGGTCATAGCACCCAGCCAGCGGAATTTGCCAAATTGGCTATTATTATAATTTTGGCCAAATTGCTTGCCGATGGCCGTGATATAAAAGATTGGAAGAATGGCTTGGCGCCAGTCTTAGCGGTGCTCGCGCCGGCGCTTTTGTTGGTGGGAGCACAGCCAGATGTTGGCACCTTGTCTATCCTGGTTGTTATTATTTTTGCCATGCTTTATGCCGCGCGCATTCCAAAAATTTATTTATTGATGTTGGGCTTAGTTGGTGTTGTTGGATTCGCGGCGCTTATGGCTGTGGCCCCATACCGCGTGCAAAGATTAACCACTTTTTTGCATCCAGAGCTTGATCCCAAAGGCGTGGGGTATCAAATTAATCAGGCTTTTTTGGCCGTAGGATCTGGTGGAGTTTTGGGATTGGGGTTGGGACATTCCAGACAAAAATTTCAGTATTTGCCCGAGGTACAGGCAGATTCCATTTTTGCCATTGTGGCTGAAGAAACCGGTTTTATAATTTCTGTCGGCGTAATTATTTTGATTTCTTTCATTGGCTTGCGGGGATTAAAAATTGCGCGCGGCGCGCCGGACGAGTTTGGTTATTTACTTGCTCTTGGCATTATGGTATGGTTTGTTTGGCAATCTTTTTTGAACATCGGCTCGATTATCGGGTTAATGCCGCTTACTGGCGTGCCTTTGCCATTCCTTAGCCATGGCGGCTCGGCAATGCTTGTATTGTTGGCGGCCTTCGGCATAGTGGCCAATATTAGTAAATTTAATAAGCAATTGTCATGCTGAAACTAGTTCGGGATGACATCTGGAAATTAATTTTATGCGTTTATTAGTTTGCGGAGGAGCCGGATTTATCGGGTCAAATTTTATACACCACATGCTGGAAAAATATTTTGAGTATAAAATTGTTAATTTTGACAAGCTGACTTATGCCGGCAATTTGGCAAATTTAGTGGACATAGAAAACAATCCAAATTATAGTTTTGTTCAGGGTGATATTATTGATCTGGATAAATTAAATTCGGTTATCAAAGAACACGGTATTACCCATGTGATAAATTTTGCGGCGGAAACGCATGTGGATCGTTCAATACATGGCGGCAGTAAAGATTTTGTGTTGACTAATACTTTGGGCGTGCAAATGATTTTGGATGCCGCGCGTTTCAATAATATTGAAAAATTCGTTAATGTTTCCACTGATGAAGTTTATGGTTCGCTTGGTTTAGACGAGGACAGAAAGTTTACCGAGCAAACTCCTGTTTGGCCGAATATGCCGTACG
>CAYIHE010000001.1:0-53447 GCA_964363145.1 uncultured Gammaproteobacteria bacterium | reverse complement strand
ATTCATTATCATTAATTTATCCACAGAAGGTAACTTTAACTGTGCAACAGTACAATGTTTGACAATCGGATATTTGTATGTTAGTTTAATCTGTCCGCTAAATTAGCGGCGCGCTTGCCCGAGCGATTCGGGTTTCTGTGTGAAAAGGAATCTACCATGTCACACTGTCGTCTCATGCTGTCATTCATCGTTGTCAGTGTGCTCCTCGTGCCTATGGCGGTCATCAACGGCGGCTGTAGTCATAACAGAGGATTGAGCGAGTGGGATAAGGCGGAGAGATATCACAACGAGTTGATGAAGAAGCGTGATATGATCATCGTGCAGATTGTTGATCTGCCGGATGAGGGTACTGTTATTAAGGTAAGTGAGCATATTAACAAAGATTGGAATGATGGCGTGATATATTCACTACCAATGAAGCAGGTGGCCAACCAGCCCGGTTTCTTTACTGCTCAGGTGCAAGTCTATAGTGAAGTAGAATTCTGGATTGACTTCTTTACTGAAGAAACGGAGGCTGGAAAAGCAATAAGGCGTGGTACTATAGAAAGATACTGCGGTCCTGTTCGGTTCTTTGCCGGTAATGGCAGTGAAGAAGAATATGTTACGTTTGTGGCGATAATGGAAAGGAAGAAATGGGTGCCATTTCGCTGTAGGTATTTAGCCAATGCTCATAATCCCAAATAGCTCTTTCCTAGCAATAATCAGCCGCCGTCGCCCTTGGTGATACCTAGGGCTTTTTTATTCACTCGTTTCGTTCCCTCTCCTATAAGGGGAGGGATAATCTTTTTTTTTATAAGGGGATGGAGAAAAGTAAGAAGCCATATACCTCAAAAGTAAAAAAATAATCCCAGTTGTCATAGAACAACAGGGAGAAGCGCGATGCGCCAATTAGTCGGTCGTGGAGCCCGGGTTTTTCTTTCTGGGTATTGGTACAAGTGCCCGGACGATGGTGGCCGGCAGCCATCCCACAAGCACCCAACCGAATGATATGTGGAGTTTCTTGGGAATTAGTTGCAAGAAATATACTGTCCACATCAAACTCATGCTGACGCCTGCAAAAATCGCCAGTGCCAGAAAGAACTTCTTCGAGAATGGCTTGAAATCGTACCACGCTGTTAGAATGTCCCACATATAGAATAAGGCGACAATAGAGATCCCGTAGGCAACTGATGTGATTCGTTTGTCTGCAACTTGGTCGATCAAGTTTAGGACGATCACCAGAAAGAACCAGACGAATCCAATAACAATCGATGGAACAACGAGCTTTCTCATGGTGTTCCTCCTCGCCAAATACCGTGTTTGACTGGTGTTTATATACCATAATTATAGTGATTTGTCAAGGAGCGCGGGTTTGCTTTTTTCCTAAAAAAAAGATATAATAATCAAAATAATACCACAATATCTATCAGTGTAATCCACACTGTAAATCTGTGTAATCCCGTTAATATGCTCAAATCAATTTCCTTCCATCCCAAACTAGCGGCCGTGCTTGATTTTTTGATTAGTTTGGTTATGCTGTGGTGGGTGGGGCACCTTAATTCTTGGTGGTGGGTGGGCGTTTGGCTGGCATTCCGGTTGGCCCTTTGGGCGGCATTTATGTGGATGGTTTATTATCCGGCCGAAATGAGCCGATGGAAGCATCTAGCTTCGCTGGCGATAATGACAATCGGGGCGCTGGCATTTTTGCTTTTTATAGAATGGAAAACCGCGTGGTATTTGTTCGGGATGTTTTTTTCTTTTTTTTCTTTTTTCAGTTTTTGGTTATTGCCGTCATCCAGCGTCAGCTTGGCCACATTTTTAAAACCGCATTTGCGCTGGCGGTTTATGATGAGCATTATCGGTTTGGCGGGAATTTTTCAAGGCGTGGGCGCGATTAATTCTTTCCAGATTATGCCCGGTGTCAGTCCATTGGTTTGGCTGGCGGTGGCCTCGGTTTTTTCCGCGATTATTGCCGGCTGGTGGTGGCTTGAATACGGCGCGCAAAAAAACAAAACTTTTTGGCTATGGACCGGTTTTTGGGCAATATTAAATTTGGAACTGATTTGGGCCGTGGAGCTTTTGCCTTTGGGATATCTGGTCAGTAGTCTTATTTTAATTTGGTGCTGGTATGTGCTTTGGTTAATGGTCAGATTCAATTTATCAAAAGAGGGGATAGATTGGCGCAAGCAAATTTGGTTTTTGGGAATAAATTCGGTTTTATTTATTTTATTTTTATTTTTTATTGTTCGTTGGAAGTAGTTTGTCATTGCGACCCGCCTAGGCGGGGAAGCAATCTCATGGTTTGGTAGTGCTAACTAAGAGGTTGTCCCGATCTCGAAGATCGCGGATCCCGTTCGCTACGGGACCGCGTCGCTACGGCTCCTCGCAATGACAATTAGAAATTAGTCATTAGAAATTAAAAATTTCGGTTATGCTCCCTCCCCACCTTCCTCCAAAATCATGTAGTATAGAAAATCATCGTCGATTGCGCCGGTTAAAATTTTTGGGCGTGGCGGTAGTTTTTGGTTTAATTGCGGGAATGAGCGGCGCCAGCATGATGCTTGGATGGATTTGGCCTAGATTTGCCGAGGGTGAAGCATGGATAACCAGTTATACTCGTCCTAGCATGTCTCGCGTACAACTGGAAAATCATGTGCGCGAAGAAATTTCCACGCGCATCGTGTCTATTTATAAAGGTTCAATTAGCGCCGGCGGCGTCAGTTATTTAAATAAAAAAATTGGCGACGGGGTGATGGTCAGTTCGGATGGCTGGCTGGCCATGTATCTGCCCGGCTACGATGGCGGCTACAAAAGTTTGCAGGTGGTGACCGGCGACAATAAAGTATCCCAGCCGGAAAGCGCCATATTTGATAAATATTCCAACATTCTTTTTTTAAAAATTCAAGATCGGCAATTTAAAGTAGTCAGTTTTATCGACAGTGTTTTGGTTTCAGATGATTTATTTGTTTTCCAGGATTTATATTGGTATCACGGTTTTATTCTGTATCCGATTTTAAGCGGCTCAATTCCGCATTTTGATTTAGCGCCTTTGCAGTTTTATTCTTTAAGCGGATTGTTTGGCGCTGGCAGGGTCGCTGTAAATAATCAGGGGCGAGTGGCTGGTTTTATCACGGAAAAAAATTTGCTTTTGCCCAGTTTTTATATAGCCAGAATTTTGCCGAAAGTTTTAAGCCAAAAGACAGTTTCATATCCATCGCTTGGCGCTGATGGCTGGTTTAGCGACGAACAGCCAATAGTTTTTGGCAAAGAAAAAATAAAAGGATTTTATGTCGCCAATGTTTGGTCGCCTGCTAGTGTTTTGCGCAAAGGAGATGTGATTACGCAGGTCAACGGCCGAGTTGTGGAGCCGGACAATTTATGGTATATTATCAATGATAGCCAGAGCGTGGACGCCAAAGTTTTGCGCGGAGGAAAACAGTTGGATTTAAAAGTTAAAATAATACAAACAAAATAAAAATATATGTTTCGTCTTTTATTCAAACACATAAAATTAATAGTGGCATGGGCTTTGGTTTTAGCTTTTTTATCCGTCGGCATTAGCTGGTTTTTTCCTAAACAATATAGCGCTACTAGTCAGGTGTTAATAATTTCCCGCGATAAAACCGGCGTTGATCCATATACACAAGCGCGTTCCGCGGAGCGAGTTGGCGTTAATTTGGCGCAAATCATGAAAACTACGGATTTTTTTAACAAAACTTTAAATTCCACAGTTGTTTCTTTTAACAAAGACGCGTGGAAAAAACTCCCCGATCGCCAGCAAAGAAAAAAATGGGCTAAAGACGTGCAGGCCGCTATGATTTACGGCACCGGTCTAATGAGCATAAAAGTTTACGCGGAGAGTAAAGAAGAAGCCGTTAGTTTGTCCGGCGCCGTAACGCAAACCGTGTCCGCGCAGGGCTGGGAATATCTGGGAGGGGATGTGGCCATAAAAATAGTCAGCACGCCATTGGTGGCCAAATGGCAGGCGCGCCCTAATTTACCGGTAAATTTCGCAGTTGGACTGCTGGTCGGATTTTTTATTTCCTCTCTCTGGGTGGCGCGGCGCAAAAAACACATTTTTGGAATTTCAATTTAAATTATTCATAATTTAATCTTATGTCGCAAACTAAACACCAATTTGATTTCCTAATTGAATACGTCCTGGCTTTATTGGAGGAAAACAAAATCAGCTTGGCCGAGGAGCAGAAAAAAATTTATGTGCCGCAAATAATGGCGCAAGTGGAAATGCGCTTGGGGTTAAAACTTCTGCCCCAGTTAAACGATAAACAAACCGACAAGTTTGTAAAATTGTCAAACAACGAAAATACTTCTCCAGAAGAATGGAAAAACTTTTGGCATGATTCCGCGCCGAATTTTGAAGAAAAAGTAAAAGAAGTTTTAGTTGAATTTACCGAAAAAACCAAGCAATTGCTGGCTTCTAAATAATTTATATGGCCAAAAAAAATCCGGATAAATCTCCTTTTTCCATTACCACCAAGGCAGAGAGAGAAGGATCCATACAAAAAAAACTGGATGAATTAAATAGTTTACAAGTGGGTTTAGTCGGTTTGGATAAAAAAGGAAAAAAAGTTGATAATTTGATAAAAACAATCGAAGCTTTTATTTTTGAGATTAATAACGAAAATGGAAGTCTTAAAAAATTTATAAACGATCCGTCAGTATTTGCCGGTAAGTTAGTTAAAGTAACAAAAGAAATGGGGAAAATAAAATATGATATAGAAGAACTTAAAACCGAAGTGCCGGAAGCGGCAGAAGAACAAAAACAAAAAGATGTTAAAGAGCTGGAAGTTATAGCCGCGACGGAAGATATTGAATTTAAAAAATTTGAGAATCATTACTTTGACGCCGAAAAAGAATTAGAAGAATTTAAGGCGCGTGCGGATAAACATGAAATGGATGTTGACGAAAGCGAGCTGGCTGAACTCGGCAAAATTTTAGATAAAATGAAAAGTTTGCTGAAAAATAAAGACTATAAAAAAATGGATGAAGCGCGTGATGATTTTAAAAATCGCTTGGGAGATTTACATCTCATACTCAATCGCATGATTGACGAAGATAAGCAAGATGAATCCGCCGCCAAATCTCCGGTAAAACCGGCAGAGCTCCAGTCCGTTGATGCTGAAAAAGAAAAAAAAGAACAACGAAAACAGCGCAAACGTTTATTTGATAAACACGATCAAAATTTTTTATTGCTGACGAATATTATTAAAGAAGCAGATAAAAAGGAGCAAAGAAAAAGAAATTTGTACAGCAAATATGACGAACAAATGACATCCTTGCTGGATGATTTGAATACCGCAGATAAAATGCATGATGACCTAGAAATTTTTAATGCCAGCATGGATAATTTTGATAAGAATTTTAGTGAGTTAGTCGCAAATTTAGAACCGGACATAAAAGAAATTTTTGAACATGGCGGTATTTTGCCAAAAAAAGCAAAGCCGCATGCCGAACCAAAATCGCCAAAATCGCCAAAACCGCCGGAGCCGATTGCCGATGATTTAGAAACACAAAACAGAGATGCGGCGGAAAGAGTTTTAACATTAAAATCATTACACGCATCATTAGACGCGCTGTTAGAATTATATAGGGAAAAATCAGAAGGCAAGTATGCCGACATTGTCAAAGAATTTTACGATACTATGGAAGGCCTAAAAGTGCGAATGATCCCAGAAATCTGGCATAATAAAGGCAAGGAGTTTGATGAGGAAGCAAAGTTTATTCAGGCGGAAATTGATGGCGTAAGTAAAGATATCCAAGACAATATAAAAAAAGCTGTGGAAAAGGAAAAAGAAGAAGCCATTGCCACCAAAAGAAAAGCTGATGAAGATGCCTTGAAAGCGTGGCTTGAAAATCCGCCGCCGCCGCGCGCCGAAGCGCCGCAACCACCGGAACAACCGGAACCGCCGGAAACACAAGAAACACCGGAACCAACGGCTCCGCCCGTAGCTCCAAAATCTTCGGAACGTAAAAAGCGCGTTGTGGATATCAAGGAAAACGATCTGCTGGAAATCATTGGCGAGAAAAAATTGCAGGAAGTGGTTAATGAAATTATTTTGGGTAATATTGATGTTGCCGGAATTTTGTTAAAAGATATTTTTTCCAGAAAAGATTTGGACGAAGCCGCTCTGAAAAAAACTCTGGCCGGTTTTGATTACACGCCGGATGAATTTAAAAAAGCATGGGTGGAAAATTTGCACAAACATTCGTTTGAGATGATAAAAAAATGGGTGGAACAGATGTCGCGCAATTGGCTGAATAAAAACATAAATTTGTGGGATAAATTTAAAGAAAATCCGGCCGCGCATTTAAAATTGGCGGCAATAAACATTTTGCCATTCGCGGTTTTGGGCGGCAGTGTGGGATTGTTGCTGTCCACTGGCGGCGCCAGTAGCGCGGTTCGTGGCGCCGCTGTAGGCGGCGCCACCGGATTGTTGCGTGGACTAAAAAACAAAGTGGATGGCATTAGGGGCTGGTTTAATAAAAGAAAAGAAAACGCCAATCAGGAAATTTCCGTTGGCAAAGAAAAAATAAAAGAAGAAAAATCTTTAAACTTGCGCGATAGTTTGCTGGCTCAATTTACCGGCGAAGAAGGTCCGCAAATGCTGGAACAGCTTTCCGCCATGTTAAGCCAGAGTTTGCGCGACGCCAGCGCTTCGGCAGTAAAAAATGAAGATATAACCAAAGTAAAAGCCAACGCCGAAGTTGCTTTGGAAGAAGTCGCCGGCCAAATTGACAAAGAATTTGCCGAAGTAAAAATATCCTCTGGCGAAGAATCGGCAATAGAAATAAAACGCAGTCAAACCGAAAGAGTTGAAGTTTTAATCAAAAAATTATACGAAGACAAAGATTTGGAAGCTTTAATCCAGGAGCTTATTAATCGCGATCCGAAAATTGTTAAAAAATTGCAAAACCTGACTATTTATGGCCAAGAATTCAGCAAGTTTGTTAAAGACGCTGATAAAGATCCGGTTAAAAAAGAAAGCAGTGCCAGAAAAATCGCTTCGGTTTTAGGTTCAGTGGCAGCTGGCGCCAGCATTGGCGCGGCTTTGGCCGCGGCGCCGGAACTGCGGGCCTTGTTGGGCGCTGCGGCCGGCGGTTACTTGGGAGTAAAATATGGCCACCTCAAAGATCGCAAAGCCAGAGAAATGCAATTTGAAAAAGAATTTAAAAACAATATCGCTAAAGCGGAAAAATTGGTAGAAACTTGGGCGCAAAGGCAAAAAACAGAAAATGCGGGCGAATTCAAGCCGGAAAATATGGCGGAATTGGCAGAAAGCGCCAAAGATTTGCGTGTGCCTTTAACTTTGGGAATGTTGGAAGGCGATATAAATTTAAAATTACGCGCTCAAAATGTTTTGCGTCGAGTGGAATCTTTGCAGATAAATATTTATTTAAACGAAGCTCCGCAATTAGATGAAGTGCCGGCTCCGGAAAATTTGCGCCATAGTGCCGTGGAAAATCTTTTAACCGGTTTAAATAAAGATTTAGAAAGCTTAACCACTGAACAGCAAAATATCAAACAAAGAATTTTGCGCAAACCCGGCTGGTGGCGCGCGGTTGGGTATGGGGTAGTTGGCGCGGTGGCTGGCGCCGGGCTGGGTTATGGTACCGCCAAATTACAAGAGTATTTGCGCGGAGATCATAAACAATCCTCGCATCCGGCCGGTGAAGAGGGACTGGAACCGAAACAAATGGCGTCTGGTGAAGTTAGCTCCTCGGTTGTTCCGGTAGAAGTGGCGTCTAGTTTTTCCGTGGATCAATTTGCTCTGGAACATAAATTAAGTCCGGAAGCCGCGGCCGCGCTTAGTAATTTGGCACAAGAATATCCGGAATTAAATAATCCGGATTCAGTTCAGAATATTTTAAACTCCAGCCAAGTTGGAGGCGGCGTTCGTTCACATTATAGTTTTATTAAGGGTCACATAGATACTTTAGACGAAGGCGGAGGAGAACGCCGGCAGGTGATTTTTGAAGAATTATTAAAAAAAGGCGGGCCGGAATCAGCCGCCAAATATTTGCAGAGCCAGGATTTTAGCGAGCGGCATTTAAGTTATTTGTCCAAGTATATTGATAAAGATACGCCTGCCCAGTACTTGAAATTTGCCCGGCAGTATGACGAAGAAGATAACAAAATGGTAAGAGGGTTGTTTAGAGCTATGCAAGGCAGGGAAAGCACGGATTTGGCCAACGCCGGATTGGAAGTTGATGCTACTGATGCCAAACCCGGGATTGATAATCATGTTCGTGGAGAAGTCAACTACTTTGGTTTGGAAAATAACCAGCCAATTTTAAGCGGCAGCGGGTCTGTAACGGTAGATCAAATGAGCACGGGTATTCATCACGAAACAGCGGCCGTATTGCCCGGCGCCGAGCCTGTTGCAACAGAACCCAAATTTGTTTTGTCCGAACATACCACTTTGGAAAGAACTAGTCCGCTGGAAGCAGCCAAAGAAGTGTCTGCCAAATCGGGAGCGGAACTAATGACCGATTATCCGCCGGAAGCAAAAATCAACGCGCCGGCTCCAACGCGTGTGGAAAAAACTTTGAATACTATATCTGCCAAAACTTCGGCGGTGGAAACCAAAACATCGGCTGTGTCAGTTGGCGCAAAAGGTTCCGCGGGAATAGAAACAGCGGCGGCGCCAGCCGAGGATGTTCGTGTTTCTGCCAATGAATTTTTGCGTGAGCGTGGTTCCAGTCCTAGAGAATTTATAAATACTTACGATAAAATGGTAGACGCGACCATAGAAAAATTTAACAACTCATTTGTTTTCCGGGGTGATTCGGAAATAATTTTGCAAAAGAAAATTGATTTCTTGTATAATAATCAGCCGGATCTTATATTTGAGAAGCTTTCTAGCCACGAGATTACAGGTAGTGAAAATTTAAGAATAATAGAAAAAGTTTTAGCCGTGGAAGAGAAATTTAACACATATAAACCAGATTGGATGTCTGATTTTCGCGACGTTATGTTTAAAAAAGAAGACAAAGTAATTGATTTAGTTATGATTGAAGGTAGGGAAGTGCTCCGAGAACCAGTTTTGACCAACGGTGGACATGCGGCTAGAATTTGGGATCCGGTGGAAGGTGAAGATATTTTTATTCATGATAAAGATTGGATTTTTAACACTAACGAAAAAGGCGAATTGCTTATGACGGACCAATATGGTGTAACTAGAAAATTTACACACCAAGAAGCTATTAAATTGTCCGATGAGCAGTGGGAGGACTTAAATAAGCTAAAAGATATAACCGGACGTTAAAATACTTGTTTTGAGATAACTTATTTTTTCTCTAAAATTAGCCAAATATCGGCTAATTTTTGGTTTTTGCGGGGCGCGCCTATTGACAAATTTTGGGATGTATGATATAGTAATACGTCTTTTAAAAGTTAAAGACCGGCCCAACAATATCGAGAGAATATTGCGCGGGTCGTCAAACCTTTTACAACCTCTCTCATACGGAGGTTTTGCTGTTTTAAAACATAAGTCCACCAATTATCCGATTGTCATTCTGTCACCAATTGTCATTCTGAACGTAGTGAAGAATCTCTGTCTGTTTTACAAAGCAGAAATTCTTTATTAGGTTCAGAATGACAATCAAACCCTTCGTAGGCCGTGTGGCCAAGACGAGGGTGAACTGACCGAGAGGAGAAAGAACATGAGCGGACAGCAGAACGGTGGAAATCCGGACGAGTCGACGGCGGTGACGAAGCGGCCACAGCGCAAGCCGGTAGCATTTGCGGTTTTCATGGCCATGATCTTGGCCGCGACACTGGTTCTCCTGGCTGTCACTTGCCAAGGCAAGGTGTCGCGCGACAACAGCGCGGCCACGGTCAAGGCCCAGACGGCCCAGACCGGCGCGGACATCACCATGCTGCAGGTTCGCATACTCCAGGTCGAGAAAAGGACTGGGGTCTTGGAGGCCGACGCAGTGACGGACCGCCAGTCCGCCGCAGGCCTCCTCAGCGAGATCAAGAAGCTGCAGGCCAGCAAGGCCGACCTGAGCGATCTCAAGACCAAGGCCGACTTGGTCGATCTGGACGACGCCAAGAAGGCCAACCGCCGCGATCTGCGCAAGTACGCGCAGAACGTTCGGCAAAGGGTCGAGGCCGTCGAGCAGGAGGTTGCGGCCATCAGGGCCGCGCCTGTCTCAACCCAGCTCGGCACGATCGTAGTCGTGCCGAGGCTGGAGCCCGTGTATTTCGGCGAGGAGTAGCCCCGCACCAGGTCGCCTAGGGCGACCGGTGCATGGCAGGTCCCTCACCGACCAACACATGTGTCCCATTTGCCAACCGGCGAATCGGGATCATGCCTACCCCGTGCGAGTCTAAACCACTCGCACGATCACTTGGTCTCCTCACTAATAGTGGTGGGGGGATGAAGAAGATCGTTTTTTACAATTCACAAACGGCCCCGCAGGAGCGGGACCAGAGGAGACGAGAAGATGAAGAATGCGAAGCAGATGGTGTTTCTGATGTTCTGTGCCGTAGGCGTGACGAACGCTCGCGCCGAGGACAAGACCGTCACCGTGTCGGCCGAAGACGCCGACAAGCCAATGGTCTTCTCGGCCCCCAAGGCCGGTGAGACCCTCACCATCGAGGTTCTCATCCCGGTCCCATTCTTCAAGAAGAAGGTGGCGCTGGCGGCCCCCACCCGGCTCGTCGTGGTGGAGGAGAAGTCCGACACCTCCCTTCGTGGAGGCATCGGCTTCGGCTACGCCTACCTGCTTGGAGACCCAAGTGGCGGTCTGGCGATCACAGCCGACCTCGTCGGTCAGATCGGCTTCAAGTCCTCGCCGTGGCGCATTCGCGCCCGGGCCGGACTGGGCGATGGCCGCTTCAACACCATCTCCGTGTCCAGCTCCGTAGCCGTCATGTGCTACGCAACGCCGGATACGAAGATCGTGGCTTTCGGGGTCGGTTTCGACCTGCTCGGAACCATCAACCAGGACTCGCATCCACGCGAGACCTGGAACGAGACGTTCTACGGCCCGTCTTTCCGGGTAGCGGTAGAAAAGGCCGGGATGTTGCTTGAGGGGTATGTTTCCTACGGTGTGCGCGGTTCGCGCGCTCACGGGGACACTCCCCAAGAGTACGCCGCCGTAAGCGGCTTCAACCTGTCCTACTTGTGGGGGAGGTAAGTCCCCACAGCAGTTCCCTGCGCCAGTTGATTCCCAAAAGGAGTCGGCTGGTGCAGGGCGATTCATTCATATCCTTATTCCACTCACGATTGTCATCCCGAACCATCCAGGTGAGGGATCTCTGTCTGGTAGAAATAGGAATATGAAACAGATCGAAAAAGCACCTTAAAATGAATTTACCTTGTCATTCTGAACAAAGCGAAGAAATTTTGTCCAATCAAACGGACAGAGATCCTTCACTATGTTCAGGATGACAAAAAAACTACAACCATGGCAATGATGCCGTTGGTTGGAGTGGAGATCACGTTCGAGATATGGTCGCACGGATGCGGCCAGAGGAGATGAGACAATGATGAAGAGTCTGTTCTTGATGTGTGTTCTTGGCGCGACGGGTTGCCTCATGGAGGACCTGCCGCTGCAGGATCTGCCCGACGCCGAGCCGCCGACCGAGGAGGTCGACGCGACTCCGTCGCCGATGGAGCCCGACGCGACCGTCCCGGTCACGACGCCGGACGCGGGCAACACGCCCGAGTGCGACGCGGCCACCCCGGCCACGCCGGACGCGACGGTTCCCGAGACCCCGGACGCCGCCGTTCCACCCACTGTGGATGCTTCGGTTCCGAGCCCGGACGCCGCCGTTCCGCCCACGCCCGACGCGGCCACTGTGCCGCCACCGGATGCCTCGCCGCCCGATGCGACCCCGCCGCCCACCCCTGTGGACGCGGCCACGCCGGACGCGGTCTGTCCGGCCTGCGACGATGATGCGGACTGCGACGACGGGTGGGGCTGGACGAACGATTCGTGCTCGGGAGGTACGTGTGTGTACACCCTGGCCGATTGCGGTGGCATGCAAATTTGGCCGTCGGAGTCAGCCGTGAACTGCGTGTTCTGGGGCGGATTCGAGATCGCCGAGCCAGCACCTCCGTTGGGGACTTACCCTCCGGAAAGTCTGTACGACGGTCTGGCCGGTGATCCGTGGAAGGCGGCGCCAGCCTCTAGCTGCTCGGTCGAATGTTACTCGAGTGGTGGCAATCGTGTCGCCATTGACTGTCAGATCGAGTGGAGCGGTGTCGAAAGCACCTTCTATCACGCGGTTTACTACGACATGTTCAAGTGCACGTACGACGGGCGAAACATGGAGTAGGAGTAGTATCCTGGTGGGGGAAGAGAGTAGAGATAGCGGTTGTTTAAGCAACTCTCTTCCCCCCTTCAATTTTAATGATTATGTACGAAATACGAAAGCTACGAAAGTACAAAAATATAATCACTAGAATTGAAGGACCCCTTTGGGGCTTTCGCTGGCAGACCTGTCCATTTGCGTTCATTTATAAAGTGAGCGGAAATGGGCAGATTTATCTGCCTAACAAAAATACCACCCGATTACCCGACTAAGTAATTTATTACTTCGTTAGGTGACTCTCTCTGGGTGGTTTTTTGTTTTTAGCGACGAGATTTTCCTATAAGGAAAATCCGTCTGGCTAAAAATCCGCCGAGCACGCTGGTGCCGCAGAGCCGAATGGGTGTGCGGCGGAGTGAGAGGCGGATAGTGATCTCCGCCTTTATTCTTTCAACTTTCAACTTTCAACTTGTAGCTCCACACCCCCCACACCGCCCACAGCCACCAAATCATTGGCGTGTGATGCAACATATTATCGGAAAGACTCAAGATCAGATAAATTCCAATACTGGCTATGAACACAACGTTTGTCCAATGGTTTTTTACGGCAAAATTTATTTGTCGGTAAAGTAAACTGGCAAAAATAAATAAAAATAAAAGCAAACCGACAACGCCGGATTCAAAAGCAACTTTTATATAATCATTATGCGCTTCGGAAGTGGTATCCCAGATATTCCCCACGTCTTTATTGTCGTCCCAAACTTTGGGAAACGAGCCGTAGCCATAACCCAATAGCCAGCGTTGGCGGAAAAGAGGCATAACTTTATTTGCCAAATTTACGCGCCATTTTATTGAATCAGAATCTTCATTGCGGGAAGTTAAGCGGGAAATTAATCCGGAGGATTGTAAATTAATATTATAATTTTGGATTAAATAATTATTTAACGGATAAAATAGCGCGAAAAATAAAGCCGCGGCGGATAAAATCACCACCAGAATTTTTCTGTAATAAACCAAGCCCAAAATTACAAATAGCATTCCCGCGCCGATCCAGGCAATACGAGTGTAGGTAAAGGCGATTATGGCCAGTAAAAATAAAATCACGGCCAACCCACCCCTACCCCGCCCAAGCGGGGATTTCAACGTTGTATTTTTAGCGATAAACAACTCATTCACTACAACTATTAATAAAAGCAAGGCATAGGTTGCTAAAATATTAGGGTGGGCGAAAGTGCCGTAAATTCTGTTACCAATGTCGTCTATGTCCATGCCGGTACGGGATAAAAATTGATAAGCGGCCACAAGCATTGGCAAAATCGCGCCCGCAATCATGCTTTTTAAAAATTTTTTGCCAAAAATTTCTTTGTTTTTTATCGACATTATGAAGCAAATGCCGAATAAGGCAAACAGGTTGGCGGCTTTGGCCGTTTCTCGGATGGTAGAAATTAAATCATAGCTGTAAATGGCGGTAAGAGAAATCCAGCCCATAAATATCAGCCAGGGAATTTTGGCGGGTATTTGTTTGAAATAAGCGCGGTTTTTTACAAAAAAATATATTGACCAAATTAGTAAAAATACGGATAAAGCCGAATTGATGTTAAATTCAAACGACCGGAAAGAAAAAAGACTAAAATCACGCCAAAAATCCAGCGTCGGACGCGCGGCCAAAAGAATTAAAACAAAATATTCGCCGAAAACTTTTTGTAAAATAATAAAAACAATCAGCAAAAGCGCCAGGACGTCCAATGCTGTATTCGCGTTTACAAAAGTAAAAATAGCCGTCCCAATTATTAGCAAGGCGCTGAAAGAAAAGCGTTTAAGGTAGCTTGTCATATTATTTGAGTATAACACGATTTAATGATAAAATAAACTTATGAAAAATTGCCGATTACCAACAGATTGCGTGCTGGCTATTACTTACAATTGCAACGCACGCTGTGTCATGTGCGACATTTGGAAAATAAAGGGCTTTCCGGAGTTGCCGGTGGCTGAATTTGCCAAACTTCCATCTACGTTGCGGGATATAAATATCTCCGGAGGCGAGCCGTTTTTGCGTCCTGATTTGCCAGAGATAATCGCCGTTGTAGTCAAGGCCTGTCCTAAAGCCCGTATTGTCATTTCCACCAATGGTTTTCTCACAGATTTGGTCGTAAAGCAGATGAAAAAAATCTTAAAAATAAAACCCGATATCGGCGTAGCCATATCCATAGACGGCATGGACGAAATGCACGACGAGATGCGCGGCATTCCGGGAGGGTTTAGCAAAGATATGGAAACTCTGCGCCAGCTAAAAGAGTTAGGAATGACTAATTTGCGTTTGGGTTTTACCATTACCGAAAAAAATATTAAACACTTGAAAAAAGTTTATGATTTGTCTCGCCGGCTGGGCGCGCAATTCACTCATAGTTTCGCGCAGAGTTCGGAGTTTTATTTTGGCGGAAAAACCAACACGGATTTTCAGGGTTTGGGCGATGAGTCTTTAACCGAAGGAATGGCTTTGGCAACAGAAGACAGCAATCATGTCAGCGGTCCTCTGCGTGAATTATTACGGGAACAATATACTTATATCATCAAATCGGAATTGCGCGGCTGGAATCTAAAACGTTGGGCGCGCGCTTATTTTGCTTTTGGCATGTATACATTTATTACCAGCCGCAACCCGGTGGTATCCAACGCGCCGGCGCGCGACTTTTTCTTTTTAGATCCGAACGGCGTAATTTATCCTTCGGTAGTGCATAATATTCGCATGGGCAATATCAGAGAAATGTCAGGCGTAGAGAAATTTTGGTGTAGCGAGGAAGCCGAAGAAGTTAGGCGGCAGGTAGATGCTGGTAAAGTGCCGGTTTGGATGATTTGCACGGCTCGTACGGCCATAAAAAAACATCCATTGAAAGTTTTGGCTTGGGTGATAAAAAACAAGTTTTTTGGGTTTAAATTAAAATAGCTAGCGGCGGTTTATGCGGAAAAAAAATAATAAAAAAATAATTTTGGCCGCGCTGGTTTTTACCGCGGTTTTTTATGCCGTTCTTTTGTTTCCGCGCCGATCTTCGGCCGCGCGCATTTCGCCAAAACGCGCCAACTATTATTTGAATTGGGAAATCTTAGATAATAAAATTATTGAGTTAGCCAAGTGGGATTTGTTGATTCTGGACATGGAAACGCAAATAAACAGTTTAAGCGCGCTGAAAAAAATCAAACAGCTTAATCCCAATATAATTTTGCTCGCCTATATTACTCCGCAAGAAATAAAAAAAGACGCGGCTGTTGGGACTAGCGTTATGCGAAAAAAATTGGCCGCTGGAATTGACGAACGATGGTATTTAACTGACGCACAAAATAACAAAATCACTTTTTGGCCCGGCACTTGGATGTTAAATGTGGCCGATAACGCGCCGGAAATAAATGGCGTCAAATTAAATAAATACATCGCGAAATTCGTGGCGCAAGAAATTTTGTCCACCGGTGTTTGGGACGGAGTATTTTATGACAACGCATGGAAAGACATAAAATGGCTGGCAGGCGACACTGTAGATTTAAATAAAGATGGACAAAAAGATAGCGATATAGACGCGCATTGGCGCGAAGGCACGCGCTCTATTTACCAAGAGACCAGAAAATTAACCAGCAACAAATTTGTTTTGATTGGCAATGCCACCAGCGATGTTTATAAAGATGACTTAAACGGCATTATGCTGGAAAATTTTCCACCTTTGAGCTGGAAAGATTCTATGAATGTTTATGCCGGCAATCAGCTTGGCATGCCTTTACCGCGCCTAAATATTATTAATGCTAATACGGCGAATTTAGGAACGCCCGCCCGCTCTTCTGAGCCGAGCGAAGCGGGCGGGCAAAATAATTTTAAGGAATTTCGTTTTGGTTTGGCCAGCGCTTTGCTGTTGGACGGGCATTATGCTTTTGACTTTGGCGATACGGCGCACGCGCAAACTTGGTGGTATGATGAATATAACATTGAATTAGGCAAGCCGCTGGGGGCGGCTCTGTCTTTAAACAATAAGCAAAAATTCGAAGAAGACGTTTGGCGCAGGGAATACGAAAATGGCATTGCTTTGACCAACGCCACTTCTTTGCCGCAAGATATTGATCTAGGCGGCGAATATGAAAAAATAATCGGCACGCAAGATTCCGCCGTCAATGACGGCTCCATAGTTAGTCAGGTTAATTTACCGGCCAAAGACGGCCTAATAATGTTGCGGACTTTTCAGACTCTCAAAAACATTGTCTTTGCCAACGGCAATTTTATTAGATTTTTTGATAAAAACGGAAATCGCGTCCGCAACGGTTTGTTTGTTTATGAAAATGGCGTACCCGGAGGAGCAAAAATATATCACGGCGATCTGGACGGCAGTGGCACCGAAGAAAAAATTATCGCCACCAGCCAAAAATTGGGAATATTTAATAGTAGTGGCGGTACTTGGCTTAGCGATTGGCCGTTTGGCAGGAATTATACCGGTGAAGTGCGTTTAACGGTCGGAAGATTATCCGACTCACAGGAAAACTCCACAATCACTTCTCAAAATAAAGGAGGGCAAATAAATATTTATAATTATCACGGCGGAATAGTAAAAGAAAATATTTTTCCGTTGGGAAAAACATATAAAACAGGGTTGGCGGTGGCCATAGCCGGCGCGGGAAACAACAGTAAAATTATTGTCGGCGCCGGCGGCGGAAAATTTCCGGAGGTTATTGTTTATAACAACATACTGTCAAAAATCAGCCGGAGATTTTTCGTAGACACTAAAAAATTAAAAGGAAGCTTTAGCCTGGCTTCCGGAGATATAAACGGCGATGGCGCGCCGGAAATAATCGTGGCTTTGGATTTTGGTAAAACCAAACAGATAAAAACTTACAGTCTGGCGGGAAAATTATTGTCTCAATTTAAAATTACCGCCGGTTTTAATACCAGCCAAACCAGTGTTGGCGCGGCCGATGTTAATTTTGACGGCGTGGACGAGATTATTTTGATGAACGGAGAATAATTAACGTCCGGTAAGAATACAAACCACTGGCCCGCTAAAATGCCAATTATTTTTTAATGCAAGTTTTAATCCGGCTACCGACAGGGCGCTGTTGGCGGATATGTCCAGATTTTCAGTTTCTTTAATTTGGCATTTTGTTTCCGCGATATCATTATCAGTTGCTATCCATCCTTTGCCCCCACTGTCTCGTATGGCTTTTTGGACCGCTTCTTTGCGATAGCCCACCTTATCCACAATCGCGCTTGCCACCGAAGGTTCGATTGGAGCCGGGGATGCAACCATTGGGTGGCAAAAAGGGGTTTGTATAATATGAATTTGCGGATTGATGTTGTGTTTCTGAAAGCCATTATATAGACCTTGCGCCGTGGTGCCGCTGGATGTTGGAATAAAAACAGCGGCAAGATTTTTTATTTCCGCCAGCTCATCGGCCAGCGTTTGGTAGCCAACAAGCGCAGTGTCATCGGTTGACTGGCGTAGATTTTTTGTCCCGATTTCGCTTTGGCGCGAAATCGCGGATGCTCGATTTTGCGGCGGCAAAATCGGCACAGAGCCATTTTTATCCATTTGAAACGCCATTCGTTTTGGAGCATCCACTTGCTCAATAGTTATATTCTGATTTTTGTAAATTACTTGTCGTAACCGTTCCAACTTATCCTGTTGAATATGTTTGCCGACAAAGATGCGTAAAGCGCAAGATTTATGTTTTTGAATAGCATAAATAGCGGCCAAGGCTGCATTTCCCGATGATGAAATACAAAAATTACTAGCGCCTTCGTTGACATAATGGTCAACCATCGGCGGAATAGACCGGCCTTTGTGCGATCCGTGCGGATGCAGATCCTCGCGCTTCAAATACAAAGCCGCGGTTAAGCCAATTTTTTTTGCCAATTTTTTCGCTTGCGGTTGCGGGGTTATTTTAGTAATTGCCATAAATCAAAATTTAGTGTATACTTTTTTTATCTTACCACTAATTATATACATATGAAACTTGTTTGTCCGGAGTGCAAAAACGAAGTCAACCTTTCCGCTTATCCAAATTTGTCAGTTGGTAATATTATTGAATGCGATGTTTGCGGTATTACTCTGTTGGTGAACAATATCAGCGATAATATTGTTACGTGCGAAGTGGCTGATGAAGGTAAATAAGCTTTTCTATCATTCCTCTAAAACCATGCGAACCAAGAAAGACGACCACGTCTTTTTCTTTTAAATTATTTTTTATATATTCAACTAATTTATCGTCATCTTTAATATACATAACTTTGGGATTGGTTTTAGAAGCTATCTCAGTCAATCTTTCTCCGTCAAATGGCGGATCAATATCCTTTGGGTTTATTTTTATTCTTGTGAGCGCTGGGATTATCACTTCGTCTGCGTTTGAAAAAGCATTATCATATCCGGGGATTGACTGCGATTTGCGATTGCCTGTGTTTGGTTCAAACACGGCAACTATTTTGTTATGCGGGTAGATAGCACGCAAGGTTCGCAGTGTGGCCGCGGCTTTGGCCGGCGAGTGTCCCAAATCATCATAAACAATAATGTCTCCATCAAATCTTTTTTCCAATCTTCTTTTTATGCCTTTAAATTCGGCAATAGTTTTTAAAATAACACTGTTTTCAATTTCAAGCTCGCTGGCCATGGCAAAACAGCCGCAAATATTTTCGGCCATGTGTTCGCCCAATACAGGCGAAGCCAGTTCGTATGTTTTATTTGATTCAGCGGAATCATGCCGAGTAACGTCCATTGAAACTCGGCGCTTGTTTTGTATTTTAAAATTTACGCCGTCTTTTGTCTGTTTTACGTCAAAATAATAATAATCCGCTGTCTGATTTTTTCCGTAAGTTATGACTTTGCATCCGTTGGTATTGGATGAAAGAATTTTATTCATGTTTGGCGCGTCCGCGCAAGCCACAATTAACCCATGAGCCGGAAGCATGGCTGTTAAATCTTTAAAAGCGTTAAAATACGTTTCTTCTGTGGGATAAATATCGGCGTGATCCCAGGAAACCGAAGTTAAAAGCAAATGAGTGGGGGAGTAGAGTTTAAATTTTGGCCGGCTGTCCCAGCGCGCGGTTTTGTATTCGTCACCTTCCAAGACACTCCACCCGGGCTTCGCTACAGCTACGCCGGGCAAGCCCAGTTTAATTTTCGCGCTAATAGGCAAATTCGCGCTTAATCCTCCAAACATGTAAGTTGGATTAAGATCGGCATTTTTTAAAATTAAAGTCAGTAAAGCGGCAGTGGAAGTTTTGCCGTAAGTGCCCGCGCATACCAGTGATTTTGACTGCACAATATGCTCGGCAATTACTTCCGGGTATGATTTATAATTCAAATTATGTTTTCTGGTATAAATAAATTCCGCATTACCGGATCCGGCCACATTTCCTACCACCACAATATCCGGGTCGCCTTTTGCCGTCATTTTTTCCGGGTGCCATCCCGGGTAAAAAGAAATATTATTATCTTTTAAATAATCGGAAATAGGAGGAAAAAACCCCACATCACTGCCGGAAACTTCCCAGCCTTCTTTATGAAATGCCACAGCCAGCGCGCTCATGGCTACGCCACAGATACCGATAAAGTGAATATGTTTATTCATAACGCCTTTTTTAATTCATCCAAATCACTTTGCCAATTTTTTCCATCAAACCATTCCAATCCGGAAAATTGCAATTTGTAAACATCAGCCGGTCGTTGGAATGATCCTAAATAAATATATTGTTTGCCGTTTTCTTTTGCCCAGACAATCGCTTTTAACATCATGCCCATGCCAATGTTAGGTTGTAGGTTGTAGGTTGTAGGTTGTAGGTGATAGAACGGATAGCAGTAGTGCAAAATATTTTTTGTTTCCAAGGCGATGCAATAGGCAATGTTGTCATTGCGAGCTTCTTTAGGAAGCGAAGCAATCCCATTGTTTGGTAGTGCTTCCGTTGGGATTGCCGCGTCGCTTGCGGCTCCTCGCAATGACAGCGCATAAACAAACAGTTTATTAAAATTACCTTTATCTTTATTTGTAATCAATTCCTTTATTTTCTGCGCGCTAAACACTCCGTCACCGAATTTTTTTTCGTAAAATTCTTTTCCCATTTTATGTATCGTCCAGTTGTATTCTGGGTAGGGGATTGTGTGTGAGGATAAAACCAAATCTTCGGTTTTTTTTAAAACGCGGCGGTTTTCCGAAGATAGTCCAAATTTTTCCAGATTAATCCGCAAACTTCTGGTTTTATTCATCACACCTTTGCCAATTCGCGTAAAAACAAAACCGCCGTCGTACATTTCTTCAATCGGCTTATCATCAAAATTAGTGATTGTTTTTTTGTCCCATGTTAGGTACATAGATACGGTTGTCATCCTGAACGAAGTGAAGGATCTCTGTCTCAATCGCAAAACGGACAGAGATTCTTCGCTACGCTCAGAATGACAATGAAATTTATTTATACAAACTCATCCAAATAGCCATAATCACAAAAAACGCGTGTATCAGCCAAAAACGCATGACAATTTTTTCTTCACCCCAGCCGCGAAATTCAAAATGATGGTGTATTGGCGCCATTTTGAAAAATCTTTTTCCCAACAAACGGCGGAAAAATATCTGGATAATTACCGAAATAATTTCAATATAAAAAATAAATCCTAAAAACGGAATTAGCAAAGCGCGATTTATAGCAATAGCGTTGATGGCCATAAGAGCGCCCAAGCCCAGCGACCCCACGTCGCCCATTTGAAATCTGGCCGGTTTGACGTTGAAATAAGTGTACGCCACCAAAGCGCCGGCGGTAGTGGCATTAAGCAAAGTAAAAGCCACGCGACCCTCTGTCCAGCTGATTATCATTAGCCCTAAAAAAGTTATAATCAGCGATCCGCCGGCCAAACCGTCTAGTCCATCCGCGATATTTACCGCGTTGGCCGTAAACATTACAAAGAAAATTACAATGGGAATTATCCACCAGCCAACGTTTAACTGTCCGTCAAACGGTATCCACAAAGAATGCCACTGCACGCCTAGTTTGAAATATATCCACCATGCGGTAACGGCTCCGGCCAAAAATTGAAAAAATAATTTTTCATGCACTTGGATGCCACGTCCCGGATGCGAGCCGAAAACAGAGGCCGCTTTTCTAAAAATTTCCCATGGCAAAATTAAAATATTCCATAATTTCATGCGCCATATTTTATGCACTCGGATTAATTTTATGATATGAGAAACTTTTCGTTCACGGCGTTTTTTGCCAAAAATATTAAGCAAATCATCGGTGGCGCCGAGCAGCGCGGCAATTCCCATTACGCCAATTGGCACATAGGTATTTTCCCGATTCCAATTAAAAAGCACCGTAATTACCGTAACTGTAATAATCACCAGCAGTCCTCCCATAATCGGCGTACCTATTTTTTGGTTTCGCTCGCCTTTAAGCGTAAAATCAAATTCCGCCCGGCGGGTTATTTTGTATTTGTATAAAAATTTTGTGAGTAGCGGAGCCCAAATAAACGCGCCGATGGCGGAAAAAAGTAAATAGGTAAGAGCGTGTTGGATTAGTTTGAGATCCATAGTCTTTTTATTGTTAAAATTTCAGCTTGCTTGGCTTCCAAATAAGTTTCGTTGTCTTGATTTACCATGTTTTTTTCTTCCCAAGTTTGCGCCAACAGTCCTTGATTTGGATCTGTGATTGTAATAATGCCTTCGGTCACGCCGTGGCCGTATTTGCCTTCGCTTGGCCAAGCTCGGGCGTGCGCGTATTTAATTCCGCGGTCATTTTTTTCTGTAACCAATAAAACATGATTATGATTTTTATTCGGACCGGTTTTTAGCATGATAATTAAATCCGCCGGTTTAATAGATGACAAACCACTTACGATTTCGGAATTTTTTTCATCAGCCAAAACCGCCACGCTTACTTGTTCCACCGGACGCAAGCGGGTGATAAGTCGGCGCAATAAATTTGTTCGCGAAGCAATAAAAAGTTTTTTAGTAAAATCAATCTTTTTTGTTTCCAAAAAATGCGCCCGCAAAACATTAACCACAAAACCCGAACAATCCACGCCCAAATTATTATCTACTAAAAATTGGCGCACACATTCGGTTTGTTCGTGTGGCGCCGGATGATCCAGGTGGACATCGCACAAGCCGTCTTTGTCAAAAAGGCCGTGGCAGTATTGGATAGAAATTATTTTCGCTTCTTCCACTATTTCCGCGGGCGCGCCTTTACCGACTAAAACTTTCAGCTGGCCGCGCTGGCCCAGTTTGGCGTTATTAAAATATGGACAACGCGCGCCCGCCACGTTGGCAAATGGCAAGCTAATATACTCCTGAATAATTTTTTGCGCTTGTGGCGATAGTTTTTCTTCCATATTTATTTTTTTAGCGCAGAGCGGATTTCTTTGCCTATTTTATTAAACGTATTTGCGGTTTGCATTATGCCATGGCTACACTGAATTCTTGTCAGGTCGGCGCCGATAGCTGTGTTGTTGTAAGCGATAATATTTAGGATTGATTTATTTTTTATTTTGGGTATTTTTATTTTTTTCTTCGTTACTCGTTGAATAATCTGCGCGCCATCGTGTACGGAAATTAGTTTATATTCCTTATTTGTTAAGTCTAACAGACTGGCCAGATGGGCTTCAAAGGTGGAGACTTTTGACCTCGAACCAGAACCTTCTGTTCGGTACGGGGCATGCTTTAGACTTTGGACTTTAGACTTCTGCAATTGTGACTCAAACGTCGTAGAAGCCGGCTGGCGGGCGTTTATTTCCAGCAAGTAAAGCCGTCCATTTTTTTCATCCATTATAATATCAATTCCGAATAATCCTTTCCAGCCGTCTTTGCTTAATTTCCTTCCGATTTCGGTTACAATCTGCTTATATTGCTTAATCTGCTTAGTGCTTAGAACTTTACTCGGCAGCATCCAATCATTGCCAATGGTGGCGAATTTATTGTCGGTAAAAGGCGCCAATCCCGTGATTTGATAATTTATGTTTCCCATTAAAATCTTATCGTCCCAGACCACATTGTTGTTGGTAAATGCCGGTCCTTCTATATATTGGGAAATTCTTACAGGTCGTTTCGGAAATTTTATTGCCAGTTCATTTAATCTTTTTTTGGTGTTTATAAATAAAGTGCCGCTACCGGTATGCGCGTGGTTGTATTGTAAGATAAAAGGTTTGCCGGGCCATTTGATATTTTGGCAAATATCCACGCGATGTTTTGGCAGATATTTGGCCAAATGGCCCAGCCACTCAATTTGCGAGATTTTGCTTTCTATTTTATCCGCCAATTTGGCGCCGGGGTTTAACAAATGCCAGCCGTGTTTTTGGCAGGCATCTTCAATAATTGAATTATTTTTAAACACTAAAACAAAATCGTTTTTGCGGATTATCTTTTCTACTCGCGGATGTTTTAATAATTCTTGCGTGTCCAGTTGATTTTTTTCTTTTATTAGAATAATATTAGAGTCTTGGCGGGCCAGCTTGGCGGCGTAGTTTGTATGATTCGCAATCACAAAATAATTTTTTGCGCGCAGGCCAGCCGCCCTTTCTATGTCCCGGCAGACATAAAACAAACGGCGCTTGGCAAGCCGCTTTTCTACCGCCTTAATCAGGCTATTTGAATTAGGCATAAATTTACTATATACTAAGGAATATACTACCCGAGAAAAGCATAAAAAGCAAGGCGTATGACGGATGAATTTTATCACAAATTAAAGGAGTTTGGCCGGGTAAAAACCAACGAACTTTTGGCTAAACACGTTACCATCAAAATCGGCGGTCCGGCCAGATTTTTTATTAGTGTAAATAAAAGCGAACAATTTATTGGGCTTTTGAATTATTTAAAAGACTCGGATGTAAAATATTTAATTTTAAGCGGAGGATCAAACTTGCTGATTAGCGACGAGGGTTTTGATGGATTGGTTATTCATATTTCCAGCAATGAAGCGCCAAAACTAATTCCAACAGAAGATAAATTTAATTTAGAAGTAGACGCCGGCTTAAGCTTGAGCGCGGTGGTGAATTTTGCCGTACAAAATTCATTACAGGGTTTAGCTTGGGGTATCGGTGTTCCGGGCAGTATTGGCGGCGCGGTGCGCGGCAATGCCGGCGCTATGGGGATGGACACCTCCGCTATTTTGCAGTGGGCAGAAGTTTGGCGCGATGGTGAAATTTTAAAATTATCCATGCCTGAATGCGGCTATGGCTACCGGGATAGTAATTTTAAACACAATCAAGATGTAATTTTACGCGCGTGTATTCGTTTGGAGGCGGGGGATAAGCAGGTAGTTATGGCCAAGATGCAAGAATATTTAAAACAAAGAAAACACACGCCTTATCCTTCGGCCGGCAGTTTTTTTAAAAATATGAAGCTGGACAAATGGATCGGCGACAAAAAAGATTTGCCGGAATTATTTTTACAAAGAGGCACAGTGCCGGTTGGGTGGATGACAGAACAGCTGGGACTGCGTGGGCTATCCGCGGGAGGAGCCAAAATTTCGGACGAACACGGTAATTATATTGTAAATTTTAACAACGCCACCCAAGCGGATGTTTTGGTTTTAGTTGAAGAAATCAAACAAAGAGTATATAATAAATTTGGCGTGGAGTTGGAACCGGAAGTTCAAATAATTAAATAAATAATCAGCTTCTTAGCTTGTAGCTTGTTAGCTTCTTAGGGGACAACCTAAAAAACTACAAGCTAAATAGCTACAACCTAAAAAGCTACTAGCTAAAAAATATGCAAATACAAATAACCGGCAAAAACACGGAACTTTCCGAAGCTATCAAAGATTACGTTAATAAAAAAATGCTGGCTTTAAATAAATTTTATAACGATAAAATTATCAGAGCCGATGTTGTGGTTGGCGTAAGCAGCGATCATCATCTAAAAGGAAAGAAGTTTTTTGCCGAATGCAAATTGGATGTGCCGGGCAAGAATTTATTTGCTTCCAAACAGGAAGAAACTTTATATAAAGCAGTTGATAAAATTAGAGACTACTTGGAGTTGGAATTAAAAAAATACAAAATGATGCAACGGGTGAAATCTAAAGACAAAAAAGCAAGCCGCGAAGAAAAGGAGTACAAAATAGAGGATTAAAATGTTAAAATTAATTTTTAATCGCGTTAAAACTTGGTTGCCGGCTCTCTACCCGTTAGCCGGCGCCTTTATTATTACCGCCGGTTGGAATTGGTATCATCTAAAACACAAGCCGCACGCAAGGTTTATTTTAATTTCCATAGCCACATGGGTTGTTGTTTATCTTTTATTTATTGCCGGAAAGAAATTATTTTTATATATAGTTAGAAAAACCGAAAGGCATCCTTTTTGGTATACATATTTTGCCAAATCAATAGACAAGCTTTTTCTGACCGCCTCGTTGTTGTTTTTAGTATTTTTTTCGCGGAATGATTTGTTAAGCTTAATTTATTCAATTGGTATTTTGACGCTTTTATTTTTTGTGGTCAGCCGGCAATTATCCGGACACCACGGCGCTCCCGACTGGAAGGTAATAAACAAAGGCGTGTTTGCCATTGTTATTTTTCTTTTTACGTTAAACAGCGCCTTGCAATATTTTGGATTTAAATTTTATATTTTAGACGCGCAAAGTAAAATTTACAACATAATTGTCTTCCGGTCGTGGTCAATGACAATGCTCTGGATGATCGGGTTCGCGCTTGGCGCGCTGGTTTATATGGGAAGTAAAAAATGGTGGCGTTATTTGGGAATTTTAATTTGGGCTGGCGCGCAGATGCTTGTGTTATTTCTGTGGGTAGTCAATGCTGGCGTGCTTTATTTCGCGGGTTTATATTTTAGTCCGGTTGTTTTACAGCATGCCGGCGAATCCAGCGGCGTTATTTGGAACTGGCTTACCTACATCCTGTTGGCCGCGTATCTTATCAGTTTTGTCGCTCTGCTGACTGTTGTCAAATATGTCTTGCGCGCGCACAACATTGCCTCAAAACGATATTGGAAATTTTATCATTATTTAATAATTTTGACCGGTTTCCTGGTAATCGGAGCGTCAAGTTCTATTCAATCCGCGCCAGAATTTGTTGTTGCCAGATCATTTTATAATTATTTTTTTAGTAAAAACGTAAAAATAAATTTGCCTCCGTATGTTTTTGGCAAATTGGAAAGATTCGGATTGAAATACAATACAGACAAATTTTCCGTCGCTTCCAAGGACAAGGTGTACGCAAAATCCGAGATATTGCTTCCGGAAAAATTTAAAAATGAAAAGCCGAATGTAATTTTGATTTATTTGGAATCTTTTTCTTCGCGGTTCGTGGATGTTTACAATAACAACCGATTTAAAAATTTAACGCCAGGCTTGGATGAATTTGCGAACGATAAAAACACCACGGTTTTTTGGAATTTATATAACGCTTCCACGCCCAGCATAACCGGAATCATGTCCCAGCTTTGTTCGTTTTTGCCGCCAACCGGGCATGAAGAGTTTGAAAAAGAAAAGAGGATCAAGAAAGTGTATTTGCAATGTCTTCCGAAGATATTAAAAAATAACGGATACAAGTACACCGGATATATTACGGCTGTGCAGAAAAATTTTGCGAATAAGGATACGCTATTTGCCAGCATGGGCACTGATGAGGTTTTTGGCACCGCGGAATTGGCAAAAATTATTCCAGGCGAGCCCTTGGCCTGGGGTTATTCCGACCACCAAATGTTTCCGGTGATGATGGATATGCTGGAAAAAAAGCCGGAACCGTTTTTTATGATGCTTGCCACTGTTGATTCCCATTTGCCATTTACTTCCGTTAAGGACGTGGTTCAATTTAGGAACAGCCGAAGCAACGCTTTAAACGCGTTTCATACAACGGATGATGCTTTTAGGATATTTTGGGAGAGATTTAAAATAAGTAGATTCTATGACAATACAATTGTGATCGCGATTGCGGATCACGCTGTTTTTCCGGCCGGAGTTACAAAAGATATTTTTCCGGAAGACGCCGGCAAGGTAAATTTTTATGATGAAAACGCGTTTATGATGTACGTGCCGAGTAATATTTTGCCGAAGAAAATAGATAAATATATGTCCGGAATTGACTTCGCGCCTTCGGTTTTAAATTTGTTGGGCATTAATGTTCCAAATTCGTTTGAAGGGCATTCTATTTTTGATGATCGGGAAAAATATCCTAACTTGCTTGGCATGCATGAGTTTGGATTGTATATCAATCAAATTGACGAAAAAGGGGAAAGAACAATCAGTTATAACATTCCCGATCAAATTAAGTGTGAAGCCGGTGATTATAATTCCGCTACCAGTTCACCACTTACTTTATGTGAGTATCTAAACTTCTACAAGTGGAAAAGGCAGATGTTCGAGCAAGGAAGATTTTGGCAGGAATAGATTTTTATTAGTGCCCGCAATGAAATGAAGGGCGAAATACAATATATATCGGCGGAGCCGATACTTTGCCTAAAAAGCCCGCCCAGTTTCCCTGCGTTGTAGACGCAGGGACGGGCTTATAAATGGAAACGCCAGATGTTTGAAGAGGGGCGGTTTTGGGAGAAGTAGATTTGTCCTAAAATAATAAAATTGGTACAATGTAAAGCGTGCAAGTGTAGTATAAATTCTGTGGTTTTTTATTTTTTGAACGATGAAATACAACATAACCTATGTCAACCCAGCAAATACTTCTAAAAATTTTAATTCTTGCTTTTGGCGTCACCGGCATTGCCAGCATTGTCGGCTATTGGCCGACAATTAAGGATTTGTATAATAAAAAACCAAGCGCCAATATTTCATCCTATGCTTTGTGGACATTAACCAGCAGCATTGGTTTTTTATATAGTATTGTTTTTATATCTGATTTGCTTTTACAAATAATATTCGGACTAAATTTTGGATCCTGTCTTATTATTTTGATTTTGAGTATTAAATTAAAAAATAAAGTATGAGCGATAGACTAGAGAGGTTGTATTTATTTTTTATTTAAGGTATAATAAAGTTATTAAGTTAATCTTAATAATATGCGTAAAATAGACTTAAAAAATGTAGTTTGGAAAGAAGGCAAGTATTTTGTCTCCTGGAATATCAATACGGATATTTCTAGTTTTGGAAAAACCAAAAAAGAAGCCATGGAAAGTTTGCAGGAAGCGCTAGAATTATATTTTGAAGATATGCCCATCTCTAAAATTCACAAAGTGGAACACCCTGATCTGGTACCGCTTTCTTTAAAGTATGCCTAAGCCGATATTATTAAGCTTGGTGTTAGAAGTCCTTAAAGCAAAGGGCTTTTTGTTTGTTCGTCAAAAGGGGTCGCACGCGCGTTTTCGCAAAATTGGCAATCCTACGCGAAATGTTACCGTTAAAATGAAGTACAAAGAAATACCTTACGGAACTTTTCGGGCAATTTTAATCCAGTCCGGGTTGAAAGGAGAGGATTTTGAAAAATACTAATACCCATCCCTTTATCCTTCCCCTAAAAGGGGAGGGGCGAGGGGTGGGGTTTATGGAAACGCCGGATGTTTGAGCATGAGTAGTTTTGGGAGGAGTAGGAAGTTGATGTTGTACGGTTTTCGGGGTATTATAGGTAAACATTTCGTATAGTAACCAGTTATGCAAAATGCGCCGCGCATTTTGCATAATGGCGCGCGGTTCCCGCTGTTCTGCAAGTGTGCGCGGCACACATTGCATAACAGCGGCTATACGCTATGTCCAGCCCCCGTGAAACGGGGTCCGGCCACAGCGCATAGCCGCGCGCCATTAGCTGAAATATTCCTTTTCTTTTTATGGCTAACGTCTAACACTTTTTTATAATATGCGTCAAAAATTCATTCTATCTATATTGAACATTTTAACACTTTGCGTAGTTATTGCTGCAGTTAGTGTCTTTTTTATTAACAATGCTCGGTGGATAGGTTTTGTTTTAATTATTCTCGCTGTACTTTGCATATTCTCTCTTCTGCCTTTCAAGATAAAGTTAAGATCGATCCAGCCAGATATTGTTTTTGGGTTAATAGATAACGGAATTTTAGCTGTTTTGGCAATTTTTGGCGGTCATTTTGCCGGTGTAACTGGCGCCATTTTAGGTGGAGTTGTAGGTAATGCCATAACCGATGGTATTGCTGGAATTTTTGAAGGCTATTCCGCGGAAAAATTAAGATTGCAATTAGTTTCAGAAGAAAGGACAATACTCAAATCAGCGGTCGGCAAAATGGCTGGATGTTTATTCGGCGCCGGTATTGTTCTGGTAGTTGCTAATATTCTAAATTTTTAATGATAAATAAAAAATATTAATTAGAATCGCAAAAATGCATTATGAAAATAATAATGATATTAATACCGCCCTACAAAAAGCAAACGAGATCCAAAATCAAGCTGAAAAAGTAAGATGCCTTGTGCATTTAGCGAATGCGGTTATTGCTAAAGATGGCAATTCAGAGTTGGCGGATAAAATAATGGAACAAATCACCGAAGACAAACAGGGATACGCGAAATATTACAAAAAATAAAATGGGAACAAATTGTATAATTTTTTGTAAAAAAATTCGAGCCCCGGGACAATGTCCCTGGGGCTCTTGTTGCAGATGAGGGTTCTATCCGACGACCTCGATCTTCTCGAGGGCGCGGTACATCCGGCCGACGAACCACTCCTCCTCGAACTTGTCGGTGAGAGTGACCACGGTGGTGCGGTTGCGGTCGCCGTCCCAGCCGCTGGACTGGCTGACCGCCATCATCACCATGTGGTCCATGCTGCTGAGCGAGATGATCTCGCTGTTGGCCATCCCCAGCAGGTAGTTGACGTCGCCTATCGCCTCCCGCTTGAAGGTGATCCTGACCTTGCGCGATCCCTGAAGCGCCTTTTGCACTGCCTGCTTGATCATTTCCCGCATCGCATTCCTCCTTGTGTGTGTCTGCACAAAAAAACAGCAGACCTAACATCATACTATAAAATCAGCTTTTTGTCAAGTGGGCGTGTCCTTGTTTTTTTATTATAAAATCGGTACAATAACCCTATTAAAATTTTTTTTATGCCCAACAAACCATCCAACCAGCCAGAATACATAAACATCCAAGGTAAAAAAATACCAAACATAAAAGGCATAGACGTAAAACGACTAGACAAGCTCGCCAAAATTCTGCGCGGCCTGATTTTTGCGGCTGTGGAAGCGGGGCAATCTGGGCACCCGGGCGGCAGTAGCGGCAAAGTAGAACAATTTTTGGCAATGACCTTGGGCGGGGTAATGGCTTTTGATCCTACCAACCCCAAAAATTCGGGCAGAGACAGGGTGGTGTGGAGCGCCGGGCATTGCACGCCATTACTTTTTGCCGGACAAGCTTTGTATTATGAAATTTTACGCCGCGCTGGACGGCAATTTTCCTCTGCGGTAACAAAAGCGGTATTTCCGGAAGATTTGTTGCGTTTCCGTCATGCCGATGGCCCACAGGGTCATGCCGAGGCGCAGTATCCATATTCGGATTTTACTACCGGGCCATCGGGGCACGGATTATGCGCGGCCGGTGGTATGGCCATGGTTCATCAATCTTGCGGGCTGGATACCAAAACTTTTGTTTTTATGGGTGATGCGGAAAGCGAAGAGGGGATGACATACGAAGCACGCAATATTATCGCCACCAACGGATTAAAAAATTTAATTGTCAGTCTGGATTATAATCATTTTGGAATTGACGCCGAAATAGAAGAGGTGGTTTCGTCTCCTTATATAAATCATTGGCTTGGGTTAGGCTGGAATGTTATAGAAACAAACGGACACAATATTTTGGAAATGGTTTACGCGTATCAAATGGCGGCCAAAGGTTTTGCCAACGGCTCGCCCACGGTTGTAATTTGTCATACATTAAAAGGCAAAGGTTACGGCTCTAAAGAAAACACCGCGGCCTCGCATGGGTCTCCAGTCAAGCACGACGAGTATGTTTCTATAATGAAAAAACTCGGATTTGATATTCCCGGCGAACAGGGAAAAGTAATGGCCGATATTCAAACTGTTTTGGCGCAAGTTACTTCAGATGATGAAAAATATATTTTAGAACGATTAGAAGTTGGAGCTAAGAAAATTTTGCATGAATCAGATTTAGTTAAACAAATGGTGAAAGCTCTGGACGGCCGTCCACTGGTAAATCCACTGGCTATAAAACGTCCAAAAGTTTTACCGCCGGAATTAATTTTTGCGGAAGGAAAAAAAGTTTCTACCCGCACGGCCGCGCAGGCATGGATGGCATGGTACATGAAACAGACCGCGTTTTTTTATGCCGGAGCAGGGGATTTATCCAAATCTGTTTTTACAAATTCCGCGGAAGAAGTCTACGGACTCATTAGTAGAAAAAATCCATTGGGGCGCGGTATTCGTTATGGAATTGCCGAACAAAATATGGCCATGATGGGCGCTGGTTTAACTCAAGATATTTTGCCCGGGGGATACAAACCCGTTTCGGTTTTTGGAACGTTCGCGGTTTTCACCAACATGATGGCCAACGCTATTCGTCTGGCAGTTATCGGAAATCAGCTCAACCCCGAAACAAAAGGATTTTTTATTTGTTTGGCCGCCCACGATGGCCCGGAAACAGGCGAGGACGGCCCAACGCATCAGGGAATGTACTGGATGTCGCTCTACAACGCTTTGCCTGGAATAAAAGTTTACAAACCAACAGACGCCAACGAAACCATAGAAATGTTATTTTATGCTTTAGAAAAAGGCGAGCCGGTTGTTCTGTCCGTTTACAGGACAGAACAGCCGACGATTAACCGCGCCGAAGTTCCACCGGCGATCGAAGCCACAAACGGCGCCTACGTCTACAAACAATTTTCTCACACTGTCATCCCGACAGAGGCCGTAGCCGACGAGGGATCTATTCATAAAAATAAAAAATTGGTATTGGCAATCTGCGGCATGCAAGTCCTATTAAACACCCTAGAGATTTTGCCAGAACTGGAAGCCCAAGGTTTCAATGTAAAAATCATCGCCGTCACATCTCCGGAATTATTTGAAGAATTGCGGCAAACTAATCCGGCAAGCGCCCAGTTAATTCTGCCGGAGGAAGAACGTCCGCTCGTAGTCACTCTCCACAACGGCTGGCCAGGATTTTTGTATCCGTTTATGCTAGGCCCAAATTACGCCAATAAATCCATCGGCATAACTCACTATCTAAAATCCGGCAATGCGGCCGAGGTATATGAGGTGGCCGGAATGACTCCAAACGATATTAAGGAAAAGATTTTGAAGGCAGCTGCTAAAACATGATAGATTTATTCCAAATTTTATCAACCGAAAAGAAATTTAGGCAGGACCAGGTGTTCCGCGCCTGGTTTGATGTAAACACAAATAGTTACGAAGAAATAACCACCCTGCCAAAAGATTTGCGCGAAAAATTAACAGATAAGCCTTGGCTTTCGGTAAAATTACACACTTTGCAAAAAAGCAAAATTGATGACACGCAAAAAGCTTTATTAAAATTGGAAGACGGACAATTGATTGAAGCGGTTTTAATGGGCCGCAGGTCGCTGAAAGTAAATAGTGATAAACCGCGTTATACAATTTGTATTTCTTCACAAGTTGGTTGCGGTATGAAATGTTCTTTTTGCGCCACAGGAAAAGCCGGATTTTCCCGGAATTTGACTGTTGAGGAAATTGTGGATCAGTATCGTTTCTGGTCCCGATATTTAAATGAAAAAAATGGCGGAGAAATAGATAATATGGTAGTAATGGGCCAGGGTGAACCACTGTTGAATTATGAAAATTGTAAAACCGCTTTAAATATTATTTTAAAATATACCAACATCGGCCCAAGTAAAATTACCATGTCCACCTGCGGTATTCCGGCCGCCATGGACAGGCTGGTAGAAGACAAAGATTTTCCTCCGGTGCGTTTTGCATTGTCTTTGCACAGCGCCATAGAAACCACTCGCGCCGCTATTATGCCTTCGCATCAGCCGGGATTTTTAGATTATCTGGTGGGCTGGGCAAAAAAATATCACCGCGCTTTTCCTAGCCGCGCGCATTTTATCGGGTTGGAGTATATAATGCTTGGCGGGATTAATGACGGGCCTAAAGATTTAAAGGCGCTGATAACACTGGCGTCAAAATTAGGAAAAATAAAAATAAATTTAATTCCGTATAATAATATATCGTCTGAATCCCTGCTTGTCCCGATCCTCGAGGATCGCGGATCCCGCTCGCTGCGGGAGGCGATTGTGGGTAGGCCTGCCCGCTCGGCTTCGCCGAGCGAAGCGGGCGGGGGTGGGTTGGTCGGCTCTGACAAAGAAAATATTGCGCATTGGCACGAAACGTTAATGAACGCCGGATTTATTTCCACTATCCGATACTCTCAAGGTCAAGACATTGCCGCGGCTTGCGGACAATTAAGAAATTTGGAAAGTAAATCGCCCGTTTCCTAAATTCTATACTCTAAATATTAAATCCTAAAACATATGCCGGCAAACCAACGTCTAGATCTAATTATCAGCGGCATGCACTGCGCTTCTTGCGCCAATACCATTGAAAAAAAATTAAAAAAAGTGCCGGGAGTAAAAGAGGCCAATGTTAATTTTGCTTCGGAAAAAGCCACTATATTTTTTGATCCAGAGGTTGTCAAGCACGAACACCTAACGCGCGCTATCGGTGAAGCCGGCAATTACAAGGCCGTAATGCCCGCAGGCCACGATCACGCCCGCATGCTAAAGGATCAGGAAATAAAAGACATTTTTAATAAATTTCTTTGGAGCGCTATTTTTAGTTTGCCAATGGTTTATTTTATGTTTCTGGATTTTTTTGCGTGGCTGCCGCTGCGAAGTTTTCTTTTGCCGTATACAGGAATCGTTTCTTTGGCGCTAACCACGCCCATCCAATTTTTTATCGGCAAAAGATTTTATTCCGGCATGTGGAGCGGATTAAAACAAAAACAATTTAACATGGATAGTCTTATTGCCATCGGCACCAGCGCGGCCTATTTTTATAGCCTGATTGTTTTTGGCAGTTATGCCATTACTCATCAAAGTCTGATGGGGGAGAGCGGCAAAAAAATAATGGATTTATATTTTGAAACTTCAGCTTTTCTGATTACCTTTGTAATTTTGGGAAAATGGCTGGAAGCGAAAGCCAAAGGCAAAACTTCCGACGCCATAAAAAAATTAATGGGCTTACAACCAAAAACCGCACGTGTGTTTAAAAATGGCGCGCCAATAGATATTCCCATCGGCGAAGTGGCTAAAGGCGACATAGTGCTGGTGCGGCCGGGAGAAAAAATTCCAGTGGACGGCGTAATTATCAAAGGCAATTCCGCGGTGGATGAGTCTATGCTTACCGGAGAAAGTTTGCCGGTGGAAAAAAATATCGGCGACACCGTTACCGGCGCTACTTTAAACAAACACGGCAGTTTTGAGTTTAGAGCCGAAAAAGTCGGGGCCGAAACTGTTCTGGCGCAAATTATACGTTTTGTGGAAGAAGCGCAAAGTTCCAAAGCTCCCATTCAGGCCTTGGCCGACCGCATTTCCGCCAAATTTGTGCCTTTAGTTTTAATTATTGCAGGCCTAACATTTATAGTTTGGTTTTTCTTTTTAAACGCGAGCTTATCTTTTAGCTTAATGGCGCTGACTTCGGTGCTGGTTATTGCCTGTCCTTGCGCTTTGGGTTTGGCCACGCCAACGGCTATTATGGTGGGTACCGGCAAAGGCGCGGAGCATGGCGTGCTGATAAAAGGCGGCGAACCATTGGAGAAAGCGTGCAAAATTCAGGCGATTATTTTTGATAAAACCGGCACCCTTACCAACGGACAGCCGCTAGTAACCGACATGGCGGGAGATGATAATATTTTATCCATCGCGGCTTCTTTGGAAAGTCAATCCGAGCATCCTTTGGCCGAAGCCATAATAAAAAAAGCTAAAGAAAAAAACATAACGCTTTTGTCTGTGGATAAATTTCAAGCTTTGCCGGGCCGAGGAGTGGAAGGAATAATAAACGGCAAAAATTATTTTTTAGGAAATAGAAAATTGGCCGCGGAACGCAAAGTGTCTTTAGCGGAATGGGAAAAATCCGCGACTGAAATGGAAGAACAGGGAAAGACGATTATGTTTTTGGGAGAAGAACAAAGCATTGTCGGTTTTCTGGCTGTGGCCGACACTATAAAAGACAGCGCCAAAGAAACAGTGGCTAGATTAAAAAAAGCCGGCTTAAAAGTTTATATGATTACCGGAGACAATAAACATACGGCCAAAGCCATTGCCGCGCAGGCTGGAATAGAAAATGTGCTTGCCGAAGTTTTGCCTCAAGACAAAGCCGAGGAAATAAAAAAATTACAGGCGCAAGGACTGCAAGTGGCTATGGTGGGAGACGGCATCAATGACGCGCCGGCCTTGGCGCAGGCGGATTTGGGTATTGCCATGGGCAGCGGCACGGATGTGGCCATGGAAACCGGCGGCATTGTTATAATTAAAAATGATCTGCGCGACGTGCTTACGGCCATAAAACTTTCCCGGGAAACTTTAAGCAAAATTAAACAAAATATGTTTTTCGCGCTTTTTTATAATATCATCGGCATTCCTATCGCGGCGCGTATTTTTATGTCTTGGGGAATAATTCTCAAGCCCGAATTAGCCGGTTTAGCTATGGCTTTAAGCTCTATTTCGGTGGTGGGGAACTCTCTTTTATTGCAAAGATTTAATCCGCGCAAGACAAATTATCTTTCTTTGGTCGCGCCAATAATAATGGCCGCGGTATTTTTATTTTTGTTTTTGCAGTTTGCCAGATTAAGCGGATAAAAAAAATGAGCCGAGCGCGACGCGCCCAGCTCGGAAAGAACCCGTTATCTGCCAGCCCGCTTTTTGGATCGGCATTTGAAAAAAACTGTTTCAGCCAATTGCACGCTATACAAGCTATAATAAAGCACGTCTTCCAAAACAGCTTCGGCAAATGAACCTGCCGGCGAATCTTCTTGTGGAAGCAAATTCGCGGCCCAACCCAAGACTTTAGCATACATCGGTCTATTGTCGAATGGTTCCATTGTCCGCCTCCTTTGGTTAAATTTATGCTACTCTGGCTTTATTTAGAAGTCAAGGATTACGGGGTTTACAATTTCCAAAAAACCTGTAGAATAAACACAGATTACGCAGATTATAACGGGATTTAAACAGATTGTAATCCGTGTAATCCAATGTAAATCCGTGTAATCAATGATATGAATGTAATTATTCACATCGACGAAATTTTTTTAAAGGGCTCCAACCAGCCCATTTTTTATCGTCAGCTTAAAAATAATTTTGAAAGATTGTTGACCGGCATCCGTGTCGCCAGAGTAGAAGGTGGTTTGTGGTTGGAAGATATTAAAAAAGAACAATTGCGCCAGTTAGCTCTTATTCCGGGCTTTGCCAATTACGCAGAGGCTGTAAAAACAAAATCAACGATTGAAGATATTAAAAAAGGAGTGGATAGTATTGTCCAATTGTCATCCCGATCCGCCACTTGTCATTCCGACAACGAAGGAGGAATCTCTGTCCGGTTGTCTCGCGACGAGTGGGACAGAGATCCCTCGTCGCTCGCCGCGGCGAGCTCGCTCGGGATGACAATGAGTGAAGTCGGATGGGCTCAGAATTACAAAAAGACGAATTTCCGCATCTCCGCGGAACGTTCTTTTAAAAATTTTCCGCTTTCATCGGCAGAAATCGCCAAAGAAATAGGGGAGTACACGCGCGTAAAATATAACTGGCAGGTATCTTTAAATAATCCTGATCTGAATATCCATATTTCCGTTGGCAAAGATGAAGCTTGTATTTATGGCAACACCACCGACGGCGCCGGCGGATTGCCGACAGGCAGTTCGGGTAAAGTTTTGGCGCTATTGTCCGGCGGAATAGACAGTCCGGTGGCGGCCTACAAAATGATGTGCCGTGGCGCGGAAATCGGGTTGGTGCATTTCCAAAATCAAACTAAAGTTACCGATGAAGTTAGCGAGAAAATTTTTGATCTGGCAAAAGTTTTGTCAAATTATCAGCCGGAAATAAAATTATTTATTGTGCCATTTGCCGAACTGCAAAGGCAGGTTGTAATGAAAGTGCCGGCAAAATATCGCATGATAAGCATTCGCCGTATTTTTTATAAAATTTCTGAAAATATCGCGCGCCAAAATAATTATTTGGCGCTAACTACCGGCGATAGCTTGGGACAGGTGGCTTCGCAAACTTTGGAAAACATGACGGCGATCTACTCGGCCACCGACATGCTCAAACTCGCGCCTTTGATAGGAACAAATAAAAAAGATATAATAAACCTCGCGCGCCGCATTGGCACGTTGGATATTTCCGCCCGGCCATACGAGGATTGCTGCAGTTTATTTGTGGCGAAACATCCGGTCACAAAAGCGCGTTTAAAAGATGTTTTAGCTTTTGAAAACAGCATGGATTTGTCCGCTCTTGACAAAACTCCCATAAACTCATACTATATTAGTAACAATTCAATTCGAATATGCTAAACGAAATAGTTTTTGACATAGAAACACAAAATACGTTCGCGGACGTGGACAATGATTTTAAAAAATTCAAAATTTCTTGTGTTTCTATATATAGTTATGCAACCGACAGCTATACCAGTTTTGAGGAAAATGAATTAAATAAGCTGTGGCCGATTTTGGAAAAAGCCGACCGCATTATCGGTTACAACAGCGAGCATTTTGATTTGCCTATTTTGCATAATTATTATTTAGGCGATCTTTCCACGATAAATCACTTGGATATAATGAAGGAAATCAAGTCTAGCATTGGCATCCGTCTAAAATTAAACGATGTCGCCATGGCTACTTTAGATATAGCAAAAAGCGCGGACGGTCTGCAGGCTATTAGATGGTGGAAAGAAGGAAAAATAGATAAAATTAAAAAATATTGCGAACAAGACGTAAAAGTAACCAAAGAGCTTTACGAATTTGGGAAAAATAATAAACAACTATTTTATAAATCTTTGGTGGGGGAAGTAGTGCCGTTTGCCGTAAATTTTGACATGCAGTCGGCCGAAAACGCGAATAAAGAAAGAAAAAATATAAATTTAACTTTGCCGTTCTAGTATGTTCGGACTAAAAAGAGAAACTGATTACGCCATTCAATTGCTGCAATTTCTTGATGCTAAGAAAAATTCTTTTTGCAGTTTAAGAGAAGTTTCCCAGAAATCCGGCATTTCTTTTTGGTTTTTGCAAAAAATCGCCCGCAAGTTAAGTTTGGCCGGTTTCATAGAAGCCGAACAAGGAGTAAATGGCGGATATAGATTAAGCCGTTCCATTAAAAAAATCAGTTTATACAATGTTTTTGAGGCAATGGAAGGCAAACCGGCGATTACTCCGTGTTTGCGCTGTGAAAAATATTCCTGCGTGAATTTTGACAAAAAATGCGAAGTTAAAAAAATTGCCGAAAAATTAAACAAAAATATTGTGAAAATGATGCGCAATGTAAAAATTAATTAACCACCGCGTCGCGTTTCAATGGACGCTACGCGACGTGATTTCGTTAAATCAATGTTGCCCAAACCAAAAAAAATCAGAAATGTTTATTTTGATCACGCCGCCACCACTTATATGGACAAGCGCGTTTTGACGTCTATGCAGCCGTATTTTTCGGAAATTTATGGCAACCCATCCTCGCTTTACGCCGAAGGCCGCAAAGCCAATGGCGCCTTAAATGACAGCCGCCGCACAATAGCCAAGCTTATCAACGCTTTGCCGGAAAATATTATTTTTACCGGTAGCGGCACTGAATCGGATAATATGGCAATTTATGGCATCGCTCGCGCTCATGAAAAACGCGGTAAGCATATTATTTCTCTGGCCACAGAGCATCATGCCGTGCTTAATCCTCTGGAAGATTTGAAAAAGCAAGGTTGGGAAATTACTTATGTAAAAATAAATGAACAAGGATTGGTAAATGCCGATGATGTTATCAAAGCCATACGTCCGGATACGATTTTAATTTCTATAATGTACGCCAATAACGAAATGGGCGCCATTGAACCAATCGCCGAAATCGGGCGCAAACTTTTACAATACCGCAAAGCAAATAATTCGGTTTATCCTTTTTTTCATACCGATGCCTGCCAGGCCGCTGGATATTTAGATTTGGACGTGGAAAAGTTGCATGTGGATTTAATGACCATAAATGGCAGTAAAATCTACGGTCCAAAGGGTGTTGGCATGCTTTACATTCGCCGCGGCACTCCGATTAAAGCATTAATTTTAGGCGGTGGACAAGAACGACGTTTGCGTTCCGGCACGGAAAATATCGCTGGCATTGTTGGATTTGCCAAAGCGTTTGAGCTGGCGCAAATGGAAAAAGAAAAAGAATCGGAGAGAATAAATAAATTAGTAAAATATCTATGGGAAAAAATCCAAAAAAATATTTCCAAAATAAAATTGAATGGCCCGGAGATTGGTCAGCAAAGATTGGTAAATAATCTGAATGTTACTTTTATGGACATAGAAGGGGAGGCGCTCCTGCTTTATTTGGATGAATACCGTATTATGTGCTCCACCGGATCCGCCTGCACATCCGAATCTTTGGAACCGTCGCATGTGCTTACGGCCATGGGTTTGCCTTACGAATATTCACACGGCAGTTTACGTTTTACTCTCGGCCATTGCAATACCAAAAAAGATATTGATTATTTAATGAATTGCTTGCCGAATATTGTGGAACAGTTGCGCGAAATTTCTCCGGTAAAATTACTTGAACAACAACACGCTAATTATCATCATCATAAAAAATAATATGATTATTAAAGCCGAAAAAAAAGAAGATTTATCACAGCCGGTAGACATCCGCGGTAAAGATGGCGGCGGCTGGTTGTATTCCGACATTGTCAAGGATCATTTTTTCAATCCGCGCAATTTTATGCAATATGGCGAGGATGAAAAATTCAAATTCAACGGCATGGGCCGAGTGGGTTCGCCGGCTTGTGGCGATGAAATGGTTTTATGGATTTGGGTGGATCCGGCCACGGAAAAAATCAAAGAATGTCGTTGGCGCACGTTTGGCTGTGGCAGCGCCATTGCTTCCACATCGGTGTTAAGCGAAATGATTACGGAAAACAATGGCATGAAGGTGGATGAGGCCATAAAAATAAAACCGCAGGATATTTTGGTTCGCTTGGGCGGATTGCCTGATAGAAAAATCCACTGTTCGGTGCTGGGTGACAAAGCTTTACAGGCCGCTGTTAACGATTATTTCCGCCAGACCGGTCAGCACGGCCGAATTATTACCGCCGGTGCCAAAGTAATAGACAAGGTTTTAAATATTACGGATCACGACATTGAAGAAGCGGTTTTGGAAGGCGCGCGCGACCTGGAAGACGTACAAAAGAAACTAAAAGTGGGTATTGGCGATCCAGAATCCATTCCGGCCATCGAAGACCTGATTAGATTTTATACCGAAAAATACTATGGATAAAATATGGGAAAAAAACCTACAGCCGTAAAAATTTGTTGCGGACACAGATGTTCCAGTCGCGGAGCAAATCAGATTATGGAAAAGATAGAAAAAGAAATAAAATCTGAAGCTGATGATTACAATTTAGAATTTACTTCCTGCCTTGGCTGTTGTGATTTTGGGCCAAATATGCTTGTCAATGACAATTTTGTTTTGGGTGTAACTAAATATACAGTTATGGACGAAATAAAAAAAGCATCGCAGATTATTGCTCCAACATCAGCAGACAAAAAATCCAATTTAGATAAAACTCTCAAAGAAGATATTCTTGGAGATTTAAGTTAATGCTTCGTTAAACCAAATTATATGCGCGTTCCAAAAGTGGATAAAGAAAAATGCATCGGTTGCGGCACTTGTCCTATTATTTGTCCGAATGTTTTTCGCATGAACGATGAAAATAAGGCCGAGGTTTTTAATGAAACCGGCGATACTGAAGAAAATATTCAAAGCGGCATTGATGCCTGTCCGACCGCGGCTATTTATTGGGAAGAAAAATCCTGATTTTAAATTATGCAAAAAATCCAAATTAGCGACATTGTAAAAATTTGCCTGTTTCCTTTTTTAGTGTATATTATTTCCCATTCTCTTAACCTATTATACAATCCGGAAGATGTATGGTGGTGGCCAAATATCCTATTTCACTTTAGCGGCGGGTTTAGCATGGCCGTCAGCGGCTACTTCATTTTGGATTTGGCGAAAAATTATAACAAAATTAAAACCGCCAATATTTTTATTGATTTTATTTTAATTTTGAATTTTGTTATGGCTATGGCGGTGGTCTGGGAATTTTACGAACTTATTTCCGATACTTATTTCTTCACTCATTCACAGTTAAGCAACGCCGACACCATGAACGACTTGATTATGGGCGGTGTTGGCGCGCTGTTTTTCTGCCTCTTTTGGCTTTTGCGCCGGATTGTCGCGAAACTAGCGAAGTGAGCAACCTTTTTATATTGACACAAGCGGTATCCTATGTTAGATTATCTTGGACGAGGGTTTTGACGTACATTGCTCATGTACGGCCTAACCAGGAGGATGATCAAACAGATCAAATGGGTACCCTCGTAAGGCAGATCAGGCCTTCCAGATTCTGCCACACAGAGATTCAATCCTCGGACTCTTGGTCTCTGTGGGGGTGCTACTTCGGTGGCACCCATTTTTTTGCCTTTTTATCGTTTATTTGCTAAAATACCACCGTATATGTTTGGTAAACTTTATATTGTCGCCACCCCGATTGGGAATCTTGGCGATATTACTTTGCGCGCACTGGACACATTAAAAAGTGTTGATTTTATTTTGTGCGAAGATACGCGGGTGACAAAAAATTTGCTCAATCATTATCAAATCAACAAACCGCTTATCAGCTACCACCAGCACTCTGAAGCCAAAAAAATTAAAGAAATTATTGGTTTGTTAGAAGAAGGTAAAAATCTGGCTTTGGTCACAGATGCCGGCACGCCTGGAATAAGCGACCCGGGAGGAATATTGATTTCACGAATCGTGTCCCCCTCTTACCAAGAGGGGGTTGGGGGAGTTGCCGAGGTAATCCCCATCCCCGGCCCCTGCGCCGCCGTCGCCGCCCTTTCCATCTCCGGATTTCCCACGGACAAATTCGTTTTCATGGGTTTTCCTCCCCATAAAAATAAAAGGCAAAAGTTTTTTAAAGAAGTAGCCGCGGCTGAATATACAACTGTATTTTACGAATCAGGCCATAGAATAAAAAAATGTCTGCAGGAATTAAAGGAAGTGTTAAATCCCGAAAGACAAATGGTAGTTTGCCGTGAACTTACTAAAAAATTTGAGACTATTTATCGAGGAAATATTAGTCAAATTATAGAACAAATGAAAGATGAAAGAGGGGAGTTTGTGGTTGTAGTAAATCAAAAGTAATTAAGGGTTGTCATTGCGAGGAGTCCTCGCGGACGACGAAGCAATCCCAAAATACTAGTACTACTAACAGTGGGATTGCCGCGTCGCTACGGCTCCTCGCAATGACAAAAAAAATATGAAATCTAAATTTTACATCACTACCGCGATTCCTTATGCCAACGCCGATCCCCACATCGGGCATGCTTTAGAATTTTTATATACAGATGTAATGGCGCGCTACCAAAGATTGTTGGGGAAAGACGTTTATTTTCTTACCGGCACCGATGAGCACGGCCAAAAAATGCTTCACACTGCCAAAGAAGCGGGCCAGCCCGTAGAAGAATTTGCATCCGAAAAATCCGCCAAGTATCAATTGCTGGCCGACCAATGGAATATCAGTAACAATGATTTTATCCGCACCACCGAAGAACGCCATGTAAAATCCGCGCAAGAATTTTGGAAAAAATCTTTGGCAAGCGGGGATATTTATAAAAAAAATTACTCCGGTCTTTATTGTGTTGGCTGTGAAGCGTTTAAAACGGAAAAGGATTTAGCGGACGGCAAATGTCCGGATCATCACATCGCGCCGGAAACAGTTTCCGAAGAAAACTATTTTTTTAAGCTTTCCAAATATCAGGAGCCGCTGGAATTTTTGTTTGCGAATAATCCGGATTTTGTTTATCCGGAGCATCGCTATAAAGAAATGAAGAACATTTTAAAAAGCGGGCTGGAAGATGTAAGTATTTCGCGAAACAAAGAAAAATTGCCCTGGGGTGTTCCGGTTCCCGAAGATGACGCGCAAGTTATGTATGTTTGGTTTGACGCGCTAACAAATTATATTACCGCTCTTGGGTGGGAAAGCGCGGACGATAAATTATTTCAAAAGTATTGGCCCGCGGACGCTCACGTTATCGGCAAAGAAATAAACAGGTTTCATTCTCTGCTTTGGCCGGCAATGCTTATGTCCGCTAGCGTGGATTTGCCAAAACAAATAGCCGTGCACGGCTGGATAACCGTAAACGGCCAAAAAATGAGCAAGAGCATTGGTAATGTAATAGACCCGTTGGAGTTGGTGGAAAAATACCCGCTGGAAGCGGTACGTTATTTTTTAATGAGAGAAATTCAATTTGACAATGACGGCGACTATTCACAAGGCAAATTTTTGGAACGTTATAACGCTGATTTGGCCAATGGCATCGGCAATCTAACTAATCGTATTTTGGTGATGATAGAAAAATATTGCGACAGCGTGATTCCGGCCACGACAACGGTTGATCAAAGTATTATTGATTTTCTTACCAAAGAAATAATTCCCAATTACAATCAAGCCATGAATTTCTGGCGTTTTGACCGGGCTTTGGAATCGGTATGGAAATTTATCGGCCACTGCGATCAAATTATTTCTGATAAACAGCCGTGGGCTATGGCCAAAGCAGGTAAAACCGACGAGGTAAACGATCTACTTCATCATCTTTGCGAGGCCTTGCGCCATGTGGCGGTAATGATCTGGCCGATAATGCCGGAGACATCGGAAAAAATATTTATTCAGTTGGGTTTGGAAGTGTCCGTTGAGTTGGCCAAACCGCTGTCGCAACTGCAAGATTGGGTAGAGTTAACCGTTGGCAATAAAATTCGAAAGCCGGAACAATTATTTCCCAGATTATCTTAAAAAATATGAATTTTCCAAAACATGAAACAGGTAAAATTGTTCCATTTCCCACAAAAGCAGAACTGGACGAGCTACGCGATCCGATAAAGGAGTTTTGGAATAAACACAGAAAAGAAGAAGAAACCGGCGCGGTTATTGACGAACCGGAATGTTTAAAAAATATGTCCGACACCAAAGTTATAAAAAATATTATTATAAAAAAGTATGATGAGAAAGAGTACAGTATATGGTACAGGAGTGCCGCAGGGTTTGAAACTGGCGATAAACCGGCCACATTTCGCTTGGTAAGAAGGATACTTAAAGAACCGGACAGCGCGCTGGAAGCAAGCAATGAAGATATTGCTATTATAAAAAGCTACATTGATTTTTTGATAATGGAATTTGTAAACAAACTTGATCAAAATGATTTGCAGGCTCAAGCTGAGTTATACAAATACGCGGCTAAAATAAATGAAAAAGTCGCCAAAAAAAAGCTGAGGTATCGTTCTACTATCCGTGGAGAGTGGGGCGGGGTTACCGGTGAACCAAATTCACGACTTCATATTATAGCCGGGGAATTGTATGAAACCTTGTCGACAAAAGAAAAAAACCCGGAGAAAAAAGCTGATTTTATTCATGAAGCAGTCAGCGAGTATCTGGCGCAAATTTTAGTGTATGAATTGAAAAAAGAATTATCACAAGAAGATTTTAAAGTTTGTATTGAGTCTATTTCCGGTCAAATTAACAAAGACGATGCGGCCAAAAAACTAGCTGTCACCTTGAGTAATTATGATAAGGAAATTAAAATGTTAACCGACAAAGTTTTAAAATTAAGCGAAATTAAATCCTAATTTTTATCTTATGCCGTTATTTGACATTGTTTTACTGGTCATTATCAGCGGCTTTGCTCTTTTTGGCCTGTGGTTTGGTTTGGTGCATACACTAGGTTCGCTAATCGGCACTATTTTTGGCGTTTATCTTGCCAGCCGATTTTACGCGCCGCTGGCTAATTGGATTATAACCGCCACTGGTTGGAATCAAAATTACGTCAAAGTTATTATTTTCGTGCTTAGCTTCATAATCATTACCCGTTTAGTCGGTTTTGTTTTTTGGATTATGGAAAAATTCCTGACCATTTTTACCAAGCTTCCCATTATTCGCGGTCTGGATAAATTGCTTGGCATGGCCTTTGGCGCTCTGGAAGGCGCGATGGTTATTGGCGTATCTTTGTATTTTATCGCTCGTTTTCCAATTAGCCTTACTTTTATGGATGGCCTGGCCGGATCAAAGCTGGCGCCGCTTTTGGTAAAACTGGCTTCAATTTTTGTTCCTTTTTTTCCCGAAGCGATTCGAATTTTGCGCAGTACCGTGGAAGGCTTAATATAATCAATTTATCGAATCCGCGAAATCCAGACTGTAAATCCGCGTAATCCGCAATACTATGTTTGACACTCATTGCCACATTCAATTCAACGCCTACAAAGATGACTATGAAGATGTTATAAAACGCTGCCGGGAGAAAGGCGTAATTTTAAATGTGGTTGGTTCTCAAAAAGACACTAGCGTTCGAGCGGTTGAATACGCGGAAAAATACAATAATATTTTTGCCACGATCGGCCTCCACCCGATTCATCTTTTTAAATCGCATGTGGACGAAAGCGAAGCCAAATTTGATTCACGCGCCGAAGATTTTGATTATGAATTTTATAAAAAATTGGCGCAAAACAAAAAAGTTATCGCCATCGGCGAGTGCGGGCTGGATTTTTTCCATCAGCCGGATGGTGTAAGCAAGGAAGAAGTCTTTAAAAAACAAAAAGAAATTTTTATCGCGCAATACAAATTGGCGCAAGAATTAAATTTACCGCTGGTGATTCATGTGCGTAATGCCCATGATGAAATGGTGGAGCTCTTGCGTTCGCTTGTCATTCCGACTACCCCTCGGGGCATAAACTCCGTGGAGGAATCCCTTTCGTCTAGTGTAAGGGATCCCTCGGCTACGCTCGGGATGACAGAAAAAAAAGTAAGAGGGGTTGTGCATTGCTATACATCTGATTGGGCGCACGCCCAGAAATATCTTGATTTGGGATTACATTTGGGTTTTACCGGCGTCATCACTTTTCCTCCAAAAAAAGACCCACAACCGCAATTAGATTTACTTGAAGTTATAAAAAATTGTCCGTTAGAGCGTATGTTAATAGAAACAGACGCGCCATATCTGGCTCCGCAGGCTTATCGTGGTCAGCGTTGCGAACCGTGGATGGTGGAAGAAGTGGCCAAAAAAATTGCGGAGATAAAAAATCTGTCTTTTGACGAAGTTGTAGAAATAACTGCTAAAAATGCCAATAAACTATTTAATTTATGAGTGTAGAAACAAAACAAACCGAATCAGCCGGCGGAGTGGTAATTAATGAAAACGGCGAAGTGCTGATAGTAAATCAGCGCGGGCGGGCATGGTCTTTGCCTAAAGGCCATATTGAGGCCGGAGAAGAGAAATTAGCGGCCGCCAAAAGAGAAATTTATGAAGAATCCGGCGTAAATCAGTTGGAATTAATTTCCGAATTAGGCGATTACCAAAGATATAAAACCAGTATTGAGGGAGGACATGACTTTTCCGAACACAAGACAATTTTTATGTTTTTGTTTAGAACCAGCCAGCGCGAGTTAAAACCGATAGATCCGGACAACCCTGAAGCCAGATGGGTAAACAAAAGTGAAGCGGCTGATTTGCTTACCAACCCCAAAGACAAGGAGTTTTTTCGTTCTATTATAAGCAAATTGCCTTGACTTTTTAAGAGTTTCTTTGTAAAATATTGGCGTCTATGACAGAAGAACAAAAATCTCCAAAATCCACCAGCCGGGAGTATTGCCTTTTTGCTTTTAAAATTATCGGCGACTTTGGCGCTTCTCTGGCTGTTCCGGTTGTGATTTTAGTATTAATCGGCCAATATTTAGACGGAAAATACGGCAAGTCTCCGCTTTTCACAATCCTGGGATTTGTGCTGGCCGCGCTGTTGTCCGCAAAAGTTATATATAAGAAGGCAAAGTTTTACGGAGACGAGTATAAAAAGATGAATACTAAAAAATAATTGTCCGCTCAGAATCTCACCCACCCCTACCCCGCCCAAGCGGGGAATCTACGTAATCTGCGTAATCCACATTAATCTGTTTAAATCTGTGTATGGAACTTCACATACCCACATTAGCCCCGGAAACACTATTTCACATTGGTAAATTGCCGATAACCAACACTATTATAAATACTTGGCTGGCAATTATTATTTTTCTCGCGCTTGGTTTGTATCTGCGCAAACGAATCCATCTCAAGCCAAGCAAAGCGCAAAATTTCATGGAATTTTTTTTGGAAAAATTAATGGGTTATTTTGACAGGGTAACCGGAGACAGAAAAAAGACTTTGCGGTTTTTGCCAATTGTCGGATCTGTCTTCTTTTTTATTTTACTTTCCAACTGGCTGGGTTTAATGCCCGGCACCGGCAGTATAAAAGCCGGGGAGAATATGTTGTTTCGCCCGGCCAACACTGATCTTAACTTAACTTTGGCCATGGCCGCGGTGGCGGTTATTTCTTCCCATATTTTTGGATTGATTACTGTCGGAGTTTTTACGCATTTAAATAAATTTATACAAATCGGAACATTTTTCAAAAGTTTAACCAAAGGCCCGGTGGCTATTTTTACCGCGGTGATTGAGCTGGCTGTAGGTTTAATTGAAATTGTTAGCGAATTTGCCAAAGTTTTGTCTCTTTCTCTAAGGTTATTTGGCAATATTTTTGCTGGCGAGGTTCTCATTTCAGTTATTAGCAGTTTAGTGGCTATTGCAGTGCCCGCGCCGTTTATGATGCTTGAATTGCTTGTTGGTTTAATCCAAGCCGCCGTATTTACTATGCTGACTTTGGTTTATTTAACTGTGGCCACCGCCCAACCGCACGGACATGAAGAAGCGCACGAACACGCTCATTAACTGTCATTGCGAGGAGTGAAGCGACGAAGCAATCCCGTTGGATTAAGTACGACTTGATTCAAGGGGATCGCCACGGCCGCTTTAAGCGACCTCGCGATGACATTAACTAATTAAGATATCCTTGGCACGAGACTAAATAACCAACCCTCTCGCCGGCAATGATGTCAGAAAGGTCAAGTATGGATCACGAATCAGTCGTCACATTGGCGAAAGGTTTAACCATGGCTATCGGCGGCATGTTTCCCGCTTTAGCTATTGGTAAATTAGTAGCCAAAGCCATGGAAGCAATCGGCCGCAACCCGGAAGCATCGGACAAATTATTTGTCCCCATGTTGCTCGGCGCCGCTTTTGCCGAAGCCATCGCCATTTACGCGTTGGTCGTTGTTTTCACACTCAAGTAGTTCAATTTGTTGGGTCTGAATTTTATAGGCCCGACAAAATTGGATTATTTAATTAAAATAGCAGACTACTAATTTGCAAGTATGTTTATTAATATCGCATCTGCATCCGAAGTTGCAAGAACCGCCGAAGCCGCGGCCGAAGAAAGTGTCTTGGCCTCGCTTGGCATCAACGGCACGCTTTTTGTTTTTCAACTGATAAATTTTGCCATCGTGGCGGTAATTTTGTGGTTTTTGATTTTAAAGCCGTTGACAAAGAAAATGTCTGAAAGACAAAAAATGATTGACGATAGCATAGACAACGCCAAAAAAATAGAAACAAATTTGGGCATGAGTGAAAGAAAATATCAGGAAAAAATTGATCAAGCCAAAGTTGACGCGAACAAACTTATGGAAAAATCACAGCAAGAAGCTGTACAAGCCGGAGAAGCCGCTAAAACTAAAGCCAAAGAAGAAATAGAACAGCTCGTGGAGCAAGTCAGAAAAAATATCAAGATTGAACGCGACCAGTCCATTGCCGAGATAAAGGAACAGGCCGCCAATTTGATAATTTCAGCGACGGAAAAAATGATTTCCGGCAAACTGGATTCAACCAAAGATAAAAAAATCATTGAAGAGGCGATGGAAGATATAAAGATTTAATATTACTGTGAAAAAAAGCAATAAACAATACGCAAAAGCATTATACCGTGTTTCTAAAGACGCGCCTAAGAGCTATTTTGCGGAAATCGCAAAAGAATTTTTGGTATTACTGCAAAAAAACAAAAGGCTGTCAAAAGTAAATTTAATTATTGAGGAATTTGAAAAACACGCAAAAAAACAAGATGGTATTAAAGAAATTGAGGTTGAATCCGCACGCGAGCTGGATAAAACAACGATAAATAAAATTAAAAAAATGTTTGGTGAAAATTCGGAAATCACGGAAACTATAAACAAAACTTTATTAGGCGGGATAAAAATAAAAGTTGATGATATTATTTACGACGCCAGTTTAAAAAAACAATTATTAAGATTAAAAACTAGTTTAATTTAATATGAGCACCAATTCCATCGTAGAAGAACTTAAAAAAAGTATCGCCCATTTTCAAAAAGAAGTGGCCAAAGAAGAAACCGGCAAAGTTATAGAAGTCGGTGACGGAATTGCCCGTATTTCCGGCTTGACAAAATGCCAAGCCAGCGAAATGCTGGAGTTTGTGAACGATGCGAGCGCCACGTCGAATGACGGAGCCACTACATTTGGTCTAGCCCTTAACCTGGAAGAAGAAACAGTTGGTTGCGTGCTTTTGGGCGATTATGAACATATTAAAGAAGGCGACACTGTAAAAAGAACCGGCCGAATTTTGTCCGTGCCGGTTGGAGAAGAATTAGTTGGAAGAGTGGTAAACCCGTTGGGGCAAGCCATTGATGGCGGCAAAGACATTAAAACCAACAAGTTCTATCCGATTGAAAAAATCGCGCCCGGTGTTATGACCAGAGAACCGGTCAGCCAGCCACTGCAAACCGGCATTAAAGCCATAGACGCCATGATACCAATTGGCCGTGGCCAGCGCGAGCTTATTATCGGCGATCGACAAACCGGAAAAACCGCCTTAGCCATAGACACTATCATCAATCAAAAAGGCAAAGATATGATTTGTGTGTATGTGGCTATTGGCCAGAAAGAATCAAAAGTGGCCAGAATTGTCGCGCGGTTAAAAGAAGCCGGCGCAATGGATTATACAATCGTGGTGGTAGCTGGGGCTTCCCAACCGGCCGCGCTTTCCTATATAGCTCCGTATTCTGGCGTGGCCATGGCTGAATATTTTATGGATCAAGGCAAAGACGTTCTCTGTGTTTACGATGATTTATCCAAGCAAGCTTGGGCTTACCGCGAAATTTCTTTATTGTTACGCCGACCACCGGGACGAGAAGCTTACCCTGGCGATGTGTTTTATATTCATTCCCGATTGCTGGAACGCGCTTGCCGCCGCAACAAAGAATCCGGTGGAGGTTCTATTACCGCTCTGCCAATTATCGAAACTCAAGCATCCGACGTTACCGCTTATATTCCAACTAATGTAATTTCTATTACCGACGGTCAAATTTTCTTGGAAACCGATTTATTTTATCGCGGCATTCGTCCGGCGTTAAACGTTGGTATTTCCGTATCCCGCGTCGGCGGCGCGGCGCAAATTAAACCGATGAAAAAAGTGGCCGGTAAATTAAAATTGGCTATGGCCCAATTCCGCGAAATGGAAGCCTTTGCTCAATTTGCCAGCGATTTGGATCCGGAAACAAAAAAACAAATTGAACGCGGTCAGCGCATTACCGAGCTTTTAAAACAACCGCAATATCAACCGGTAGCGGTGGAAGATCAGGTGGTAAATATTTACGCCGTAAATAATGGATACTTTGATAATGTGGAGGTAAAAAATATTCCAAATGCAGAAAAAACACTGACTGAATTTATGAATAAAGCAAAGCGTCCGCTTTTGGACAAAATTGCTCAAGGCCAATGGGATGAAAAAATAGAAGCGGAATTAAAATCAGCTTGCGAGGAGTTTGATAAGTAATTGTCATTGCGAGCCACAGCGAAGCAATCCCATCGGATGGTAGTGCCAATAAGTAGATTGTCCCGATCTTGAAGATCGCGGATCCCGTTCGCTACGGGACCGCGTCGCTACGGCTCCTCGCAATGACAACCAATCGCTAAAATCATAATTCTTAAATCTGAAATTATAAATTAACGTATGGGTGTAAACACCAAAGTAATCAAGCGCCGCCTAAAATCCATAGGTAGCACCAAAAAAATCACCAAGGCAATGGAAATGGTGGCGGCCGCCAAAATGCGCAAGGCCGTCAACGCGGCTTTGGACACCCGTACTTACGCTACGCTGGCTTGGAATTTACTGGTTAATCTTTCTCAATCACAAACAGCGTTGATTCCTCTGTTGGAAATCAGGCCAGTACAAAAAATTTTAATGATTATAATTACTTCTAACAGGGGATTGTGCGGTAGTTTTAATTCCAATATTATAAAAAAGACGGCCGCGCAGATGAAAGACACAAAATATCTGGCTAAACAAATTATAAAAGGAAAAGAGTTTTTGCCAAATGAAAAAATAAACGTTGATGTGATCGGGATTGGAAAAAAAGGCGCGGATTTTGCCAAAAAAATGGGATATAATTTAGTGGCCTCTTTTACCAGCATGACCGACACGCCGGGTTTGGACGACGCTTTGCCGATTAGCAAAATGGTGATAGACGCTTACACCAAAAAAACTTATGACAAAGTGGTGGTGGCTTACACGGATTTTAAATCCACGCTTTCACAGGTCGCGAAATTAAAACAAGTTTTGCCTATTTCCAAAATTGATTTGGAAGAAATTTTAACCGATATTACCGAATTAAAACTGGAAAAAAATTCATCCGTAAAAGTAGAGCTGGATGACTATCTTTTTGAACCGAATAAACAAAGTGTTTTAGAAATTGTTTTACCGCGACTTGTGGAAACACAAATTTATCAGGTAATGCTGGAATCCGCGGCCAGCGAACATAGCGCCAGAATGCTGGCAATGCGAAACGCCAGCGACGCGGCCGAAGATATGATTAACGAACTAAATTTAAATTTTAATAAAGCCAGGCAAGCCGGCATCACGCAAGAAATTGCCGAAATAGCGGGCGGAGCCGCGGCGCTGGAGTAGGTATTTGTCATCCTGAACAGAGTGAAGGATCTCTGTCCGTCGTTATTCAGCACAAACTAGACAAAGATTCTTCGTTTCACTCAGAATGACAATATAAAAAAATAATAATTTATGAATATGAACAAAGGAACAATATCCCAAATCATCGGTGTGGTGGTAGACGTGCATTTCCCGGAAAAATTACCGGCGCTTTTTAACGCGCTGGAAATAAAACTGGACAATGAGCAAACTTTGGTATTGGAAGTTCAACAACATCTGGGCTCAAACACCGTGCGTACTGTTGCAATGAGCACCACTGATGGCTTGCAGAGAGAAACCGAAGTAATAGATACCGGTAAGCCAATTTCCGTGCCGGTTGGCCCAGCCACTTTGGGCCGTATGTTTAATGTCACCGGCGAGGCCATAGACGGCCTTGGTGAAGTAAAAAACGAAAAGACATACCCAATTCACCGAAAAGCTCCAACTTTTAAAGAGCAGTCCACCAAGACCGAGATTTTGGAAACTGGCATTAAAGTCATTGATTTGATTTGTCCGTTTTTGAAAGGCGGAAAAATCGGATTATTCGGCGGAGCCGGCGTTGGAAAAACCGTAGTTATCCAAGAACTTATCCGCAACATCGCCCAAGAACATGGCGGCTATTCTATGTTTGCCGGAGTGGGGGAGAGAAGCCGTGAAGGAAATGATTTATACCGCGAAATGAAAGAGTCCGGCGTGTTAAGCAAAACCGCTTTGGTCTTTGGTCAAATGAATGAACCGCCTGGTGCGCGCTCTCGCGTGGCTTTGACCGCTTTATCCATGGCCGAATATTTTCGCGATGAAGAAGGCAAGGATTTACTGCTTTTTGTGGATAATATTTTTCGTTTTACTCAAGCCGGTTCCGAAGTTTCAGCCTTGCTCGGACGTATGCCTTCAGCCGTGGGTTATCAGCCAACTTTGGCCAGCGAAATGGGCGCTTTGCAAGAACGTATTACGAGTACCGAACGCGGCTCTATTACTTCCGTGCAAGCCGTATATGTGCCGGCTGACGACCTCACTGATCCGGCTCCGGCCACTACTTTCGCGCACTTGGATTCTACCGTGGTTTTAAACCGCTCACTTTCTGAATTGGGTATTTATCCGGCTGTGGATCCGCTTGACTCAAACTCCACCGTGCTGGACCCTAACATTGTCGGCGAGGAACATTATCGCACGGCTTT